>NZ_KB898895.1:0-195763 GCF_000377925.1 Thioalkalivibrio sp. AKL12
CCGTCTTCATCCGGTGCGGGCGGTGAGAACGGTCCTCGGTGTCTTCCCGGTGGCGCCACTTCATCACCGTATGGCGACTGATGCCCAGGCGGCGTGCCAGGTCCCGGTGACGGACCGACGGCGGTGCTTGCTGGATCTCGCGCCGGGTTCGCGGGGTGGTACGGGCGTTCACGTGAATCGCACTGGACATCGAATCACCTCCGGTGGGGCTCTGCCAACAGGGTAGCTAGCCACTCCCGAGCTCGAAACAGCGGCTCCTTCTCCGACGGTAGGTAACCACCTGAGACCTGACAGGTACTTCTTTGCACGAGCAAAGAAGTACCTCGCGGCGCGCTCGCGAGAGAGCGCGTGGCAGGCGGCGGACCGGAGCCACCGTAAACACCGAAGGACGAACCAGGACCAGCCACAACCCAGCCTTGGGAAGGCCAGGCGACGTGTTACGGCGCCGGGCAACGCCCCAGCGCCTGCACGCGCACCAGTTCGGCGGGCAACGCCGCCTCATGCCGAAGCGCGACATCCGCCCCCTCGTACAGCTGGATGGCGAGATTCGCCAGGAGCGCGTCGCGAACACGGTCGATTGCGACCGGACCACCAAGCTGGACCTGCATGGAGGTCGTCGGCAAGCCCGCATAGCCACAGGGGTTGATGCGCGCAAACGGCGCCAGCACCGGCGCCACGTTCAGGGCGAGGCCATGGATGCTGCGGGCGTGGCGCACGCGCAAGCCGAGGGCCGCAATCTTCGCCTGCCCGACATAAACCCCGGGCGCGTTGGCCCGACGTTCGGCCTCGATACCCCATTGGGCAAGCGTATCGATGATGGCCTGTTCCAGGCACTCGACCAGACGGCGCACGCCGATCCCGAGGCGCCTGAGATCCAGCAGGGTGTAAACGACGAGTTGGCCGGGCCCGTGATAGGTGATCTGCCCGCCGCGGTCGATCGCCACCACCGGCACGGCCCCGGGATCCAGCAGGTGTTCCGGACGGCCATTGCGCCCCTGGGTGAAGACCGGGGGGTGCTGCACGCACCACAGGGCATCGGGGGCTTCGGCCGCGCGTTCGCGCCCATGCAACTGCATCGCCTGCCAGACCGGGACGTAAGGGTGCAGCCCCAGCTCGCGCACCTCGACCGGGGCCGGTGTCACAGGATCATGCGCACCCGGTCGCAGCGGCCAAGGGAGCGGTAGAAGGCGTCCAGTTGTGCCTGGCTCGTCGCGGTAAAGGTGATGGTGATGCCGACGTAACGGCCGGCGCGCGAGGCCCGTTGCTCGATCACCGCGTCATCGGCATCCAGGTGTTCGGCCACGCAACCTTCTACGGCCTCCATCAACTCTGGATGGGCATCCCCCATCACCTTCACCGGGAACCGGCAGGGAAATTCGATCAGGGTCTCGCGGTCACTCATGCGGCACCTCCGGACTGCATTGGCTCACTCACGGGCCCACTCGGCTTGGCAGCCTGATAGGCCGCATGGAGGGCCTTCCAGACCGGACCAGGATGTCCCGCGCCCACGACCCGGTCATTAAGGCGGGTGACCGGGAGGATCTCGCGGGTCGAACTGGTCAGCCAGATCTCCTCGGCCCGTGCCAGCTCCGACTCGCTTACCGCGCACTCCTCCACCGGGTAGCCCAACTCGCGCGCCAGATCGAGAACCCGTGACCGCGTCACCCCGGGCAGCACCGAAGGCGCAAGTGGCGGCGTCACCAGACGGCCGTCGAGGACCACGAGGACGTTGCTGGCCGCACCCTCGGTTAGCTGTCCATCACGCAGCAGGATCGCCTCGACCGCACCCTGCTCGACCGCAGCCTGGCGGTTCAGGACATTGGCCAGCAGCGTGGTCGCCTTGATGTCGCAGTGGCCCCAGCGGCGATCCTCGGCGGTCACGGCCGCCACACCCTCCGTGCGCACCGCCTCCGGCAGAGGACGGATCGGGCTCACCATCGCGAGGACCGTCGGCCGGGCATCCGGCGGGAAGGCATGATCGCGCGGGGCCACGCCGCGGGTCACCTGCAGGTACACCCCCAGATCCGGAGTAGCGGGATCGGCATTGCGCGCCAGCAGATCTTCCAGAAGCGCAGTCCACTGCCCCGCATCAAAGGGGCTGAGAATGCGGATGGCCGCGAGGGACCGATCCAGGCGCTCGAGATGCGCGGGGAGCATGAAGAATTCGCCCGCGTAGCTGGGAATCACTTCGTAGACCGAATCCCCGAACAGGAAACCTCGGTCCAGCGGCGAGATCCGCACCTGGTCCAGCGGCAGATAGTCCCCGTTAAAGTAGGCAATACTCACGCGCGGCCTGCGTGTCAGAACGGCCAGGCCGCCTGGATACCCAGCGCTGCCCCATCCCACAGGCGGCGCACGAGGCCACCTTGCTCCACCGTGTGCAACGCAACCAGTGGCTGGGTACGGATCACTTCGCCATCCAGGCGTACGACCACCTCACCGACCGGGTCGCCCGCCGCCAGCGGTGCCTCCAACGGCTGGTGCACCTCCATCGAGGCGTCCAGGTCGTCCTCACGCCCCGGCGGAACCATCACCCAGAAATCCTCGGCCAGCCCCACGGCGACCTCGGTATCCGCCCCGCGGTAGACCCGTGGCGTTCCCAGTTCGTGCGCCCCTTCGAACAGCTTGCGGGTCGCGGTGAAACGCATACCCCAGTTCACCAGCGCCTGGGATTCGTTCGCGCGGCGGGTCCCGCCCTGCTGATGGTCGGCCGCTTCGATGCCCATCACCGCGGCCACCAGGCGACGATCATTGCGCTTGGCCGACGACACCAGGTTGTACCCGGCGCTCGAGGTCCAGCCGGTCTTCAGCCCATCAAAGCCGGAATCGCGCCACAGGAGCATATTGCGGTTGCTCTGGGAGATGTCGTTGTACTCGAAGGACCGCTCGCTGTAGTAGCCATAGAGATCCGGGAAATCGCGAATGAGCGCCCGCGCCAGCAGCACCATGTCCTGCGCAGTGGTGTACTGCGACTCCTCGGAAGGCAGGCCATGCGGGTTGGCAAAATAGGACTGGCGCATCCCCAGTTCACGAGCCTGGGAGTTCATCATGTCGACAAAGGCCCCTTCGGAGCCGGCCACATGCTCGGCCAGAGCGGTAGAGGCGTCGTTCCCGGACTGGACGATCATGCCCCGCAACAAGTCCTCGACCGCGACCTCCTCGCCGACCTCGATGAACATCCGCGATGCCCCGGTCATCCCGGTGCGCCAGGCACGCTCGCTCACCGTGACCGTATCGTCCAGCGCCATGCGGCCCTCGGTGATCTCGCCGAACACCACATAGGCAGTCATCACCTTGGTCAGGCTGGCCGGCTCGCGCTCCACTTGCGGCTCGCGACTGGCCAGCATCAGACCGGAGTCGAAGTCCATCAGCGCATAACTCGCCGCCGTCACATCCGATGGCGGGCGCGGGATCCCGCTGGGGGTGATCGCCCCATCCCCGGCCACGGGCAGTTGTTGTTCCTGCGCGTGCACCGGAGCAAGCACCAGCATCGCGAGCAGGCAGGCCACCAGAAACGGCAAAAAGGGAATGCGGACGGACAGAGTCATGGCAGGGAAGGACCTCCTTAAGGACCGGTCTACGATAGCAGAGTGGGGCCCGGGACGGGCCGGAAAAACAACAGCGGCAGAGCCTTTACTGGGCGTTCTCGACCACGCGGTAATCAACGTGCGCCGCACCCTGCAGGCGATCCGTGATCGCGCGGACCGCATCGCCATCCGCCAACGGGCCAATCCGCACGCGATGGAGGTCCGCACCGTCGTCCCGCCCCAGGGTGGAGATACGAACCGGGTCGAAACCCAGGGCGCGCAGATCTTCGCGCACCTGCTCGGCCGACTGGCGCTCGGAAAACGCCCCGACCTGGACAAAACGCCCGCCCCCGGCGCCCTCGCCGCTGGACCCGGCGGCGGGCATCCCGGAGTCTGCTGTTTCCGGTAGCGGTTCGGGGGCTCGCTCGGCCACCCGTTCCGGCGAGGTCACGGCGGCCACGTCGACGACGGGCCCCGCGGCCGGCGCGGCCGCAACTCGGTCGTCGGACTCGGTATCACCCGGCCCCACCGAGCGCACACGCACCCGAGCCACACCGGCATCGGTCATGTCGATGCGATGGGCCGCAGCGTAGGAAAGGTCGATGATGCGCCCATCCACAAATGGCCCGCGATCATTCACCCGCACCACCACCTGCTTGTTGTTCTCCAGGTTGGTGACTTCGACATAGCTTGGCAGCGGCAGAGACTTGTGTGCCGCCGTCATCGCATACATGTCATAGGGCTCGCCGCTGGACGTACGCCGGCCGTGGAATTTCGTGCCGTACCAGGAGGCAATGCCCTCTTCCTCGAAGCCGTCACTGGTCCGCAGGGTGCGATAACGCTGCCCGAACACCTCGTATTCCGACGGGTTGCCATAGCGACTGGGCGGCTCGTTGCGCGGCTCCGGTTCCGGGATCAGGGCGAGATCCTGCGGCACGTCGGCCGCATCGGGGTAACTGTCATAGGCGGCGTCCCCCAGCGGGCGCGGGTCACGCTCCGGGGTACCGGAACAGCCAGCCAGCGCCAGCAACACAAACCCCAGCAAGAGCGCCCCGGGCGCAGGCCCGGAGGCCGGACTAGTCGGCCAGTGCCTCGGCAAGTTGGTGCACGGCCATCGCATACAGCGGGCTCCGGTTGTAGCGGGTAATCACGTAGAAGTTCGGGTATCCCAGGTAGTACTCGTAACCGTCATCGCCCTCGAGACGAATGAAGGAATACTCGCCATCCTCGTCCACGGCCTCATCGGGATAAATGCCGTGCTCGGCCAGTTCGTCGAGACCGAAGCGGGCCTGATAGTTACGGCTGATCAGGGCCTCGTGGGCATCCCCCTCGACCCGCGCCTTCGCCACCACCGGCTCACCATGGCTCCAGTGGTGCTCGCGGAAATAGTTGGCCACCGAGCCGATCGCGTCCGGCCAGGAGTTCAACAGGTCACGCTGACCGGAGCCGTCGAAGTCCACTGCGTAGTGGCGGTAGCTGGACGAGATGAACTGACCGCGCCCCATGGCCCCGGCGTAGGATCCGCGCGTCTCGCGCGGATCCAGGCCTTCCTCGTCCACCAGGGTCAGGAATTCACCCAGCTCGCGGCGGAAGAAATCCGATCGCGGCGGGTAGTCAAAGCCCAGGGTCACCAGGGCATCGAACACGCGGAAGCCACCGGTGTTGCGGCCGTAGTAGGTCTCGACCCCGATAATGGAGGCGATGATCTTCGGCTCCACACCAAAGCGATCCTCGGCGCGCTTGAGCCAGCGGCCGTGTTCTTCCATGAAGTCGTGACCGCGCTCGATGCGCTGGTCGGTGATGAAGATCGGACGATAGTCCTTCCACGGCCGCGCCTCGGCCGGGCTGGAGATCAGGTCGAGTATGCGCTGCTGGGGGTCGGCGGCGGCAAACATCGCCTCCAGCGCCTCGCGGTCGCGGCCGGCCTCCACCTGTTCGTCGATGAACGCCTGCACCTCGTCGCGCTCGAGATACGGCGGATCGCCGGCACGGAATTCGCTTTCGGCCGCGACCGGGAGGGACACGGCAGCCAGGGACAGGACCAGCCCCGTCCGTAACAGGGTCGGGCGGACAATGCGGGCCCACACGGGGCGCAAGTTCAGGCTCATCGATTCACCAGGCGTTTCTGGGAGGCTATGCTCATGAGAATACCGAAGGCGACCATAAGGGTCACCAGCGAAGTACCCCCGTAACTGACGAGGGGCAGCGGCACGCCGACCACCGGCAACAGGCCGGTCACCATGCCGATATTGACCACCATGTAGACCGCAAAGGTCAGGCTGATACTCCCGCCCAGCAATCGGGCGTAGCGATCCTGTGCCAGCGCGGCGATCCAGAGCCCGCGCGCAACAATCGCAAAATACAGCAGCAGCAACAGCGCGACACCTATAAAGCCGAATTCCTCGGCGTAGACCGCAAAAATGAAGTCGGTGGAACGCTCGGGCAGAAACTCCAGTTGCGACTGGGTCCCGTTCAGCCAGCCCTTGCCATACAGCCCGCCGGACCCGATGGCGATCTTCGACTGGATGATGTGATAGCCGGCGCCCAGCGGATCGGACTCCGGGTTGAACAGCGTCAGCACCCGCTGGCGCTGATAATCCAGCATCTGCGACCACAGGATCGGGATGGCGGCGGCCGCCGTGACCCCAAGCCCAACGAACCAGCGCCAGCCCAGCCCCGCAAGGAAGATCACCAGGAACCCGGCGGCCCCGACCAGCATCGAGGTGCCCAGATCCGGTTGCTGCATGATCAGATAGACCGGCGCCAGGATCAGCGCCGCGGTCACCACCAGGTCGCGGAAGCGCGGACGTCCATCCCGCTGGGACAGGTACCAGGCCACCATCATCGGCACCGCGAGCTTCATGATCTCCGAAGGCTGGAAGCGCATGAAGCCGAGATCCAGCCAGCGCTGCGCGCCCTTGCCAACATCCCCGACCCACATCACCGCCAGCAACAGCAGGACCCCGGCTACAAAGAGCCATGGCGAGATCGCGCGCAGGGCATGCATGGACACCTGGGCGACCAGCAGCATGGCGGCCACCCCCAGGCCGATCCGCATGACCTGTCGCTCCAGGGCGACCACGCTCTCGCCGGTGGCGCTGAACAGTACCGCCAGCCCCAGCAACAGCAGGATGGACAGCAGCACCAGCAGCACGCTGTCCAGGCGCAGGCTGCGCAGCGCCCACTGACTAACGGACATCTCGCGGCCGGTCACGCTGATCATTCGTCCTCCGGGACATCGATCGTCATGCCCGCCCCCTCCAGCAGGTAGGCGTCCAGGACCTCGCGGGCCACCGGCGCCGCCACCCGGCCACCGGAACCGCCGTGTTCCACCAGCACCGCCACCGCGATGCGCGGGTCCTCGGCCGGGGCATATCCGACGAACAGGGCATGGTCCCACAGGCGGCGCGCCAGTTCCTCCTCGTCGTATTCCTCGTCCTCGCCCAGACTGAACACCTGCGAGGTACCGGTCTTGCCGGCGATGGTGTACTCCGGCCGGGTACTTCCGATGCTACCCCAGGCGGTGCCATGACGCGCGTTCACGGCCTCCACCAGCGAGCCATGGATGGCGTCCCAGTGTTTCTCGTCGACCGTTACCGGATCCCGCAGCATGGGCAAGCGATATTCGGGTTCGCCCACTCCGTTGTCCATGGCGCGCAGCAGGTGCGGCTGATAACGCTCGCCACGGGCCGCAAGGGCCGCAGTGAAGTCGGCCATCTGCAGGGGGGTCGACAGCATGTAGCCCTGGCCGATTGCGGTGATCAGGGTCTCGCCGGGAAACCACACCTGGTCATGCGTGGCCCGTTTCCAGTTGCGGCTGGGCAGGATGCCCGGGCGCTCCCCGGTGGAATCGATCCCGGTCCGCTGCCCGATCCCGAAGGCCCCCAGAATCGGGACCATGCGGTCGATCCCCATGGTGTGGGCCAGGTCGTAGAAATAGACGTCCGACGACACCGCGATGGCGCGCGACATGTCCACGCGACCATGCCCCTCGCGACGCCAGTCGCGATAGCGCCGCTCATGCCCCGGGAGCTGGAAATACCCGCGGGCGAACATCTCGCGCTCGGCGGTGGTCACCTCTTCGTCCAGGGCCGCCAGACCCACCAGCGGCTTGATCGTCGAACCCGGCGGGTACTGGCCACTCAGGGCGCGGTTGAACAGGGGCCGGCGATAGTCGTCACGCACCGCGGCAAAGTCGGCCTGCGAGATCCCGTGGACGAACGACTCGGGATCAAAACCGGGGGCGCTGACCAGCGCAAGCACCTCGCCATTATTCGGATCCACGGCCACGATGGCCCCGTCCCGCCCGGCCAACGCCCGATAGGCCGCCTGCTGCAGGTTGACGTCGAGGGTCAAGGTCAGGTCCGTGCCCGGTTGCGGCGGGGTCACCGAGAGTTCGCGGATCACGCGCCCCTGGGCGTTCACCTCCACCTGGCGATAGCCCGGCCGCCCGTGCAGCAGATCCTCGTAGTAGCGCTCGACGCCGCTCTTGCCGATATGCGAAGTGCCGGCATAGGCACGCCCGTCGACCCGCTGCAGGTCCTGCTGATTGATGCGCCCGACATAGCCGACCGCATGCGAGAACTTGGACCCCAGCGGATAGAACCGCAGCGGCCGCGCCTCGATCTCCACCCCGGGCAGCTCGTGGCGCGAAACCGCAATCCGCGCCACCGTCTCGTCGTCCAGGCCGGCCTTCAGCAACACCGGCTGGAACGGCCGCCGCTGACGCACCCCGCGCTGGAACCGCTCGACGTCCGCCTCGCTTAGCTCCACGTAACCGCGCAGGCGGGCGAGCAGGGAATCGAGATCGCCGGCCTGCTCGACCGTGACCTCCAGCTGATAGGAGGCGCGATTGCCCGCCAGAAGCACGCCATTACGGTCGCGGATCACCCCTCGAGTGGGGGCAATCGGTTCCACCCGCAGGCGGTTGTTCTCCGAGAGCGTGGTGAAGTGCGTGTGCGCACCGACCTGCAGGCCCGAAAGCCGCCAGCCCAGTGCCAGCAGAATGACCGCCAGGATCACCAGCGCCAGCAGGATGCGCACGGCAAAGCGTTCGCGGTCCTGCTGTTCCTCGCCGTAGGCGTCGCGTTCGGCCATTTCAGGGGGTCACGGGGCCGTGACCCCCACTGACCACCGCCCACGCAAAGACCGGACCGCCCCAGGGGGGTGGCCCGGCGCTGGCCTCGCGCTGCATGCAGCGGGTGGCGACGTCAGATCTTGCTCTTCTGGAAACGCTTGTAGCTGGCAACAATCTCCGCCTTGGCCGCCTCGGCGTCCGCCCAGCCCTCGACCTTGACCCACTTGCCCTTCTCCAGCTCCTTGTAGTGCTCGAAGAAATGCTTGATCGAGTCCAGCAGTTCCTGACCCACGTCCTCCGGCCCCTGATACTTTTCGTACTGCGGATGCAGTTTGGTCACCGGCACGGCCAGGATCTTGGCGTCCACACCCGCCTCGTCGGTCATCTGCAACACGCCGATCGGACGCGAACGCACCACCGAACCCGGCATCAGCGGCACCGGGGTGACCACCAGCACATCCACCGGATCGCCGTCTTCCGACAGGGTGTGCGGAACAAACCCGTAGTTGCACGGATAGAACATCGCGACCGTCATGAAGCGATCAACCATCAGGGCCCCGCTGTCCTTGTCGATCTCGTATTTGACGGGCTGCCCGTGGGCGGGGATCTCGATCACGACGTTGACGTCATTGGGGAGATCCTTGCCGGCTTCGATCTGGTTCATGTCCATGCTTGCTTCCCAAAAGTTGGTTTGGCTAGCCGGGCATTATACAGGGGACACGCACCTCAAGGGCACCCGGCCAGCGGCCCCAACGGTTGCGGGCAAGCACCTTCAGGCGGTATAAGACCGCGCTCGGGAAACGGTTTGCGTCTTCAGTGACCAGCCCCGTTTCGCCACCGCCATTCACCGTGCCGCCCCCGTTCCCGGCTAGTCCTGCGGTTCGGCGCGGCACCCGGCAGGAGTCAGCTATGCGTATCGTCCTGATGGGCGCCCCCGGTTCCGGCAAGGGCACCCAGGCCAAGAAGATGGTCGCCACCTTCGGCATCCCCCAGATCTCCACCGGCGACCTGCTGCGTGCCGCCGTCGCCGCCGAGACAGAACTCGGCAAGCAGGCCAAGAGCGCGATGGATGCCGGCCAACTGGTCCCCGACGACCTGGTGCTGGGGCTGATCCGCGATCGCCTGCAGGAACCCGATGCGCAGAAGGGTTTCATCCTCGACGGCTTCCCGCGCAACGTCGCCCAGGCCGAGGCCCTGGATACCATGCTGGCCGACATCGAGTCGCCGCTCGACCGCGCGATCCAGATCGACGTCCCGTTCGAGGAACTCAAGCAGCGCCTGACCGGGCGTGTCTCCTGCGGCGACTGTGGCGCAGTGTTCAACACCCATACCTTCCCGCCACAAAAGGAAGGCGTGTGCGACCTGTGCGGCGGTGACCTGGTCCACCGCGCGGACGACAACGAAGAGACCGTGGTCAACCGCCTCAAGGTCTACGAGGAGCAGACCCAGCCGCTGATCGAGTACTACGACGGTCATGGCCTGCTCAAGCACATCAACGGCACCCGCGACATCGAGCTGATCTTCGACGAGATCCGCCAGCTGCTGTCCTGAATTCGGGATGAGCCGCCGGCCCGCCAGCTCCGCGCCTCGCCGTCACCCGATCGCGCGGCAGGTCGCGGTGAGCCTGGGCTTGGCGGCCGCCGGCCTGATCCCCGTAACCGTTCCCGCCGACGACCGCCCGTCGGGATGCGCGTTTGCCCCGGGGATCGAATGGCCCGAGCTGCGTACCCTCGAGGGCGGCCTGACCGAGATTGACGCCGATCACGTCCGCCGCGATGGCGAACGCATCTCGGCCACGGGCAACGTGCACCTGTTCGAGGCCGGGCGACGCCTGGATACCGACTTCCTCGAATACGATCGCGCCTCCGGCACTGCGCGCACCGAGGGCGACACCCGGCTGTTCGACGGCGACCTGCTGCTGCACACCGAGGGCGGCGAATATCGCCTGGACGCGGCGACCGGCGAGTTCCGCCGAATCGATTTCCTGGTGCAGTCCATCCCGGCACGCGGTAGCGCCGAACGCGGCGTTCAGCATGCCCCGCACCTCCACGACTTCGAGGACGCCGAATACACCACCTGCCCAGTGGGCAACGACTCCTGGTGGCTGCGCACCGGCGACCTGGAGCTGGACCGCGAAAGCGGCGTCGGCGTGGCCCGCAACGCGACGATCCGTTTCAAGGGTGTGCCCATCGCCTACACCCCGTACATCAACTTCCCACTGGATGATCGCCGCAAGAGTGGCTTCCTGCTACCCAGTGCGGGTACCGGCGGGCGCACCGGGTTCGATCTCGCGACGCCCTGGTACTGGAACATCGCGCCCAATTACGACGCGACATTCACCCCGCGCATCATGGCCGACCGCGGGGTAATGCTGGGCACCGAGTTCCGCTATCTGCAGCCCCGGCACAATGGTGTGCTTGACGTCCGCTACCTGCCGGATGACCGCGAGACCGGCGAAGACCGCCACTTCGCCCAGTGGCGCCACCAGACCCGGATCACCTCCAACCTGAACCTGCGCCTCGACGTCGCGGATGTCTCCGATCGGGAATACTTCTTCGATTTCGGCAACTCCGACCGCTACGCCGGTTCCACGCCCTATCTGCGACGCTCCGCCGACCTGACCTGGAACCAGCCGGCCTATCGCCTGCGCACGCGCATCGAGGACTACCAGATCGTCGACCCCGAGCTGAGTGCCGCCGGCGAGCCCTACCAGCGCCTGCCGCAGATCACCCTGGAGGCCGGGGAATACCTGGGCCACGGCCTGTCCTGGGACCTCGACACCGAACTGGTGCGTTTCGAGCGCAGTGAAGATCAGTCCGGGCGCCCGCTGGGCACCCGGCTCGACCTGAACCCCGAGGTGCGCTGGCGCCATGACACCGGCGGCTTCTTCTTCGAACCCGCCTTCGGGGTCCGTCACACCCGCTACGAGCTGGACCGCCGCGGCCGGACCGGTCCGGAATCGATCAGCCGCACCGTGCCGCGCGCCTCCATCGACACCGGACTGATCTTCGAACGTCCGATCGCGGACGGCCAGCGCCTGCAGACCCTCGAACCGCGCATCTTCTACGGCTACGTGCCCTACCGCGACCAGAATGACATCCCGATCTTCGATACCGGCGAGGCCGACTTCAGCTTCGACAACCTGTTCAGCCTGGACCGCTTCGTCGGCGCCGACCGGGTGGGCGACACCCATCAGGTCACCACGGCCCTGACCACGCGCATCTTCGACCAGCAGACCGGGCGCGAACGCCTGAGCCTGTCTGCCGGGCAGATCCACTATCTGGAAGACCGCGAGGTCCGCCGGCGCTCGGGAGATGACCCACTATCCGAGTCACGCTCCGATCTCGCGCTGGAAGGCCGGGTCCGCATCGGCGATGCATGGGACGGCCGCGGATCCATCCTCTACAACCAGGATGCCGGCGAGACCACCCTGGCGGCGGTCTCGGTCGGCTACAGCCCGCGCGAACGCGCCCGGATCAACGTGGGCTACCGCCAGCGCGAGGCCGGCGCCCGCTCCATCGACCAGACCGATGTCTCCGTGATGTGGCCGGTCACCGAGCGCATCGACGCCATCGGGCGCTGGAACTACAGCCTGCAGGAGGAACGCGATCTCGAACTTCTGGCCGGGCTTCAGTATCGTAGTTGCTGCTATGGTATCCGCGTGGTCGCACGCCGCGCGTACTCCTTCGACGAGACCTACGACAACTCGATCTACTTCCAACTCACGCTGGACGGCCTGGCACGGTTCGATTCCGGCGTGGATTCGCTATTGCGCGAGGGTATTGCCGGATATGACGCACGTCCCTGAACAACGCCGCCGCGGCAAGGCCCGCGCCCTGCTGCCGCTGCTGGCCGCCCTGGTCTACGGCCTCGGCCTGCCGGCGATGGCCCAGACGACCGCGCCCGCGGCCGGCGACCTCTCGCAGGGCGCGGTCGAGGCCCCGGTCACCCCCGGGGCCGCCCGCGACAGCGGGGCCCCGGCCGCCCCCATCACCCCGGAGGGCGACCGCTTCACCGACCGCATCCTGGCCGTGGTGGGCGACGACGTGATCACCCAGCGCGAGCTGGTGGAACGCATGAACCTGATCGCCCAGCAGATGGTCGAGCGCGGCACCCGCCCGCCGGATCAGGACACCCTGGCGCGGCAGGTCATGGAGCGCCTGATCGTCGAGCGCGTGCAGCTGCAGGAAGCCGAGCGCGTCGGCATCAATATCGACGAGATGACCCTGAACCGCGCGATGGAAAACATCGCCCGCGAGAACCGCATGACCCTGCCGCAACTGCGCCAGGCCCTGATGCAGGACGGGGTGGACTTCAACGCCTTTCGCGAACAGATCCGCCACGAACTGACCGTGAACCAGCTGCAGCGCCGCCAGGTCGATCAGCGCATCCGCGTCTCCGACCCGGAGATCGCCGACCTGATCGCCTCCGAGAGCGGCGCGATCGACCGCGGCGTGCGCTACCGCATCGCACAGATCATGGTCCCCCTGCCCCAGGGCGCGGATGCCAGCCAGATCGCCGAGGCACGCGAGAAGGCCGAAGCGCTGCGCCAGCGCGTGCGCGAGGGCGAGGACTTCGCCACTGTCGCGATCAGCGAGTCCCAAGGCCCTCAGGCCCTGGAAGGCGGCGACCTCGGCTGGCGCTCGGCCGGCGAAATCCCCGGCATGTTCGCCCGCGAAGCGGTGCTGATGCGCACAGGCGAGATCAGCGAGGTCCTGCGTTCGCCCGGCGGCTTCCACATCATGAAACTGCTGGACCGCGAGGGCGGCGACCAGACGCGCGTGCAGCAGACCCGCGTGCGCCATATCCTGATCAGCCCGGACCAGGTGCGCAGCGACGAGGACGCCCGCCGCCAGGCGCAGTCGCTGTACAACCGCATCCGCGAAGGCGCGAGCTTCGAGGACCTGGCACGCGCCAACTCGGACGACCCCGGCTCGGCCGCCCAGGGCGGCGCCCTCGGCTGGGTCAGCCCGGGCGAACTGGTGCCCGGCTTCGAGGAGGCCATGGACGCCCTGGAACCGGGCGTGGCCAGCGAACCGGTGGAGAGCCAGTTCGGCTGGCACATCATCGAGGTCCTGGAACGCCGCGAGGTCGACACCTCGCGCGAACAGATCCGGGCCCGTGCCCGCGAGATCCTGCAAAACCGCAAGCGCGAGGAAGAACTCGAGTTGTGGCTGCGCCGCCTGCGGGACGAGGCCTATGTCGAATACCGGGTCGACGGCTTCGGCTCCTGATCCGCGCGGGGCCCACGCGGTCCCGCGCCTGGCCCTGACCGCCGGCGACCCCGCCGGCATCGGGCCCGATCTCCTGATCGCAATGGCCCGGCAGCGCGGCCACGCGCAGCGCGTCGCCATCGCCGACCCGGACGTCCTCGAGGCCCGTGCCCGCCAGCTCGGCGAGTCCCTGCGCCTGATCCACTTCGACCCGGAACGCCCGCGCGCGGTCACCCCGGCCCACACCCTGGAGATCCTGCCCGTACCGGTGGCAACCCCGGTGGTCGCCGGCACCCTGGACCCGGCCAACGCCGAGCACGTGCTGGCCTTGCTGGCCACGGCCGCCGCCGGCTGCCTCGACGGCACCTTCGAGGCGATGGTCACCGGTCCGGTGCACAAGGGCATAATCAACCGCGCCGGGATCGCCTTCAGTGGTCACACCGAGTGGCTTGCCGAGCGCGCCGGCGCGCCGATGCCGGTGATGCTGCTGGCCACCGAGGGCCTGCGGGTCGCGCTGGTCACCACCCACCTGCCACTGCGCGCGGTCCCCGACGCCATCACCGCAGACCGCCTGGAGGCCGTGACCCGCGTCCTGCATCACGACCTGCAGCGCGACTTCGGTATCGCCGACCCGGTGATCGCCGTCTGCGGGCTGAACCCGCATGCCGGCGAGGATGGTGTCCTCGGACGCGAGGAGATCGAGATCATCACCCCCACCCTGGACCGCCTGCGGGAAGCCGGCATGCGTCTGCGCGGGCCACTCCCGGCCGACACCGCATTCACCCCGCGCGCCCTGCACGGCGTCGACGCCGTGCTCGCCATGTACCACGATCAAGGACTGCCGGTGCTCAAGCATGCCGGCTTCGGCAGCGCCATCAATGTCACCCTGGGCCTGCCCTTCATCCGCACCTCGGTGGACCACGGCACGGCACTGGATCTGGCCGGCACCGGGCGCGCCGAGGTCGGCAGCTTCCAGGCCGCCGAACGCCTGGCCGAAACCCTCGCGGCGCGAGCCGCCGCACGCCGGAGCACCCCCAGGGCATGACCCGAATCAAGACCTCGTCGCCGATCCGCAAGCGTTTCGGCCAGAACTTCCTCCACGATGCCGGCATCCTCGCGCGCATCGTCGCGGCGATCGCCCCGCAACCCGGCGATGCCGTGCTGGAGATCGGTCCTGGCCGTGGCGCCCTGACGGCCGCCCTGCTGGAGCGCCTGGAGCATCTGGTCGCGGTGGAGATCGACCGCGACCTGGCGGCCGGCCTGCGCGCCGGCTTCCCCCCAGAACGCCTGGACCTGCACGTGGGCGACGCCCTGCATATGCAGCTATCCGACCTCGGCGCGTTGCCCGAGCGGGGCTGGCGTGTGGTCGGCAATCTGCCCTATAACATCTCCACCCCGTTGATGTTCCACCTGCTGGATCAGGTCGGCGCCATCCGCGACATGCACTTCCTGCTGCAACGCGAGGTCGTGGAGCGCATGACTGCCGCCCCCGGCAGCAAGCGCTACGGGCGCCTGACGGTGATGCTGGCCGCCCGCGCCGAGGCGACCGCCCTGTTCACCGTGCCCCCCGGGGCCTTCCACCCCCCACCCAAGGTCTACTCCAGCGTCGTGCGCATCACGCCCCTGGCCGAACCGCGCGTCGCGCCGACGCTGTACCCAACCTTCGCGCGGGTGGTCAACCAGGCATTCTCCAGCCGCCGCAAGACCCTGCGCCGCGGTCTCTCCGGCCTGGCCGAGATCGCCGACCTCGAGGCCGCCGGCCTGGATCCGGGCGAGCGCCCGGAGAACATCGACATCACCGGCTTCGAAGCCCTGGCTCGACGCCTCCACCCCGCCAGCCCCTGAACAGCCGGCGGCCGCGATCCGCTACCATGGGCCCATGGACCTGATCGTTGCCGATGTTGGCGGGACCAATACCCGCGTTGCCCGCGCCCACCGCGATGCGGACGGGTGGTCTTTGCACGAGGGCGAGCGCTACCGCAGCCGCGAACACCCCGACCTGGCCAGCATCCTCGAACGCTGGCGCACCGAGGTTGCGACAGTGGATACCTTTGCTGCGGCGGGTCTGGCGGTGGCCGGCCCCGTGCATCACGGCCGGGCGCGCGTCACGAACCTGCCCTGGCCAGCGCTGGACACCACCACGCTCGCGGATCACCTGGGGCTGCCCGTCACTCTGTTGAATGACTTTGCCGCCATCGGCGCGAGCCTCGACGCCCTGCAGCCACAGGACTATGAAACCCTGCAGGAAGGAGCGCACGATCCCGCCGGCCTGCGTCTGGTCGCGGGCGCCGGTACCGGGCTCGGCACCTGTCTGGTGGGCCCGCCCGGCGCCGCCACCATCTTTCCCGGCGAGGGCGGCCACGCGCGCTTCTCGCCCAGCGGGGCGGAGGAGGCCGCACTGGGCGATTTCGTAGCCCGCGAACTGGGATACTGCACACGCGAGCATCTGCTCAGCGGTCGCGGAATCGCCCGCATCGGGCATTTCGAGCTTGACCGCCAGCCTGACCCCGAATTGGCACAGGCCCTGGAGACCGCCGAACCCGCCGCGGCGATTGGCGAACTGGCGCTCGCCGGGCACCCCGCGGCTCAAGCCGTCATCGATCGCTTCGTCGGCGTCTACGCCGGGCAACTGGCGGACATGGCCCTGACCGCGCTCCCCAGCGGGGGGGTCTTCCTGGCCGGTGGCATCGCCCCGCGCTGGCTCGAGGCATTCCGCGGACCACGCTTTCGTAGCACCTTCCGTAATCGCCCACCGATGACCCACTTGCTTGAGCAATTGCCCGTGGCCCTTATCATGCACCCCGAACCGGGCCTGCTCGGCGCTGCCGTTTACGCCAGCCGGTCCGTGAAACCCTGACGCCGGGCCTGCCCCGCGCACGGGCGTTTCCCGCTCACGAATCTGGAGCCGCAACCGCATGAACCAGCCCCAAGAGCACGACACCGAAGCCCACACCATCGAGATCGAGGTCTCCACTGCCTATGTGGAAGACCAGTCGGAACCCGATGACGACCGCTATGTCTTCGCCTATCACGTGGTGATCCGCAACGCGGGGGCGCTGACCGTGCAACTGCTCAACCGCCACTGGATCATCCGCGATGGCCGCGACCAGACGCAGGAGGTACGCGGCGAGGGCGTGATCGGGGAACAGCCCAGCATCGAGCCCGGTGACAGTTTCGAGTACACCAGTGGCACGGTGATCGAGACCCCGGTGGGCACCATGGAAGGCAGCTACGGCATGCGCGACGAACGCGGCAACACCTTCGACGCGCCAATCCCGCCGTTCACGCTATCCGTCCCGCGCACGCTGCACTAGGCCGGCCCGATGGCCCTCTACGCAGTCGGCGACCTCCAGGGCTGCCTGGCCCCGCTGGAACGCCTGCTGGAGCAGGTGCGCTTCGACCCGGCGGCCGACCATCTATGGCTGGTCGGCGACCTGGTCAACCGTGGCCCGGACTCGCTCGGCTGCCTGCGCCGGGTCCGGGCGCTGGGGGATGCCGCGACCACAGTACTGGGCAACCACGACCTGCACCTGCTGGCCACCGCGGAAGGCGTGCGCCCCCCCGGCGGCAAGGACACCCTGCGCCCGGTGCTGGACGCCCCGGATGCCGCCGACCTGCTGGACTGGCTGGCGCGGCGCCCGCTCCTGCATTCCGACGCGTCCAGCGGCTGGACCCTGGTGCATGCGGGCCTCCCGCCGGCCTGGGACCCGGACACAGCGCAGACCGAGGCACGGCGCGTGGAGGCCGATCTACGCGACCCCGCCCGCCGTCAGGCGCTGTTCGAGGTCATGTACGGCGATGAACCGACGCTGTGGAGCCCCGATCTGGACGGCTACGACCGCTCCCGCTACACCATCAACGCCTTCACCCGCATGCGCTACATCACCTCCGATGGGGCGCTGGAATTCGCCGGAAACGGCCCGCCGGAAGAGGCCCCATACGGCCTCACCCCCTGGTTCCAGGTACCCAGCCGCGCGACCGCCGGCCACCCGATCGTGTTCGGCCACTGGGCCGCCCTCGGACATCGCGTCGGACCGGACTGGCTGGCCCTGGACAGCGGCTGCGTCTGGGGCAACCGCATGACCCTCGCCCGCCTCGACAACACCGACGGCGATCCCACCCGCGTGACGACCTGGCAGACACCCTGCCCCACCTGACCCGACCGCTACCGCGCGCCACCTTCCGGGCACCCGCCTTCCATCCGGCCGCATATGCCATGTTGTGGCTGGCCATGGTTCATCGCTCAGTGTTTACGGTGGCTTCGGTCCGCATACTGCCGTGCGCTGTCTCGCCAGCGCGCCGCGAGGTACTTCTTTGCTCGTGCAAAGAAGTACCCAAGAAACACGCCCGACTGCCGCGACCCCGGCCCGCTGCGCGGGCCGGGGTTTCCCTCGCTCCGAGGCTTTTCGCGGGCGGCGCTGAACTCGCTACGCTCAGACATCCAGCGCCTTGAATCCCGCGAAAAGCCTCTCCACTCGGCGCGACGACAACGGGGAGGCAGGTCAAAACAACGGCTATCCCAGCGTTCTTGCCAGTGGATGATGGCTAGGTCTTCATACATCTTCGGCACGCGTGGCCTTTGGCCATGGCGTGCCGCGCCCGCGTGGCGGGCGCCGGGGGGGTAGGGGCGTAGGATGTGATGAGCGCAGCGAATCGCATCAGGGTTTCGCACGGCGTGGGAGATGGTGCGTTTCGCTGGGCTCAACCGCACCCTACGAGATGCCGACTGTTTTGACCTTCTCCTCCCGTATGGAGCCCCTCGCGGAGGGCGTGATGGGCCGGAAGAAGGCGCTGGATGTCTGAGCGAAGCCGTAGGCGTAGCGAGTTCAGCGCCGCCGGCCCAGCACGTCCGGAGCGAGGTTCCCGGGCGGAATCCGGGTGCCCTTCTTTGGGTCCTTTCTTGGGCAAGCAAGAAAGGACCTCGCGTTGCGCTCGCGAGAGAGCGCGTGGCAGGCGGCGGACCGGAGCCACCGCAAACACCAGATGCCGAACCATGGTCTGCCACAACGCGGCAGGAGGCCCGACGAAGGCACCGTAAACACCGACGACGAACCAGGGCCAGCCTCTCCCGGCAGGCAGTAGAAAGAACGCAATTCGCGCTCCGGGATGGCGAGCCTGAAAGGCCTCACGGTGCGCGCTACGGCACGCCAAGGTGATAGTCTTGGCGCCCGCAACAACACTTGCTCGCGACCGGAATTCGAATGGCACTGCTCACCCTGCGCAACATCCACCTGGCCTACGGCATGGCCTCCCTGCTCGATGGCGTCAACATGAGCCTGGAGCCCGGCGAACGCGTCGCGATCGCCGGGCGCAACGGCGAGGGCAAGTCCACCCTGCTCAAGGTCATCACCGGCGAGGCCCAGGCCGATTCCGGCGAACTGACCCGCCAGGATGGCCTGACCACCGCCTACCTGACCCAGGAACTACCGCCCGGGATCGAGGGCACCGTTTTCGACGTGGTCGCCGAGGGCCTCGGCGAGGCCGGCCGGTTGCTGGAACGCTTCCACCACCTGAGCCAGGCCGCGGCATCGGGTGACATGGACGCCCTGGACAAGATGGGGCCCGTGCAATCGAAACTCGACGCCATCGACGGCTGGAGCCTGCAGAACCGGGTGGAGACCACGATTTCGCACCTGAGCCTGGATCCCGAGGCGCAGTTCGCCGCGCTGTCGGGCGGGCTGAAGCGACGGGTGTGGCTGGCGCGCGAGCTGGTGCAACGCCCGCAATTGCTGCTGCTCGACGAGCCCACCAACCACCTGGACGTGGCCGCGATCCGCTGGCTGGAACAGTTCCTGATCGAGAGCGGACTGACCGTGGTGTTCATCAGCCATGATCGCCAGTTCATGGAGAGCGTGGCCACGCGCATCCTCGAGCTGGACCGCGGGCATCTGTACGAGCACCCACCATCCATCGAGGCCTTCCGCGAGCGCCAGGCCGAAAGGCTGGAAACGGAGGCCACCCAGCGCGCGGAGTTCGACCGCAAGCTGGCCCAGGAGGAGGTCTGGGTGCGCCAGGGCATCAAGGCGCGACGCACCCGTAACGAAGGCCGCGTGCGGGCACTTCAGGCATTGCGTCGCAAGCGTGCCGAACGCCGCGAACGCGGCGGCCAGGTGAAGATGAAGCTGAGTCCGGAGCAACGCTCCGGACGCCTGGTGATCGAGGCGGAACACGCCGATTTCGGCTACGACACGCCCATCGTGCGCGACGTGAACCTGCTGCTGCAGCGCGGGGATGCCCTGGGCATCGTCGGACCCAACGGGGCCGGAAAGACCACCCTGCTGCGCGGACTCCTGGGCCAGATGGAGCCGCTCGCAGGCAGCGTCAAGCTGGGCACCCAGCTGGAGATCGCCTACTTCGACCAGGCCCGTGCCCGTCTGGACGAGGCGACCACGGTTCAGGATGCGGTCGGCGAGGGTCGCGACCGGGTCATGGTCAACGGCGAGAGCCGCCACATCCTGTCCTATCTGGAAGACTTCCTGTTCCCGCCCGCGCGTGCCCGCCAGCCGGTATCGGCGCTGTCGGGGGGCGAGCGCAACCGCCTGCTGCTGGCGAAGCTGTTCCTGCGCCCGGCGAACCTGCTGGTGCTCGACGAGCCGACCAACGACCTCGACGTGGAGACCCTGGAGCTGCTGGAGCAGCTGCTGATCGAGTACACCGGCACCGTTATCGTGGTCAGTCACGACCGCTCGTTCCTCGACAACGTCGCGACCTCCACCCTGGTCCTGCCGGGCGATGGCGCGGTCGAGGAGTTCGTCGGCGGCTGGTCCGACCTGCCCGAACGGGTCACCCGGCGCCTGCTGGAGGGCGAGTCCGGAGCGACCGCGAAGGCCGAGCCCGCGGCCAAACCCGCGGCGCCCGCACCCGAGCCGGCACCGGCGACCCCACGCAAACGGTCCTACAAGACCGCGCGCGAACTGGAGGCCCTGCCGGCACAGATCGAGGCCCTGGAACAGGAACAGCAAAGCCTGACCACGGCCATGACCGAGCCGGATGCCCTGCGCGACGGTGACCGCATGCGCGAACTGCAGACGCGGCTCGAAGCCGTCGAGTCTGAACTGGCCCTCTGCTACGAGCGCTGGGAACAGCTGGAATCCGACTGAGCCCCGGCACGTCTATCCTCCGGCGACTCCCTGAATAACCGGCTCAACTCTAAGCGCGGCCGGCCGTAACAGGGGTTGAATCACCACCTTTCGAGTCCGCGGTCGTAATGGTCGCGGCCGGTTCGTGAAGCGCCGGACACAAGGCGCCCAGAAGGAGTCATCGCATGCTGGACAAACTCTCCATTCGGGGGCTACTGATCGCCGGCTTTGGCCTGGTGGTTGCCATCCTGATCATCAACTCCCTGCTGGCCCTGCGCGCGATGAGTACGGGCAGCCAAGGGGTTGAACAGCTCACCCAGTCCGACTACCCGGCGGTAGCCCGGGTCAATGACGTCGAGCAATTGCTGCAGGAGAGCGCGGCGTTTCTCGGGTTCTACCTGATGAGCGAGGAGCAGTCCCACCGCGACGCGTGGCAAAACGCGATGCGTGACCTCGATGGCGCAACCCGCGCCCTGAACGAGAACCCGGTGATCGCCGCCGACGAGGAACTGTCCGCCAGCGCGACCGAGGTCCGCCGGCTGGTCAACCAGTTCGCCAGCTTCGAGGACCGACTGATCGAGGTGGCCGAAAACCCCGCCGAAAACATGCCGGCGCTGGGCATCGCCAATGCCCGGGCCAACCCCGCCAGCCGCGAGATGACCCAGCAGACCAACATGATGATCAGCGCCGAGATGGGGCTCCCGCGCTTCCAGCGGTCCTGGGATCGTCTCGACACCCTGCATGACCTGCGTATGTCGGTGGTGCAGGTCACCTCGAACCTGCGCGGCTTTATCGCCTTCCGGGACGATGCATTCCGCGAGAATGTCCGACTGTTCTCGACCCGCACCAACGACATCACCGCACAACTGATGGACCAGTTCGACGATCTGGACTTCGAACAGCAGATCGCGCTGGAGGACTTCCAGGGGGCGCTGGACACCCAGAACACGGCGCTGGATGACCTGATCGAGATCCACGGCAGTGAACAGGCACTGCAAGACGCCTACCTGATCCGTACCGAGATCGGGCCCGTGCTGATCGAGGCGCGTGACCACCTCCAGGGACTCAGCGAGCGGATTACCAATCGCGCCGAGCGCAGCGCCGCCGCGCTGACCGCCGACATGCGCGCGACCCAGACCACCCAGGGCGTACTGGCCCTGATTGGCGTGATCCTGGGCTTGGCCGGCGCGGTGTTCATCATCCTGGTGGTCCGGCGCGCCCTGGCCCACTCGACCGCGGCACTCGAGGAGATCGCGGACGGCGACGGCGACCTGAGCCGCCGCCTGGACGAGAACGGCCTGATCGAAACCGCACAGCTGGGCCGGGCCTTCAACCGCTTCACCGACAAGATCGCCCAGGCCATCGGCAATGCCCGCGGCGGCACCGAGACGCTGAATCGCGCCACCGAGAACCTGAACCAGGAGGCCTACCAGGCCCGCGAGGCCGTGTCGCGCCAGCGCGACGAGACCGACCGCGTCGCCACCGCGATCAACGAACTGCAAAGCAGCGCCGAGGAGATCGCCCGCAACACCGATGCGACCTCCCAGGCGGGCCAGGAAGCCGGGAATGCAGTGAACAACGGCTCCGAGGTGATGAGCAAGAACATCGAGTCCATGGCCTCGCTGCTCGGGACGGTTGAACAGGCGGCCGACACCGTGGCCAAGCTGGGCGAGGACTCGAAGCAGATCGGGACCATCCTCGAGGTGATCCGTGGCGTGGCCGAACAGACCAACCTGCTGGCCCTGAACGCGGCCATCGAGGCCGCCCGCGCCGGTGAACACGGCCGTGGCTTCGCGGTGGTGGCCGACGAGGTACGCAAGCTGGCGACCCGTACGCAGGAATCCACCGACGAGATCGAAACCATGATCGCGCGCCTGCAGTCCGCCACCACCAGCGCGGTGAAGGCCATGCAGCACGGCCAGGAAGAGGCCGAGAACACCATGGAGCACACCTCCGAGGTGAACGGTGCCCTGCAACAGATCCGCCAGTCGGTGACCACGATCGTGGAGATGACCGAGCAGATCGCGGTCGCCTCGCGCGAACAGAGCACTGTAGTCGAGGACATCAACCGCAACATCGTGCAGATCTCCGACGAGGCGGATCAGTCGGCCAATACCGCCGACCGCGTCAGCGCCGCCTCCGACGAGCTCAAGCAGGTAGAGAAGGAGATCCAGCAGGCACTGGCCCAGTTCCGGCTCTGACCGGGCGGGTTACAGACTCCGGGCCTCCAGCCAGTTCCGGGCGGCGCGACGCAACCTTCGGGTGACGCCGCGCCGCCCGGAAACCTCCAGCTCGCGTGCCAGTCGGTCCCAGTCGATGGGCTGCGCCAGGCTCGCCTCGAGCAGCTGACCTTCCGGCTCGTCCGGCGGCGCCACCGCCAACTGTCGCAGCAACGCGGGAAGCGCCCACTCCAGGGGCCGCGCCCGCTGGGAAAAGGCTCGGACCTCCTTCAGATCCGCCACCGGGTCAACCAGCGACAAACAACAATCGCCCTCCGCATCCTGATCCCCAAGGACTTCGCTCACCATAGCCGCGGTGGTGTCCGGCAGGAACCGTGGATGCCAGACCGGCCAGTCGCGCCGAAAGGCCGCCAATGCTTTTTGCAGCCGGGGCTGCAATCGGGGCGCGGTCGCACGCAGGACCACGCCGCTCACCTGGCCACTGGCCGCATCCGGCTGAATGCCGACTCGCACCAGGCCATAACCCGCGCGCTGCCAAAGGTGCAGCAACACAGGTTGCAGCCCGAAACTCGCGCCAATCAGCGCCACCCCCTTGGCACCAGCCCGGTCCTCGACCGCACGCAACAGACGGCTCCCCAGGCCGCGCCCCTGCCAGTGCGGATGCACCGCAATGCGCTGAATGCGCCACGCGCCCTCCCCCGCCAGGTCGAAGTCACCCCGGGCCGCAACGGTGCACGGCAGGAAATGCCCCTGCGGGCGCCGTTCGCCCGACCAAACCGCTTCGGCTATCGCGCGCTCCAGTCCGCCCTCTTCCTGGATCAGAACCACCCCGAACAGGGCGCCATCCGCCGCCCCTTCCAGCAGCAGCAGGTGAACACCCGCATCATCCAGCCAGCGCGCCAGATCGGAGGGCCGTGTGCGGTAATGGGCATCCGCCAGCAGGCCCATTACCGCCTCCAGGGTTTGCGGCATGTCCGCAAGCGCCGCGCCCGTGCTCCAGCGCAGCCGCACGGCCTGGGAGACCGGGGGGCGACTCGCCGCCTCCAACAGGAACAGCCGATTCAGCCAGTCCTCGAGCGGATCGCCCGGGGCCCAGCGAACCGGTGTATCCAGGGTCTGTAGCCGTACGCGAAAGCCCGCCCCCTCCAGGGCCGGCAGCCCACGCAGCCGAAAGCCCTGCCCGCTCCCCTCGAAGCCGCCGGTCGTGGTCGCCAGCACCAGGCGCCGTGCCAACCGGGCCAACTGAAGCAGGCGCTCGACCGGCATGCTCGCAGCCTCGTCGATGATCAAGGTATCCAGCGGTTCCGCCTGTTCCAGCAAAACGTCCGGGGCCCGGTAGTGCCGTTCCGGCGCGTGTGTCCAATGTCGGGCGCGTGCCAGCAATGCGTCCACGGCCCGTGGTGTCGGCGCCGTCAGCGTGATCGTGGATTCGCCGCGCTGCAGTGCCGCGCCCAGGAACTCGCCCAGCAGGGTCGACTTGCCGCGGCCACGCGGGGCGGTCAACGCCACACATTCGCCCGGCGCGAGTCCCGCCAAATGCCCCAGCGCGACGGCCTGATCCGGCGTCCACGCAAACGGGCCCGCCGCCCTCGGCATGATTCCGGGCCGTCGATCCGCCGACGGCGGCTCCACCGTCCGCACCCACGGCTCGGCCAGCGCCGCCTGCCAGCGGCGGGCAAACGCCCCGTCTCCGCCGGTGCCGTCGAGGATGACCAGGGTGCCGCCGCCGACCAGCAGGCCAGCGACCGTGACCAGCGCGTCCACCGCGAGCGGTTGCCCGGCCTCGAATACCAGGGCCTGTACCTCGTGCCCCAGCCAATGCCCAGCCTGCGCCGGTGCCACATGTGGCACCCCGTCGGGCGGCGAGCGGCCCACCCACAGCACCGGCCCCTCCACCGCCGCAGCCCGCAGGCAGTTCGTAGCCACCTGACAGGCTGCGGCATCGGTGGTCAGGCGATAGAGCGTACGGGCCTGCATATCGGCGGCTCCTTCCGATCAAATGACACGTGAGACAAGCGGGTTTCCTGAGCTGAAAGCGGCGAGATGTCCAGACTGTCGAGCCAAAAATCCAGTCCTTTATCGGCTGATCAAGGTGAAGCGCGTCTCAAGTTTTCTTGCTCCCAGCCGTACAAGATTTCTACACAGGACTGGAACCATCCTGTACAAAACCTGTACAGTGTTCACCCAGACAAGAGAAGGTTACTGCAGATGACCCCCATTGCGTTGCCGGAACGCCTGCGCATCGATACCGCAGCCGAATGCTGGCAGGAACTGCGCGCGGCACTGGATGCCGGCGAAGACCTGCAGCTGGATTCGGCGGCCGTGAATGATGTGGACGCCGCCGGCGTGCAGGTCCTGCTGATGGCCCGCCATTCGGCCGCCCGCAAGGCGCAAAGCTGTTCGCTCATCGGGACCAGCGCGGTTCTGGCCCAGGCCCTGCAGGCACTGGGCGCACCCGAAGACGGTTTTGCGTCGAGCGCCGCACAACACGACGACAAGGATTCAGGAGACATCAATGGCTAAGGTTCTGGTGGTGGACGATTCCGCCTCGATGCGCCAGATGGTCGCATTCACCCTCAAGCAGGCCGGGCACGAGGTCGTCGAGGGCCGCGACGGCAAGGATGGCCTGAGCAAGGCCCAGGGCGCCAAGGCGGATCTGGTGATCACGGACGTGAACATGCCCGCCATGGACGGCCTGCAGCTGACCCGCGAGCTGCGCAAGCTGGGCGACTACAAGTTCACCCCCATCCTGGTGCTCACCACCGAGGCCGGGCCGGAGAAGAAGCAGGAAGGCAAGGCGGCCGGCGCGACGGGCTGGCTGGTCAAGCCGTTTGACCCCGACCAGCTGATGAACACCGTGAACCGGGTGCTGCGCTAGTCATGTCGATCGACATGGCCCAGTTCATCGATGCCTTTCTCGAGGAGAGCTTCGAGGGGCTGGAGCGCATGGAGACCGAACTCCTCGCGCTGGACGATGGCGACCCGGAGACGCTGAACACGATCTTCCGCTGCGCCCACTCGATCAAGGGCGGAGCCGGGACCTTCGGGTTCGGCGCGATCTCCGGGTTCACCCATGGCGTGGAGACCCTGCTGGACCGCATGCGCAACGGCGAGCAGGAGGTGGCCCCGGAGACGGTGAACCTCCTCCTGCGCGCGGTGGACACTCTGCGCGCGCAATTGCACGCCGCCCGCGATGGCGGCGAGGCCGACCCCGCCGAGGTAGCCGAAGTGCGCGCCCTGATCGAGGCCCATCTGGGAGATGCCGCGCCCGCCAGCGAAGCCGGAAACCCGCCGGCAGCCGGTGGCAACGATGGTACCGATGCCTCCAGCGGCGGGGACCACGGTGGCCCGCGCGGCTGGCGAATCCACTTCCGGCCCTACGCGGACCTGATGCGCACCGGCAACGACCCCCTGCGCATGTTCGAGGTGCTGGAGGAACTGGGCAGGCTGACCGTGCACTGCGACACCGACCGCCTGCCGGACAGCGTCGATGCCTTCGATCCGGAGGACTGCCACCTCGCCTGGACCCTGGAGCTGGAAGGCGATGCCACCCGCGACCAGATCCAGGAGGTCTTCGAATGGGTCGAGGACGAATGCGATCTGGAGATCGAGCCTCTCCAATCGGGCGGCGAATCGGGCGGCGAACCGACCGCTGATGCGCCCGCACTAACCCCCGAGACGGCCGCACCATCCGACAGCCAGCCGGAGACACCGGCCGCACGCGGCGCCAGTGGCGCACGCGGCTCGGAGTCCAGCTCCATGCGGGTGAACACCGGCAAGATCGATGCCCTGATCGACATGGTGGGCGAACTGGTCATCACCCAGTCAATGCTGACCGACATCAGCGAACAACTCGAGGAAGACCCTTCGCAGATGGAGGCGCAGATCGAGCGCCTGCGCACCGGACTGGGCGAACTGGAACGCAATACCCGCGAACTGCAGGAAAGCGTGATGAGCATCCGCATGGTGCCGATCGCGCAGGTCTTCAACCGCTTTCCGCGGCTGGTACACGACATCTCCGGGCAGCTGGGCAAGCAGATCGAGCTGACCCTGAAGGGCGAATACACCGAGGTCGACAAGACCGTCATGGAGCACCTGGGCGACCCGCTGGTACACCTGGTCCGCAACGCCGTCGATCACGGCATTGAAATGCCCGAAGAACGCGCTGCGGCCGGCAAGCCGGAGACCGGCCAGGTCACCCTGGAGGCCTTCCACCGGGGTGGCAACGTGGTCATCGAGATCCGCGACGACGGCAAGGGCATGGACGCCGACCGCATCCTCGCCAAGGCCCGCGATGCCGGCCTCGTTGGACCCAACCAGCATCCGGACCGCCACGAGATCCTGCAGCTGATCTTCGAACCCGGCCTGTCCACGGCCGACCAGGTTAGCGACCTGTCGGGTCGCGGGGTCGGCATGGATGTGGTCAAGAAGAATATCCGCGGTCTCGGCGGCAACGTCGAGCTGGAGTCGGAACCCGGCAAGGGTTCGCGCCTGACCATCCGCCTGCCGCTGACACTGTCGATCATGGATGGCCAGTTGCTGAAGATCGGCGAGGAGACCTTCGTGATCCCGCTGATCGCGATCGTCGAGTCGCTCCAGACCCTGCCAGAGAGCGTGAAACAGGTCTTCGGCAAGCTGCCCCTGTACCGCCTCCGGGACGAATACATTCCGATCGTCGACCTCGCGGCCCTGTTCGGCCGTACCGAGCCCAGCCCACTGCCGGAACGCGCCCTGCTGGTGGTCGCCGAGGCCGACGACCAGCGCGTGGCGCTGCGGGTCGATGACCTGCTCGGTCAGCAACAGGTGGTCATCAAGACGCTGGAAACCAATTTCCGCAAGGTCCCCGGCACGGCCGGCGCGACCATCCTCGGGGACGGCCAGGTGGCCCTGATCCTGGATGTCGCCGGGATCGCGCGCATGGCCAGCGGGCGCGATACCCGCGCGGCCTGATCATCAAGGAGCCGAACGCAATGGCGAACGACGCAACCCAATCGATCCACGACCCGGCCACCGCCGGCGAGGACCAGTACCTCACCTTCATCCTCGCGGAGGAGGAATACGGCGTGGACATCCTGCGGGTGCAGGAGATCAAGGGCTGGGAACGCCCCACACCCCTGCCCAACACGCCGGACTACATCCGCGGCGTGATCAACGTGCGCGGCATGATTGTGCCGATCATCGACATGCGTCTGCGCTTCGGCATGGAGCCGCTGGAATACGGCCCCACCACGGTGGTCATCATGCTGCGCGTGGTCGGCGAGGAACGCGAACGCGTAATGGGCGTGGTCGTGGATGCGGTCTCCGAGGTCTACAACATCGGCTCGGACAACCTGCAGCCGGCACCCGACTTCGGGACCCGCATCGGGGTCAACTTTGTACGCGGTCTGGCGACCGTCGAGGAACAGATGATCCTGGTGCTGGACATCGACACCCTGCTGGGTCCGGGCCTGATCGCCAGCGCCGATGCCATCGAGGCCGAGGCGACGGCGTAAGCCCGACCTCGCACACGGACCATGCGAACCATCGCGGTGATCAACCAGAAAGGCGGGGTCGGAAAGACGACGGTAACCCTGAACCTCTCTCATGCCCTGGCCCTGCAGGGCTACCGGGTGCTGGCGATCGACGCCGACCCGCAAGGCCACCTGAGCATGGCCTTCGGGCTGGAAGACCCCGCCGGCCTGGACCGCGTACTGCAGGATGGGGCCCGGTTGCAGGATGCCTTCAGCGAGGCCGGCAACGGACTGCAGATCGTCGCCGCCGGGGATCAACTGCAGGAGGTCGAGAACCTGAACCAGGGCGGCGCCGAACGCGGCTGGCGCCTGAAGAAGGCCCTGGACGCACTGGATCAGCCATTCGATTTCGTGCTGATCGACTGTCCGCCTTCGGCGGGCTTGCTGGGAATGAACGCGATCATCGCGGCCGACGAGATGCTGATCCCCGTGGCCGGTGACTTCCTGGCCCTGAACGGCCTGTCGCGTCTGATGCGCATCCTCCAGGGCGTCGAGGCGCGCCTGGGCTCGACCCGCAAGAAGTGGATCGTGCTCTCGCGCTTTGTCGAGCAACGCCGGCATGCCCGCGAGGTCCGCGAACGCATCCGCGAGCACTTCGCCGATGCCCTGCTGCCGACCACCATCCGCGAGACGGTGGTGCTGGCCGAGAGCCCGAGCTTCGGGCAGACGATATTCGAGTACCAGCCGCGCCACCGCGCGGCCGGGGACTTTCAGCAACTGGCCGCCGATCTGGTCGCGGCCGGGGCACCAACAACCACCCGCCCGACGGCGGCACACGCCTGAGCCTCGAGCCAGGGAGAACGGGCCATGACGACACGCAAACGCAACAAGCTGGGCAACGACCCGCTGGGCTGGATGGACGAATCCGGCGCGGCCGGCGAGGCAAGCGGCGACGAGCCCTCGACCGCGCCCCAGCCGACCGCTACGGCCACGCCCGAGCCCCTATCCGGCCCGCAAACCGACACTTCCAAGAAAACGAACAAACCCGCGCGTCGCCGCACCCCGGCATCGCGCCAGACGAACAAGCAAAGCGAGGACACCCCGATGGCCGCCACTCCGCAAACCGACGCCGCACACAATGCCCCGAACGAGATGATGGACGGGCACTTCATGCGTGCCGCCTGCGAAGGCTCGCAGATGGCCGTGATGATGTGCGACACCGACATGAACATCATCTACGCCAACTCGGCCGTGATCAGCCTGCTGCGGAAACGCAGCCATGTCCTGCAGCAGCACTTCCCGAACTTTGACCCGGATAACCTCGTGGGGCAGTCCATCGACCAGTTCCACAAGGACCCGTCGCATCAGCGCGCCATCCTGTCGAACCCGGCACGCATGCCGTACACCGCCGAGATCGAGGTCGGTGGCATCGATTTCAAGCTGCAGGCTTCCGGCATCACCGATGACAACGGCGCGCTCGTCGGCAGCATGGTGGAGTGGCAGGACATGACCGAATGGAATCAGTCGGAACGCGAGCGCGCTCGCTTCAAGGCGGCGATCGATGGTGCTACATCGTCACTCATGATGTGCGACGAGAACATGACCATCACCTTCTCCAACGCAGCGCTGACAACCATGTTCCAGAAGCATCGGGCAGCCTTCACCAAGGCGTTCCCAAGCTTTGATCCGTACAACATGGTTGGCCAGTCCATTGACCAGTTTCACTCGGTTCCGTCGCATCAGCATTCGATCCTGAAAGACCCCTCCAAGCTGCCCTACCAGACCGAAATCAGCCTGGGTGATCTGCGCTTCTGGATTAACGCCACAGCGATCATTGACGAAGACGGCAATTACGCCGGCAACATGCTGGAGTGGCGGGATGTCACCGAGATGCGAAACGCCGAGGCCGAGATCGATACCCTTATCCGGGATGCCGCAAGCGGCAAACTGGGTGAACGCCTTGAGGCCGAACGCTACAGCGGCTTTACCCAGAGCGTTGCGGAAAGCGTAAACGAACTGCTCGACGCCGTCGTGCCGCCCGTTCGCGAGGGCTCCCGCGTCATGCAGGCCATGGCGGAGGGCGACCTCAGCGTCCGCATGGAGGGCGAATTCCAAGGCGAATTCGGCGAGTTCCGCGACGCCATCCACACCTCGCTGGAAAACCTCGACGACCTGGTCGGGCAGATCCTCGAGGGCGCCGGCAACGTGCGCTCGGCCTCGGCCGAGATCGCCCAGGGCAACACCGACCTGTCCCAGCGCACCGAAGAGCAGGCCTCCTCGCTGGAGGAGACCGCCTCGTCGATGGAGGAGATGACCTCCACGGTGAAATCCAACGCCGACAATGCCCGCCAGGCCAATCAGCTCGCCAGCGCCGCGCGTGACAAGGCTCAGGAAGGCGGCCAGGTCGTGGAGAAGACAGTCTCGGCAATGGGCGAGATCAACCAGTCGTCGAAGAAGATCGCCGATATCATCGGCGTGATCGACGAGATCGCATTCCAGACCAACCTGCTGGCGCTCAACGCGGCAGTGGAAGCCGCCCGCGCCGGCGAACAGGGCCGCGGCTTCGCGGTGGTCGCCACCGAGGTGCGCAACCTCGCACAGCGCAGCGCCCAGGCCGCCAAGGAGATCAAGACCCTGATCAACGACTCGGTGGAGCGCATTGGCGAGGGCAGCAAGCTAGTCGACAACTCCGGCAAGGCGCTGGAGGAGATCGTTGATTCGGTGAAGAAGGTCTCCGACATCATTGCCGAGATCGCCGCCGCCAGCGAGGAGCAGTCCACCGGACTCGACGAGATCAACAAGGCCGTGACCCAGCTCGACGAGGTCACCCAGCAGAACGCCGCCCTGGTCGAAGAGGCGGCGGCCGCCAGCGAGTCACTGGACGACCAATCACGCGAACTGCTGGACCTGATGAGCTTCTTCAAGGGCGAACAGTCCGCGGCCGCTGGCCGCTCGATGAAACAACCGAACGCCAAGCCGGCACCGCAGCCCGCCTCCGGGAGCGCCGGCGGGCTGAAGCGCCCGGTCTCTGCCGGTGGCAACGCCGCCGCCAAGCGTCCGGCTGCAGCGCCCTCGCGCCAGGAAAGCTCGGAAGAATGGGAAGAGTTTTGAGTCCCGACACTCAACCCATGCCAGGGAGAGACTGATTGGCCGCCTCCGATCGCCTGAGCGAACGCGACTTCCGGCGCGTAGCCCGCCTGACCCAGGAACGCACCGGGATCATGCTCAACGAGAGCAAGAAGGAGCTGGTGTTCAGCCGGCTCTCGCGGCGGCTGCGCGTGCTCGGTCTCGACGCCTTCGACACCTATCTGGACCGGGTCGAGGGGGGGGACGAGGGCGAACTCGAGGAGTTCATCAATGCGCTGACCACCAACCTGACCGCGTTCTTTCGCGAACCGCATCACTTCGAGATGCTGGGTGGCCCAGTGCTGCAGGAGATCCAACGGCTCAACCCGAACGGCCCGCTGAAGGTCTGGTCGGCGGGGTGCTCCACCGGCGAGGAGCCCTACTCCATCGCCATGACCCTGGCCGAGGCCCTGCCCTCGCCGGATGACGTACGCATCCTGGCCACCGATATCGACTCGCGCGTGGTCGAGCATGCCGACGCCGGGGTCTATGACGCCAAGCGCGTCACCGGCATCCCGCGGGCACGCCAGAAACGCTGGCTGCTGCGCGGCAAGGGGGCCAACGAGGACCGGGTGAAGATCCGCGACGAGCTGCGCGCCATGGTGCACTTCCGCCAACTGAACCTGTTCGATCCGTGGCCGATGAAGGGCCCGCTGGACGTGATCTTCTGCCGCAACACCCTGATCTACTTCGACAAGCCGACCCAGAAGCAGCTGGTGGAGCGTTTTGCCACGCTGCTACGTCCGGAGGGCTACCTGTTCATCGGCCATTCGGAGTCCCTGTTCCGCGTGACCGAAGACTTCCGGCTGCTGGAACAGACGCTGTACCGGCGGGCCGGCTGATGTCCGCCCTGCCGCAGCTGCACGATGGCGCCTTCGCGCACATCAATCGCTACTGGGATCGGGTGCATGCCTGCCCGGCGGCGAAGCTGCTGCCGGGCGAATGCTATGTCTCGGTCTCGCGTTCGGAGCTGATCACCACGGTGCTTGGCTCCTGCGTCTCCGCCTGCGTGTGGTCATCCGAGGCCGGGGTCGGGGGCATGAACCATTTCATGCTGCCGGATGGCGACCGCGACAGCGGCTGGGGACCGGCCGTCTCCAACGCCACCCGCTACGGTACGCACGCGATGGAGTTCCTGATCAACGAGCTGCTCAAGCTGGGAGCCCGGCGCGAGGATCTGCGCATCAAGATGTTTGGCGGTGGCCGCGTGATGGCCGGAATGAGCGATGTCGGCGCGGGCAACATCGCCTTCATGCGCCGGTTCCTCCGTGACGAGAAACTGGAATTGGTAGCGGAAGACGTGGGCGGGCGCTGGCCGCGCAAGGTCGTGTTCTTTCCCGCCACCGGGCGGGCACGGGTCAAGAAACTCGTGTCCCTGCACAACAACACCCTGCTCGAACGCGAACAGGACTACCGCCGCCGACTGCAGGACGACCCCCTGCAGGGCGACGTGGAGCTCTTCTAGATGTCTGCCACCTCCAAGCCCATTCGCGTCCTGGTCGTCGACGACTCGGCCCTGATCCGCAAGCTGCTTACGGAAATCCTGTCCCAGGCGCCGGAGATCGAGGTCGTGGCTACCGCGGCCGACCCCTTCGACGCTCGCACCAAGATCAAGCAATACGAACCGGACGTGCTGACCCTGGATGTGGAGATGCCGAAGATGGACGGCATCACCTTCCTGCGCAATCTGATGCGGCTGCGCCCGATGCCGGTCGTGATGGTCTCGTCACTGACCGAGGAAGGGGCCGACGTGACCCTGGAGGCGCTGGAGGTCGGCGCGGTGGATTTTGTCACCAAGCCCAAGGTGGATGTCTCCCACGCCCTGCAGGACTATGCCGACGTGCTGATCGACAAGGTCCGCACGGCGGCGCGCGTCCGCCTGCAGGCGCGCAGTGCCACCCCCGCCCCGGCACCGCAGCGGCTGGCCAGCGTGGGCAGCGGACGTTTCCGAACCACCGACCGGGTCATCGTCCTGGGCGCCTCCACCGGTGGCACCGAGGCCCTGCGCGAGGTCCTGGTCGCCCTGCCACCGGACGCCCCGGGTATCCTCATCACCCAGCACATCCCGGCGGGGTTCAGCCGCGCCTTCGCCGAGCGCATGGACCGCAACACCGCGCTCAGCGTAAAAGAGGCCGAGGACGGCGATATCGTGATGCCGGGGCATGCCTATGTGGCCCCTGGCAGCGACTACCACCTGCGCCTGGCGCGCGACGGCGCCCGCTACATCTGCCGGCTCGACCAGGGCGGCCCGGTAAACCGCCACCGCCCCAGCGTCGACGTGCTGTTCAACTCCGCCGCCGAGCAGGCGGGGGCCAACGTCGTCGCCGCCCTGCTGACCGGCATGGGCGACGATGGCGCCCGCGGTCTGCGAGCGCTGCGCGACGCCGGCGCCCACACCATCGCCCAGAACGAGAACACCAGCCTGGTCTGGGGCATGCCTGGCGAAGCGGTCAAACTGGACGCCGCGGTGCAGGTCCTGCCGCTGGGAGGCATCGCCGCGTCCCTGATCCGTGACCACCGCAACGCCGCCGCATCCGGCCAATAGGAGCAATGTGAATGGACGACCGCATGCAATGGCTCACCCGTGATTCGGCCCAGAAAGGCCTGGCGCTGGCACTGACCGCCCTGCTCCTGCTCGCGGCCATCATCGCCGGCTTCTACGCCGCCTGGTGGCAGGCACTGGCCGCCACGACCCTGGCCGGGCTGGCGGCGGTTCTGGCCCTGGGCATCCAGCAGCGCGGGCCGACAACCGCTGACACCGTGTCCGATGAGCGCGCCTCCCCGGGCCAGCCCACCGGCGGGAGCGAACTCTCCGACGAACTGGATCAGGCGATGGATTTCGAACTGGGGCAGCTGTCGGCCGAGATCGGCCGCCAACGCGGGCTGATCGCCGAGGCGGTGAAGGAACTGGGTTCCAGCTTCAACGAGATGCACCAGATCGCCGGACGCCAGATGGAACTGATGACCAGCGAGGTCGCCCAGGACGGTGACGACGAGGGCATGACCCATGCCGAGGTCATCACTGAGCTGACCCGCAAGTCCGACGAGACCCTGCAGATGTTCATCGACACCCTGGTCCAGATCAGTCGCCAGAGCGTCGAGAGCGCCCACCACATGGAAGACATGAGCCAGCACATGGACGGGGTGTTCAAGCTGCTGGACAGTGCCGGCGCGATCGCCGGGCAGACCAACCTGCTGGCGCTGAACGCCAGCATCGAGGCCGCCCGCGCCGGCGAGGCCGGACGCGGCTTCTCGGTAGTTGCCGACGAGGTACGCTCGCTGTCGCAGCGTTCGGCAACCTTCCATGACGACATCCGCAAACAAATCGACCAGGCCCGCGAGTCGATCAGCAAGGTGCATGGCACGGTACACGACATGGCCTCGCGCGACATGAACGAAAGCATGGGCGAAAAAGAGCGCATTACTCACCTGTTCGAATATGCCAGGCGCGCCACCGACGAACTGGACGAGCGTATCCGCGAGGAGGCAGAGTTGAGTGAGCGCATGAATCAGGCGGTTTCCATCGCCGTGCGCTCACTGCAATTCGAGGACATTGCCCGACAGTCGCTGGGCACCGCCGAAGAGGCGGTTACCCACCTGCAGGAACTGCAGGGTATCCTGCACGAGGCCCGCTCGACCGAAGACGCCCGGGCCATGGCGCAGCGCGTGCGCGAGTGGCGCGACCGGCGCCAGGAGAACTACCACCGCGCGGTGGACCAGAAAAACATGGCCACCGGCGACGTGGAATTGTTCTGAAGTCTTGCCATCCAACACCCCGCCGACGTCGCCCTTCCGGCATCACGCCGGCCATCAGCCGCCGGGGAAGCGCAGCTTCATTCGCGCCTCCCCGCGGCACGTCGGATGTGCCACCGGAATCGACCGGACCACACGGTTGATTCCGCCGCAAGCTGCGACTCGGGTTTGCAGCGTCGCTTGCGCCGAACAAGCCAGGGTGGCTTTGTTCAGCGCCTACTTCACCGGGCACGAAGCCCCCAAAGCGCCAGGAATCGCATATGAGTATCGAGCAACACACCTCCGACGACGGCAAGGAAGTCCGCATCCGGGTCAAGGGTCGCTTCGACTTCGAACAGCACCAGGACTTCCGCGCCGCCTACCGCGACACCGCCGGGACTGGTGTGCGTTACACCGTGGACCTCTCGCAGACCGAATACATGGACAGCTCCGCGCTGGGCATGCTGCTCCTGCTGCGCGAACACGCCGGAGGCGAGTTCTCCGATATCACCGTCACCGGTGCCTCCCAGGGCGTACGCAAGGTGCTGGATATCGCCAATTTCGGCCGCCTGTTCCGCATTCAGTAGCAGGGTCGTGGACGAACAGACCAACATCCCGACCAGCAACGAATCCTCGCCGGGCGATTTGATCTCCGGCGAGGGACTGGTGCTGGTGGTCGACGACGACCCGCACAACCGCCGCCTGCTGCGAATGATGCTGATGGGCGCCGGATACCGAATCCGCGAGGCCAACAACGGTCTTGCGGCCGTGGAGGCCTGCCGCGAGCAAGTGCCGGACCTGATCCTGATGGACGTGATGATGCCGGAGTTGGACGGCTACCAGGCCACCTCCCGCATCAAGGCCGCGATGGGCCATCACTTCGTCCCGGTGATCTTCCTGACCGCCCTGGACGATGAGAACGCCCTGCTGCGCGGCATCGAGTCGGGCGGGGATGATTTCCTCAGCAAGCCGCTGAATCTCGCGGTCCTCAAGGCCAAGATCCATGCGATGGAGCGCCTGCGCGACCTGCACGCGGGGCTGCAAAACCGCAATGAGGCCCTGCTGCGCGCCCAGGCTCGCCAGGCCTGGGAAGAAGAGACCGCCGAAGGCCTGTTCTCGCGCGCCATCACCCGCCGCAACCAAGGTCTGGACCGGTTGCGGTTGCATCGCTGCGCTGCCTCCACCTTCAGCGGCGACGTAGTGCTCTCCGACTACACCCCCGACGGGGCGCTGCGCGTCCTGGTAGGCGATTTCACTGGCCACGGGCTGACCGCCGCGATCGGGACATATCCGGTCAGCGAGACCTTTCACACCCTGACCCAGGAAGGCGTGGACGACCAAGAACTGCTACACGAGTTGAACCACGTCCTGCACGATTTCCTGCCAGCCGCGATGTTCATGGGTGCGCTGCTCGTCACGTTCTCCGCCGACGGCCGCCGGGTCCGCCTGTGGAACGGCGGCATGCCCGACGCCTGGCTGTGCAACTCGCAACGGGACCGGGTGCGGCGCATCCAGTCCCAGGCCATGCCACTGGGCATCCTCGACCGCCTCGACGCTGATACCGGAACCCGTTCCTTCGATCTAGACGAGGGCGACTGGCTCACGCTGGTCAGCGACGGGGTGCTGGAGGCCACCGATGTCGCTGGCACCGCGTTCGGCGAAGGCACGATCTCTCGCCACTGCCAGTCCAGCCAGTCCTCTGCGGATGCTTTCGAGCGCATCCGCGAAGCGCTGGACACCCACTGCGGGGAAAAGACGCCCGCCGACGACATGACCCTGGTGACCATCGACTGCACGCCCGCGGTAGTCACCGAAAGCGAGCGCCCACAGGGTCGCCAGCTAGGGGGCACCCTACGTTGGTCAGTGGAGGCCAGCGACCAACGCCTGGCCGAGATTGACTTGGTCGGCGCGGCCCGATCCCAGCTGCTCGAATGGCTGCCGAACCTGGGAGGCGGCCACGCCGAGGCACTACAGACGGTCATCGCCGAGCTTTGCAATAACGCCTTCGAGCACGGTGTGCTGCGCCTGGACTCCGACATGAAGGCCACGGTAGAGGGCTTCGAGCAGTACTACCGCCAACGGGCCGAGGGCCTGCGCGACATTCACGGGCGGATTGGCATCTCCCTGCGCTACCGACCCATGACCGGCCAGCACTGCATCCGCATCCGGGTGCGCGACAGCGGCCCCGGCTTTGATCACCGCCAGATCCGGGAGGCGCTGGAAGGCCGTGGCGACAAGCGCCTATGGGGACGCGGCCTGAATCTGGTACGCCAGCTCTGCCATCAGGTGCGCTATCAAGGCAGCGGCAACGTGGTAGAAGCGGACTATCGTTGGGGTGCTGCCGTGGATAACGCGGCCGAGAGTGGAGCTTCAGGATGACTTACGCACTGGAGTCCAGGCCCAGTCCGGTGCCGATCGACTTGGTCAACGCCCTGAGCGAAGCAGTGCTGTTTGTCGCGCCGGATGGCCACGTGCGCTATGCCAACCCGGCGGCCGAGCGCCTGTTTGGCAGCACCGCCTGCAGCCTGGACGGGCGCGACATGGCCGCCCTGATCACGCCCCGGGACCCGGACTTCGATCTGCTCGAACGGCTGCGCGAATCGACGCGCGCGGATGGATGGATCCCCCGCCGCGATCCGGTAAACATCCTTTGCGACGACGGGGAGACGCGGTCGGCCCTCCTCGATATAGGAACCTGCCAGCACACGCATGAGAATGTGCAGTTCGTAGTCCTGCGGGAGCAACGGCCGGATCGGCCCGACGACACGCCGGAACAGGCCGAGTACCTGCGCGAGGCCATCGATCTGCTAACCCGCCAGGTACAAGAACGCATGCGCGCCGAACAGGCCCTGCAGGATAGTCACCGACGCCTGCTGGCCGCCCAGCGCGTGGCCCGTATTGGGCATTGGGATCTGGACTTGGTAACCGACGAACTCCAGCTTTCCCCGGAAGCCAGCGTGCTGTTCGGGCATGACGACCGCCCCCGCTCCATGACCCGCGAGGCGCTGATCGAAGCGACCCACCCGGATGACCGCGCAGCCCTGTCCTTCGCCCTCCTGCGTCTGGCCAACGGCGAAACCCCGCGCTTCTCCATCCGCCACCGCCTGCTACTGCCGAACGGCGAAGAACGCTACATGCTGGCCGAGGGCGAGCGCGCCGAGGATTTGCCCGCCCGTATCCTCGGCATCCATCAGGACCTGACCGAGCGCGCAAAAACCGAGCAGGCACTGTTCAAGCTCGTGAATTTCGACGCCCTGACGGGCCTGCCCAACCGCACCGGGCTGCGCAGCCGATTGCGGGCCACCCTGAGCGAGGCCGAGCGTCAGGGGGAGTCGCTGGCGGTACTGCTGCTGGACATCGACCGTTTCACATCCATCAACAGCACCCTGGGCCATGACGTCGGGGACGCCCTGTTGAACGCGCTGGCCCAGCGCATGCAGAACCTGCTCCGCCCGCGCGACACTCTGGCCCGCCTGGCCGCTGACGAGTTCGCCGTGATCCTGACCGAGATCGAGAACCTCGCCCATGCGCAGGAACGCGCCCAGACCATTCTGGATCACTGCTCGGAACCGTTTGCCCTCGGGAAGGGCCTGCATGTCGCCACCAGCAGCGTGGGCATCAGCCTGTTCCCGCAGGATGCACGCGGCAAGGACGACCTACTGCGGCACGCCACCAGCGCCCTGCACGAGGCCAAGGGTTCGGGCGGCAACACCTGCCGCTTCTATACCCAGGAGCTGAACACCCAGGCGCGCGAACAGCTGGAGCTGGAACAGGGACTGCGTGGCGCGCTTCGCCAGCAAGAATTCGAGCTCCATTATCAACCCCAGATCGGACTGAATCGCGGCGACCCCGTTGGTGTCGAGGCCCTGATCCGCTGGCATCACCCCGAGCGCGGCATGGTATCGCCGGGCGACTTCATCCCGCTGGCCGAGAAGACCGGGCTGATCGTGCCCATCGGCGACTGGGTCCTGCGCACCGCAACCCGGCAACTGGCGGAATGGGATCGCCTGGGCCTGCCACCGCTGCGCCTGGCCATCAACCTGTCCGCCCGGCAGTTCGCCGACCCCGAACTGCCCGAGCGCATCCTGGAGACCCTGCAGGCGGCCGGGCTCGCCCCCGAGCGCCTGGAAGTGGAGATCACCGAGAGCGTACTGGTCGAGGATATCGACGCGGCGGCCGCGATGCTCCAGCGTCTGGTGCACCTGGGCGTCTCGGTGGCGATCGACGACTTCGGCACCGGGCAGTCGTCCCTGCGCTACCTGCGGCGGCTGCCGCTGACCACGCTCAAGATCGACCGTGAATTCACCTGGGGCATCGGCAACGACCCGGACGACGAGGCGATTACCCGGGCGATCATCGGCCTGGGCAAGACCTTGAAGCTCCGGGTATTGGCCGAGGGCGTGGAGACTGAACAGCAGCACGCCTTCCTGCGCGACATGGGCTGCGACGAGGTCCAGGGCTTCCTGCTCGGCCGTCCGATGCCCGCCGCCCAGCTCGAACGCGAATGGAAGGAACACTCGCACACCGGGGTAACCGCATTGGGTGTACACCACAGAGGACGGGGCGAAAACCGAGGATGCCCTTGAAGCGAGCAGGATGCTGATGAGCGCAGCGAATCGCATCGATCCCACGGGGCAACCCGCCCCCGATGCGTGTCACATAGCTCAACGCATCCTACCGCTGCACGCCGCGAATCCGCCTGAAGGCCTTGTGGTGTCCTCTGTGCCCTCTATGGTGAAAAAGCTTTTAACCTGACCCTTCTGCGTGTCTTCGTGGGCTTCGTGGTAGACAATCCCTCCATCGGCAAAACCAAGGAGAAAGAGCATGCAGGACGGCAGTTTCGGTTCGGCACTCGTCACCGGTAACTCCAGCGGTCTGGGCCTGGGCCTCACCCGGGCACTGCTGGAACGCGGCGCGAAGGTCTACGGCATGAGCCGGCGCGGCTGCCCCGAGGCCGGGGTGAGCGGCGACGAAAAAGTGGATCTGGGCGATTTCAACGCCACCGGGGCCGCAATGGAGCGGCTGCTGGGCGGCGTGGACCGCGTTGATCTGGTGGTGCTAAACGCCGGGCTACTGGGCCACATGCAGCGCATGCAGGACGCGCCGATGGACGAGTTGCGCCTGCTGATGGACGTGAACACCTTCGCCAACAAGGTCATCCTCGACGCGCTGCTGAAGCAGCGCGTGGCCGTCGGCCAGATCATCGCGATCTCCTCCGGCGCGTCGGTCTCCGGGCATGCCGGCTGGAGCGGCTATTCGCTGTCCAAGGCCGCGCTGAACATGATGATGCAGCTCTACGCGCACGAGTTCCCCGAAGAGACCGCCATCAACGCCTTCGCCCCGGGCCTGGTCGACACCGCGATGCAGGACTACCTGTGCGACGAGGCCGACCGCGAGAGCTTCCCGGTGCTCCAGCGCCTGAAGGCGGCGCGCGGCACCCCGGACATGCCCGACCCGGAAAACGCCGCGCGCGCCATCCTGGATGCCCTGCCGCGCCTGCGCCACACGACCCGCGGCAGCTTCGTCGACATCCGCCAACTCTGACGCCCGTTTCGGTTTCGCACGCAGAAAATTGCGGTGGAAACGCTCTTGACGCTGCCCTTCTTCGCGGCTTCGGGCGGTTGGGGCGCGGACCGCGACCCAACCCGGAAAATCGGCTTCGCAGCGCCAAAAAAGGTTCATGAAGGTGCGTTGGATTTTGCCTGGGATGGCGCGTATAGTCGGGAGCGTGATTCGTGGTTGAGCGACAACACTAGGAAGTTTCTAGTTTCTGAACCAGTGCTCCCGTTGATCTGTTGGCAGCATGCCGCGAACACATTTGTTAGTTACATGAAGAGGTTACAAGTTGTGAATACTGGTGTTGTGAAGTGGTTCAACGAGAGCAAGGGTTTTGGTTTCATTACCCCCGATGATGGCGGCAAGGACGTGTTCGTCCATTTTTCCGCGATCAGCGGTTCGGGTTTCAAGACCCTGGCCGAAGGCCAGAAGGTCTCCTTTGAAATCCAGGAAACCGCCAAGGGCCTGGCCGCCGGCGAAGTGACCGCCATCTAAGGCGCCGCTCCCAAGGCTGACGGCTCCTTCGTTGGACCGTCCGAAAAGGCCGCCTCCGGGCGGCCTTTTTCGTGTCCGGCGTTCTGCATTCACCACGAAGCACACGAACAGACGGATTCGCAGTGCTCATCCGCAGGGGTCGGGCCGTCCCCGGATCGATGCGATTCGCTACGCTCATCAGCATCCTACCCACCACCCAACGCCCACCCTAACCCCTGCGTCCTCTGCGACCTCTGTGGTGCAATCGCTCTTGAGCGTGCGCTTCGTGGTGAATGCAGAAGTTCATCGAGAATGATTCAAGTACACTGCGGGGCTTTCCCGAAGGCTGCTCCCGCACGCGATGAACCGCCTGTTTCGCTCCACCGCCGTCGTCAGTGGCATGACCATGATCTCCCGGATCATGGGCTATCTGCGCGACATGGTGCTGGCGGTCACCTTCGGCGCCGGGCCGGCCACCGACGCCTTTTTCGTCGCCTTCCGCATCCCGAATTTTCTGCGCCGACTGTTCGCCGAAGGCGCCTTCAACCAGGCCTTCGTTCCGGTGTTCGCGGAGTTCCGCGAGAAGCGCGGGCGCGAGGCCCTGCGTGATTTGCTGGATCACACCGCCGGCACCCTGATGACGGTGGTCACCGTCGTGACCCTGATCGGGATCCTGGCGGCGCCGGCACTGATCTGGGTGTTCGCCCCGGGGCTGGGCACCCAGGAGGCCGGGCGCCAGGACCTCGCCGCAGCCATGCTGCGGATCACCTTCCCTTATCTGCTGTTCATCTCGCTGACCGCAATGGCGGCCGGCATTCTCAACAGCATCGGGCGCTTTGCGGTGCCGGCCTTCACCCCGGTCTTCCTGAACCTGTCGATGATCGTCGCCGCGCTGTGGCTGGCGCCGATGTTCGACGAGCCGGTGGTGGCCCTGGCCTGGGGGGTGTTTATCGCCGGGGCCCTGCAACTGGCCTTCCAGATCCCCTTTCTGTGGCGCGCGGGGCTACTGCCGCGCCCGCGCTTTGGACGCGCCCACGAGGGGGTGCGCCGGATCGTGAAGCTGATGCTGCCGGCGATCCTCGGGACCTCGGTGGTACAGATCAACCTGCTGGTGGACACCCTGATCGCGTCGTTCCTGGTGGCCGGATCGATCTCCTGGCTGTACTTCGGCGACCGCTTCGTGGAGCTGCCGCTGGCCCTGTTCGGGATCGCGATCGGCACGGTGATCCTTCCGCGCCTGGCGCGGCAGTACAACCTGGCCGACCCGGCCGCCTTCGGTCGCACCCTGGACTGGGCCCTGCGCCTGGCGATGCTGGTCGCCCTGCCGTCGATGGTCGGTCTGGTCGTGCTCGCAGTGCCGATCCTGGCCACGCTGATCCAGTATCAGGCCTTCACCCAGTTCGATACCTACATGACCGCGATGGCCCTGGCGGCCTATGCCCTGGGCCTGCCCGGCTTCATCCTGATCAAGGTGCTGGCGCCTGGCTTCTTCGCTCGCCAGGACACCAAGACCCCGGTGAAGATTGCGATCATCGCCATGCTCTGGAACATGGTGCTGAACGGCGCCTTTGTGCTGCCGTGGTATCTCTCCGGCACGCCCGGAGCGCACGCCGGACTGGCGCTGGCCACCTCGGCCTCGGCCTATATCAACGCCGGGTTGCTCTACCGCGGGCTGATCCGCGAGGGCATCTACCAGCCAGGACCGGGTTTGCGCTCGTTACGCCTGGGGCTGCCCCTGGGGCTCGCCGCGATGATCGGGGTGCTGATCTGGCTCTCGCCGGAGTTTGGCCAGTGGACCGAGTGGCCCGTCGACACCCGCCTGCTGGCGCTCACCGGCCTGATCCTGGCCGGCACCGCCACACTCGCCGCCACGTTGTGGCTGACCGGCGTGCGCCCGCACCACTTGCTGCTGCGCGAAGGCACCGATCAATGATGCCGGGGAAGGCCCCGGCGGGTTATACTTTCGGTTTTGCGCGGGATCGGGGCGATGCGGCTGATTCGCGGCCTGGGGCCGGCCGACAGCAAGGCGTTCGAGGCAGCCGGCATGCATGGCGCGGTGGTGACCATTGGCAACTTTGATGGTCTGCATCGTGGTCATCAGGCTGTTCTGGGACGGCTACTCGAGGCGGCGCAGGATCGCCAGGCGCCGGCGCTCCTGATGACCTTCGAGCCGTTGCCACGCGAGTACTTCGCCGCACGCTCCCAGGCCCCCGCGCCACCCGGCCGCCTGCAGCGGCTGCGCGATCGCCTGGTGACGCTGGGCGATAGCGCCCTCGGCGCAGCCTGGGTCCTGCGTTTCGACGCGCAGCTGGCGGGGCTTTCGGCCACGGCCTTCATGGAGGAGGTCCTGCATCGCCGTCTGGGCGCCCGCCATGTGCTGGTGGGCGACGACTTCCGTTTCGGACGCGGACGCGAGGGCGATCAGTCGGCCCTGCAGACGGCCGGCAAACGTCTCGGCTTCACCGTCGAATCCACCCCGACGGTGCGTGACGCCGAGGGGCGCATCAGCAGCACGCGGGTGCGCGCCGCCGCCGTCGCCGGCGACTTCGCCCGCGTGGCGGAACTCCTGGGGCGGCCCTACCGGCTGCACGGCCGGGTTGCACACGGCGACAAGCGCGGGCGCACCATCGGCTTTCCCACCGCGAACCTGCGCCTGGGGCCATGGCCGCTGGCACTGCGCGGGGTGTACTCCGGCTGGCTGCGCCGGGCCTCCGGCGAGGCCCTGCCCGCCGTCGCCAACATCGGCTGGCGTCCGACGGTGGGTGGCACCGAACAGCGTCTGGAGGCCCACGTACTCGAGGGCCAACCCGACCTGTACGGCGAGGCCGTCTGTTTTGAACCCGTCGCGCAGGTGCGCGGCGAGCAACGCTTCGAGGGCCTGGAGGCGCTGCGCGCGCAGATCGCGCGTGACGTCGAAACCGCCCGCACGCAACTCTCCGCACACGACTGAAACCGGCCCGCAGGGCCGATCCGGAACTCGCTAATGGCACGTAAACCGGCACCGCCGAACCCCTACAAGGACACCCTCAACCTGCCCGAGACGGCCTTCCCCATGCGCGCCGGCCTGGCGACGCGGGAGCCGGAGTGGCTGGAGGCCTGGAAGGCCGAGGACCGCTACCAGCGCCTGCGCGAATACTGTGCCGGGCGGCCGCGCTTCGTGCTGGCCGACGGCCCTCCGTATGCGAACGGCTCGATCCACGTCGGCCACGCGGTCAACAAGATCCTCAAGGACGTGATCGTGAAGAGCCGCACGCTGGCGGGCTTCGACGCTCCCTACGTGCCGGGCTGGGACTGCCACGGCCTGCCGATCGAGCTGAAGGTGGAACAAAAGCTGGGCAAGGCCGGGCGCGACGTGGACGCCGCGACCTTCCGCAAGGCCTGTCGCGAATACGCCCAGGAGCAGGTGGACGGCCAGAGCGCGGACTTCCAGCGTCTGGGCGTACTGGGTGACTGGGACAACCCCTACCTGACCATGAACTACCAGGTGGAGGCGGACACCGTCCGGGCGCTGGGCACCATCTTCAAGCGTGGCCACGTGCAGATGGGCGAGAAGCCGGTGCACTGGTGCGTGGACTGCGGCTCGGCCCTGGCCGAGGCCGAGGTCGAGTACGAGGACAAGTTCTCGCAGGCGATCGACGTACGCTTTCGCGTGGTCGACGACATCGACTTCCTGCGCCGCTTCGACGGCATCGACGGCTCGCGCGGCCCAATCAGCGTGGTGATCTGGACCACCACCCCATGGACCCTGCCGGCCAACCAGGCGGTCGCCCTGCACCCGGAACTGAACTACGCCCTGGTGGAGCTGGAACACGAACGCATCCTGCTGGCGGAGGACCTGGTCGAGGACTGCCTGGCGCGCTACTCCCTGGGCGAAGGCCACATCGTGGCACGCACCAAGGGTCAGGCACTGGAAGGCCTGATGCTGCGCCACCCGTTCCTGGAGCGCGACGTGCCGCTGATCCTCGGCGATCACGTCACCACCGAGACCGGTACCGGCGCGGTGCATACCGCCCCCGGCCACGGCCAGGAGGACTATGCGGTCGGGCTGCAGTACAGCCTGCCGGTGGAAAACCCGGTGGGCCCGGATGGCCGCTTCCTGCCCGACACCCCGCACTTCGCCGGCGAGAACGTGCACCAGGCCAACGGTCACGTGATCGACGTGCTGAAGGAGCACGCCGCGCTGATCGTGGCGGTAAAGTTCGAGCACAGCTATCCGCATTGCTGGCGCCACAAGACCCCGATCATCTTCCGCGCGACGCCGCAGTGGTTCATCAGCATGGACCGCGCCGAGCTGCGCGCCGATGCCCTGAAGGCCATCGCCGACACGGAGTGGATGCCGAGCTGGGGCCAGGCCCGGATCCACGGGATGGTGGTCAACCGCCCGGACTGGTGCATCTCGCGCCAGCGCAACTGGGGTGTGCCGATCCCGTTCTTCGTGCACAAGGAAACCAACCGCCTGCATCCGCATACCGCAGAGCTGATCGAGACCATCGCACAGCGCATCGAGCGCGACGGTATCGAGGCGTGGTTTCAGCTGGATCCGAAAGAGGTGTTGGGCGAGAAGGCCGACGACTACGTGAAGCTGAACGACACGCTGGACGTCTGGTTCGACTCGGGCGTGCTGCACTCCACGGTCGTGGAGAAACGCCCGGAACTGGGCGAGCTGCCGGTGGACCTGTTCCTGGAGGGCTCGGACCAGCACCGCGGCTGGTTCCAGTCCAGCCTCCTGACCAGCGTAGCCATGCGCGGCGAGGCGCCCTACAAGGCGGTGCTAACCCACGGCTTCACGGTGGACGAGAAGGGCGAGAAGATGTCCAAGTCGCGCGGCAACGTGGTCGCGCCACAAGAGGTGGTCTCCACCCTGGGGGCGGACATCCTGCGCCTGTGGGTCGCGGCGACCGACTTCTCCGGCGAGATGGCGATCTCCAAGGACATCCTCGACCGCACCGCCGATGCCTATCGCCGCATCCGCAACACGACGCGCTTCCTGCTGGGCAACCTGAACGGCTTCGAGCCGGCCGAACACGCCCTGCCGCTGGAGGATCTACTGCCACTGGATCGCTGGATCGTCGCCCGCGCACTGCAGGTACAGGGCCAGGTCACGCAGGCCTACGACGGCTACCAGTTCCACCAGATCTACCAGCGGGTACACAACTTCTGCTCGGTGGAGCTGGGCAGTTTCTACCTGGACGTGATCAAGGATCGTCAGTACACCACCCAGGCAGACTCGCACGCCCGCCGCTCGGCACAGACCGCGCTATATCACGTGGCCGAGGCCCTGACCCGCTGGGTGGCCCCGATCCTGACCTTCACCGCCGAGGAGATCTGGGAACTGCTGCCCGGCGAGCGTCCGGACAGCGTGCTGTTCGCCACCTGGTACGAGGGGCTGGCGCCCCTGCCGGAAGACGCCACGTTCTCCGATGGCGACTGGGACCGCATCCTGGAGGTGCGCACCCATGTCGCCCGCGCCCTCGAACTGGCGCGCAACGAGCAGGGCATCGGCGCCTCGCTGAATGCCGAGATCGACCTGCACCTGCCGGCCGACTCGACCGCCCGCAGCCTGCTGGAACGCCTCGGAGACGAATTGCGCTTCGTGCTGATCACCTCCGAGGCCCGCCTCGCCGAAGGCGCCGCACCGGAAGCTGCGCATGCCGCGGAACTCGGCGACGGGACGCCGCTGGGCGTGGCGGTGCACAAGAGCGAACAGCCCAAGTGCGCCCGCTGCTGGCACCGCCGCCCGGACGTCGGTCAACACACCCAGCATCCGGAACTGTGCGGGCGCTGCGTCAGTAACGTGGACGGCCCGGGCGAGACCCGGCGTTTCGCTTGATGGGCTTGCGGGGGTCCGGCCTCGGCCCGGGGCTGCTGATCGCGGTGGCCATCGTGCTGGCCGACCAGGTCACCAAGGTCTGGGCGGAGCATGCGCTGACGCTGTTCGCGCCGGTCGAGGTCACGAGCTTCTTTAATCTGTCGCTGGTGTACAACCCGGGTGCGGCCTTCAGCTTCCTGGCCGGGGCCGGGGACTGGGGCCGCTGGCTGCTGACCGGCATTGCCGTGGTGATCGGGCTTCTGATCCTCGTCTGGCTGGCCCGCCTGCCACGCCAGGCCTGGTGGTCGGTGACCGCCCTGGGCCTGGTGCTGGGCGGCGCCATCGGCAACCTGATCGACCGCGTGCGCTACGGCGCGGTGGTGGATTTTCTGGACTTTCACTGGGCGGGCTATCACTGGCCGGCCTTCAACGTGGCGGACATGGCCATTGTTGTGGGGGCGATCACGCTGATCATCGCCACCTTCATCGAGGGCGATCGCAGCCACTCGGGCAACACAGACTAGTCGGGAGCACACATGACCACGGCCACCAAGGGCGCGCACATCGAGATGCACTACCGCCTGATCCTGGAAAACGGCTTTGTCGTGGACGGGACGGGCGAAGAACCCATCACCCTGGAGATCGGTTCCGGCGAAATCCTGCCCGGGCTGGAGGATCTGCTGGTCGGTCTGATCGCGGGCGACCACCGGGAATTTGCGATCGAGGCCGGCGTCATGTTCCCGTTTCGGGACCAGGCGGCGGTACAGCAGATGCCGCGCTCGCAGTTCCCGGCCGACCTGCCGCTGGAAGTGGACTACATCTACGAGTTCAACAGCCCGGCCGGCGATGCCGTACCCGGCCGCATCGAAGCGGTGGAGGACGACACCGTGACGGTGGATTTCAACCACCCGCTGGCGGGGCAGAACTTCACCTTCGAGGTGGATGTGCTATCGGTAAGTGAACCGCAATAGGTCGCAGGAGAGTCTCCTATGAGCATGCAGGCCCAGCTCGCCAATCCGCGTGGTTTCTGCGCCGGGGTGGAACGCGCCATCGAGATCGTGGAACGCGCCCTGGAGATCTACGGCGCGCCGCTGTACGTCCGCCATGAAGTGGTGCACAACCGGCACGTGGTCGGGCGTCTGACGGATGCCGGCGTGCGCTTTGTCGACGAGCTGGACGAGGTCCCCGACGGCCAGGTGGTGATCTTCTCCGCCCACGGCGTGCCCAAGCGTGTGCAGCAGGAGGCCGAACAACGCGGCCTGACGGTGTTCGACGCCACCTGCCCGCTGGTCACCAAGGTGCATCTGGAGGTAGCGCGCTATGCCCGCGAGGGCCGCGAGGTGGTGCTGATCGGCCACGCCGGGCACCCCGAGGTCGAAGGCACCCTGGGCCAGTTCGATGATTCCCGGGGCGGGAGCATGATGCTGGTCGAGACCATCGCGGACGTCGAGAACCTCGAGGTGGCCAACCCCGACCGGCTTGCCTTCGTGTCCCAGACCACGCTGTCGATGGACGACACCGCCGGGATCATCGACGCCCTCACCGCGCGCTTCCCGAAGATCGAGGGCCCGCGCAAGATGGACATCTGCTACGCCACCCAGAACCGCCAGGACGCGGTGAAGGACCTGGCGAAGCAATGCGACCTGCTACTGGTGGTCGGCTCGAAGAACAGCTCGAACTCCAACCGCCTGAGCGAGATCGGCGCACGCATGGGCGTGGAGTCCTATCTGGTGGACGGCGCAGCCGACATCGACCCGGCCTGGCTCGAGGGCAAGAGCCGCATTGGCGTCACCGCCGGCGCCTCGGCCCCGGAGATCCTGGTCAACGAGGTCCTCGACTACCTCCGTGGGCATGGCGTCGACACCGTCTCCGAACTCGCCGGCCGCGAAGAGACCATCACCTTCTCCATCCCCACCGGCCTGCGCCGCGAATCTGCCTGACCCGCCCCGTCCTTCCCTGCGCCGATTTGTTCACCACGAAGCGCACAAAGAGATGAAGAGGGCAAGGCGAATGAACCACAGAGGTCACGGAGATAACCGGGGATGGCTTTGTGGCAGGCAGGAAGCTGATGAGCGCCGCGAATCGCATCGATCCTTTTGAAAGGCCCAAACCCGATGCGTAGCAGAATCTTGTCATCCCGGCCGTAGCGCAGTGGAGAGCCGGGATCTTCCAAGGCTGCCACCGACGCATCGCCAACCCCGGGAGATCCCGGATAACCGCTGCGCGGTTTCCGGGATGACTTCGCTTGGGGCGATGCCCTCTGTGGTAAAAATGCCCATGACCTGCTCCGCGCCTTTGCGCGCTTCGTGGTAAAACCCCGCCCTGGACCTTATTCGGGATACTTAAACGACATGGATGATCGACCCCGTTTTCGGCTGAGCATTCGCTGCCCTGATCAGCACGGGATTGTCGCGCGCATTGCCAACGCAATCGCGAATACCGATGGCTGGATCACCGAAGCGGCCCAGCACACCGATGCCGAGGCCGGCTGGTTCTTCATGCGCTGGGTATTCTCGATGCCCGTCGATGCCGAGCCCGCCCTGCGCGAACGCTTGGACGAACTGGCCCTCGATCTCGGCATGGACTGGTGGCTGGCCGCGGCCGAAACCCGGCCCCGGGTCGTGCTGATGGTCTCGCGCGAGCCGCACTGCCTCAGCGACCTGCTGGCGCGCTGGAGCAATGGCGAGCTGCCGATGGAGATCCCCGCGATTATTTCCAACCACCGCGACCTGGAACCGCTGGCCCAGTGTTACGGCATCCCGTTCGAGCACATCCCCGTGCCGCGCGAGGACCGCGAGACCGCCTTCGCCACCCTGCAGGCGCGGCTCGCCGAACTCGCGCCCGATGCCATCGTGCTGGCGCGCTACATGCAGATCCTGCCGCCCACGCTCTGCGACGAATACCCCGAGCGCATCCTGAACATCCACCACAGCTTCCTGCCATCGTTCGTCGGCGCCCGGCCCTACCACCAGGCCTTCGCCCGCGGCGTGAAGCTGATCGGTGCCACATGTCACTACGTCACCGAAGACCTCGACGCCGGCCCGATCATCGAGCAGGACGTGACCCGCATCCGCCATGACGACGGCGTGCAGGACCTGATCCGCAAGGGCCGCGACGTCGAACGCTGGGTCCTCGCCCGCGGCCTGCGCTACCACCTCGAGGGCCGCGTCCTCACTCACGGCAACAAGACCATCGTCTTCAACTGAGGCGGCACCGGTTAACGCCACCGCCGTTCACCACCCTCCCCGCCTAACGCATCGCCCCCACGGCCGGAAGCGCCTGGCCTAGACTCGAATCATCGATCGGCGGGGGTGGCCCATGAACAGCACGACAAGCACGCGATCCGGCCTTTTGACCCTGCGCCGCCCGGCGCGTACCCGGCAGCGGAAAGGGAGGACGCTAAAACTGCTGGCCACAGCGAGTCTTCTGACCCTGCTGGCAGCCCAGCAGCCGGCCGCTGCCGACGGGCTCCCCGACACCATCGAGCGCATCAAGCCCTCGGTGGTCAGCATCGCGACCCACCAGCCCTCGCGTAGCCCGCGCGCCCAGTACATCGCCACCGGCTTCGCCGTTGGCGACGGGACCCTGGTCGTCACCAATCACCATGTGATCCCGGCGTCACTCGACCACGAGAACCGCGAACAGCTCGTGGTGGTCAGCGGCGAAGGTCGCAACACCTCCCTTCACAGCGCGGAAGTCGTGGCACATTCGGCGAACGACGACCTAGCCCTGTTGCGGATTGCCGGCGACCCGCTGCCCCCCTTGCAGCTGGGATCGTCGGATGCGGTGCGCGAGGGCGAACAGCTCGCGTTCACGGGCTACCCGATCGGCATGGTCCTGGGCACCTACCCGGCGACCCATCGCGCCAGCGTGGCGGCGCGCACGCCCATGGCCATCACCGCACGCCGCTCGAGCGAACTGAGCGAGGCTCGCATCCGGCAACTGCGCGACGGCGCGCCCATGGTGTTTCAGCTGGACGCCACCGCCTACCCCGGAAACAGCGGAAGCCCCCTCTACCGCATCGACAGCGGCCAAGTCGTGGGCGTAATCAACCAGGTCTTCGTGCAGGGCGGACGCGAGGCCGCGGTCGGCCATCCGAGCGGCATCAGCTACGCCGTGCCGGCCGACCGCATTCGTCCGCTGCTGGCGAACGTCCGGGAGTAGCCCGATCCACACCCCAGCACCCCGCCACCCCGATACGGAAGAGGCCATCCCCATGGTAGTGGCCCCTTCCGACGGCACCCGCGTCTATCGTCAGATTCACATCGACGTGGCCCGCAATGCCACGGACGACTTCAACCCGTTCCATGACGGCGACAAGTGGGCGCGCATCCGTGGCAATCCGTTCGGCGGGCCGATCGTGCTTGGCTTCCAGCTGGAGTGCCTCGCCGAGGCGCTAGTCACCCGGACGCGCCTGGCCGAGGGTGAGACCGACAACGCGGAACCATTGCCGTTCCGGGACTACCAGTTCACTTTTGCTGACGCCCTGCGCGTGGACGAGCCGTTCACCACAGAGGTGAAGCCCACGAGGCGGCGACCGGACGAGGCGGGGCGCGAGCAGCCATCCAATCGCATCGTGATGCGCAAGGACAGTGGGCTGGTGCTGCTCGGCCACGTGCGCGACACGTTCGCGCCCCGGGCACTACCCGAGGAGGTACTGGCCCTTCCCGCGAATGGCGACCTCGATCAACTCGAGGATCGGTGCGTGCTGCCGGGCAACGGGTGGTTCCACAAGCGCAAGTTCATGGCCAACAGCAATGCGAAGAACCTGCTGTCGGGTTCACTGGTACGCCAGGCGGACTACTTCGACGAGCTGGAGGACCGCATCAACTTTCCGGACATGTTTCCGGCCGCGCTCATCTCCTGCGCCCTGCTTGAAAGGGCCCACGCCGACGGTCACGATTTCTACCGGGACCCGCTGGTTTACACGGCCCATCACATCAGCGTCGACCAGCGGCTCGCCCGCAGCCTGCGCAGTGCCGAGGCCCTGCACATCCTGGTGAGCCCGGCGGAACACCTCGAGACCGTGGACCGCGGGCTCGCCGGATCCGGCATGGCGCAACGGCGGTATCGCTGCTTCGGGATCCTCTCGGGCGCACGCACCCTTTTCCGCGGCGAGCTACTCCTGGCCCCGCTTGCCGCTTTGGCAATGGAGCCGCCACCGGCCGCCTCGTGATACCGGCACACCCGGGTCCACCGCAATCATGCATCGGGCCTTTCCCGCTTGCCCTTGCGATGCTCCTTGATCGCCTTGCGCAGCAGATGCGGCACCAGCAGGTGCAAGGGCATGCGCAGATAGTGCGAACGGACATACAACAGCCAGCGCGCAACGCCTGACAGGCCTCCATCACAGCTCCAGTGGTGCGGTTTCAGACCACGACGGAAGAGGGCATCCATCAAGGCGAGCAGGGGCAACGCCGGGCGCGCCGGCGCCAGGGCCCGGATCACCGAATCCGGAACCGGGGTTTGCAGGAACTCGTGCCCGTAACGCAGGGCGTAAAAGAGGGGACGTGCCAGGTCCATCTCGAAGGCCCGCGCCGTCAGTCGCTCCCAGAAGGCCGGATCTTCGACCACAAAGTGCCGCAGCAGCGCATCCAGATCCGCCAGATCGCGCAACCCGTTCTCCAGCTCGCCGTCGTGAAACAGGTGCGTCGCGCTGTGCAGGACCATGTCGACCGGAGCCGGGATGTACACACCGGGGTAGCCCTCCAGCGGCAGCGCCGCCTGCCACAGGAGGGCCGGATCGGGGTGCAACCGCGCCGTCGGCGGCAGGATCGTGTGGTGTACATCCAGCACGCTTTTGCGCCGCATGTGCGTCAGCGGCGGCAGTTCATGCATCCACTGGCGGTAATACCGCTGGTCATAGGCATCGTATCCCTCGCAGACCCACCCCTGGACGAACAGGTGCTGTTCCGCCTGCTGGATCTGCGCCTTCGGGACCATGATGTCGACATCCGAGAACTGCCGCCCCCGGGCACAGGGCAGACCGGCCATCACGTAGGCGGCCCCCTTCAGCAGCATCACCGGGATCTGTTCCGGGGCCAGGGCCTCGTGGATCCGTGCCACTTCCCAGCGGACCATGACATGCTGGCGATCCGCCAGTACGCGGGCCGCATGCAGGTGCCGCCGCGGCGCCGGGGGCACGTCCGGCAAGGCCCCGGCATCCTCGATCAACGCCTGTAGCCGCCCCTCCAGGGAGGCGACCCGCGCCACCCGGACCAGCAAGTCCCAGTCCGCCGGGGTCCGCTCACGGACCCCGGCCGGCTCGCGCAGAATCGCGAGCATGTGTACAAGCGCGGGGCGGGTCACGCGCCACCCTCCGGCAACCCGTTCAGCAGGCCCAGGGTGGCGTCCAGGTCCGCGTACTCCAGGTTCAGACATGCACTTTGTTCGATCAGGTCGGCCGCAGCCTCGAAGCCCGCCGCCCCCACCACGCTGTAGTTGAACGACGAGCCGACCAGCCGCTGCAACGCCTCGGCCGGGGCCAGCGGCTCCAGATGGTCACGCCCCCCGACGGCAAAGCGCGGAAACACCAGCCAGGCCGGCCGGGCCTGCTCGTCCATCCGCTCGATGCTTGGGCCCGGCGGCTTCAGGTGGGCCACCGTCCCCTTGCTGGTGTCGTACGAGGAGGGCCCGATGATTGCCTGCGGGTAGCGCTCGCGGATCAGATCAATGGCGGCATTCTTCAGACTGACCGGACGCGGCAACGCCACGAGCCGGCCGGTCTCCAGGGACAGCAGGGCGAACTCGTCCGACAACAACCGCCACCCCGAAAGCGCCAGCGCGGCGGTCAGGGTGCTCTTGCCCGCCCCGGGCTCGCCCGGCATCACCAGCGCCTGACCGTCGCGTTCCAGCACCGCCGCATGGATCATCAGGAAGTCATGGGCATGCTGGGCGATGCACCAGTTGAGGCCCCACTCGAACAGCGGGTAGGCATGGGCCAGCGGCAATGGCCGGAAGGGCGAACGCCCGTCAAGGAAGAAACGCGCCTGCGGTCGCCAGACCGCATGCAGGCCGGAGGAACGCGCGAGGGTGATGTGGAAGTCCGCAAACGGGGTGCCATCCGCCGGCAGCAGCTGGCGGTCATAGAACAAGGCCACGGCACGCTCGATGCGGTCCAGCCGCGAACGCAACCGCACCACGAACGGGCCCACCTGGATGGGAAGGCCGGCACCCCGCAACCCTGCCTTCAGGGTTTCCTGGCCCGTCACGCGCTCCGCGACTCCGGGGCGACCTGGATCAGGTAGTGCTGCCGCAACTGGGTCAGTCCCGCGTGCATCGCATCCTCCAGCTCCCCCTCGGCGGCTTCGTAACGCTGTTCAAGGTACTCGAACAGGGCCGTCGGCGTCATCGGCCCCTCTTGCAGGACCTGGAAGAGCTCGGTGAGGGGCGGTTGCAGCACATGGGTCTCGCCGCAACGCTGGTCATAGACGACCACGGACTCGCCCCATGCCCGCACGTGAGTGGCAGGCAGGGGGATCAGCTCGAGGGGTTCTTCGAAAACGGACAAGTGCGCCTCGTGCACCGTGCGGTCAGGCGTATCCGGGGCAGCAGCGCCCCGGAGGTCAGCGAATGCCCTACTGGTTGGATGTGGTGGTCCGCACTTCCACGCATACGCCCAGTTCGTTGCGCGAGTAGCCATCCTCGCAATCGCCCTGGCTGTTGATCGGACAGAAGCGCTCGTTCATGTAGACGAAGACATTCTTCACCGCCGCGTACTTGTCCGCATCCTCGCGGGCCATGGAATAGGCCTTGACCACTTCGTCCACCGAGGCGCCGAAGTCGATGGAGGTACAGGCGGCGTTCAGCACGGCGCCCACCGCATGCCAATCGAGCGAGCCGCTGCACACACCACCCGCCTGGAGGACCTCCATCAGGGAGGGCGAGCCACTCAGGCACTCCGGCTTGTAGCCGAAGACCTCCTCGAAGGAGGTCGCCCCACCCGGGTGAACGGTGGCGTCAAAACGACGGCACTGGTTACCGGACGGATTGGTCTCGAAGCAAGTCCCAGGCGAGTAGCCGGTGCAGTCCCAGGCAAACCAGTTGTTCTTCCAGAAGCCCGGTGTGCAGCCATCGCCCTCGGTGCACTCATGGTCAATGTTGGAGACGTTGGCAGAGAAGATGTTGCCCGACAGCGAGCACTGACCCTGGGCACCCCAGACCGACTTGGCCGGGAGCGACACCAGCATCGCCCCTCCCAGGCCGGCTGCGGTCAGGCGGCGCCGACTCCGACTACGGGGGGCCGACGAATCCGAGTCGTGGTCCGTAGGGGTTCCGGACGCGTTTTCGCCCTTGCCCTTGAGGCCCTTGCCATCGTTGTGCTCGTGTTCGTCACTCATGCTTGACTCCTCCAGATCCGTACTCGGCCTTGCGCCGTTCGCGCCGGAAAACCCGAAACCACCGCGACCGGCGAATTCTCGGGGGCACAATGCAATCAGACGCTTTCTACCAAGACTTAGCAAGCGTAATGCCACCGCTTCGAATAACGGGTAACTCACTGATATCGAGGGGCCGCCCGCCACACGAAACATCCAACGCGGATCCAGGCACCGACAAGTGCAAAATTTTCCGACAGCTCACGGCACGGGCGGCGCGTCACTCCTTGCGCATACGCAGGATGAACGAATGGCTTAGCCATGCCCCGGCGATCGGTAATGCCTGCAGGAACCCCCGGGTGCCCCGGTTCTCCAGGAGTGGCTGCAGGCGAGCCAGCCGACCGGGGGCCAGTGGCAGCCAGTACAGGTCACCGGGTACAAGACCCACGGACTCCGCGGTAGACCGGAGCGCGGCGGGATCGTCGTAGCGCAAATGCGGTGGGCGGCCCTGGCGATGGCGACGCCATTCGCGAGCCGCAGTGGGCAGACAGCGCAGGTTCAAGGCATCAACCCAGGCCTCGCCACCGGGACGCAGAACCCGGCGGATCTCGGCGAGCGCGGGTGCGGGATCGGACAACGCCTGCATGACACCGAAGCAGAGCACCCCGTCGAACGCCGCATCCGCCAATGGAAGATGGTTGATATCCGCCGCCAGCCAGGGGATCGCGGCATCGCTTCGAGCGCGCGCCTTCTGCAGGGATGGGGTTGAATAGTCGAGGCCCCACACCGCGTGACCCTGCGCCTGCAGCATCCGCGTGTAGGTGCCTGCGCCACAGCCGATATCCAGCCAGCGCCCGGGCGCCAGATCGGCGCTTCGCCACAGACGTTCGAACTGCCGCACGCGACTGTTCAGGCCGCTGTGCGTCCAGCCCGCGATGTCGGCATCATCCTCCAGGCTTGCCCCACGCTCGAGAAAGCGCTGGCGCCAGCGGCGCTCGAAGCCGGTGTCTTTCATGGCACAGCTCCAAGTGCTGTCGACACGCTCGGGCACCCTCTCATTCCTGGTCCTCGCTCACCTGCCCGATGAGTTCGGTCGCTGCGGTCAGTACATGATCGCGGGAAAACCCGGCGCGACTCATCTCGTCGTACAACGTGCGGGCCAGCAACCGGGCCACCCGCTCCGGGGCATGGGTAATCGGGCCCGTGGCCGCCCCCGGCTGACGCCCCAGAGCCAACTGGGTAAAGCTGGTGCGCAACAGCCCCTTCAGACGATGGACCAGCACCGACTGGGCCACAACCAGTGCCAGGATCGACGCCATGCGGAGGTCCTCCTGCGTCAGCCGCCGTCTCCCCTTGGGCGAGTCGATATTGATCACCCCCACCACTTCGGCCTCCAGCACGATCGGCACCGCGATGATGTCGACCGGGTCCCCCCCGTTTTCATGCCACGCCATACTGGCAAATTCGGATCGGTGAAGGTCACGGATCAAGAGCCCCTTGCCGGCACTCGCCACCCGGCCGGCAATGCCGCGCCCCAGAGGCTGGCGTTCGCCATAGGCCTGGCCGGGGAGCTGCCCGTGATGCGCCTGCACCCGCAGACGCGGTTCACCGGTCTCCGGATCCTGCTTCAACAGCATGATCGAGCAGTGTTGGCAGCCCATGGCATGTCCCACCAGCGTGGCCAGCCCGGACAGCCCCTTTTCCAGGGACTCGGCCTCCTCCACAAAATGAGCCAGCTCCAGGAGCCGCTCGTCGAATGCATTAAAGGCCTCTTCCATCCCCCGGCCCCATGGCGGTGTCGTACCGCGAGGTTAACAGCCCGCCCCGGCACGGAATCCGGCCAGCGTTAGCCACGCAAGCAGCCGACCCTAACGCCATCGGGGGCCACTTGATGGTGGCACCTTGCTAGCCGCCACCCCCAGTAACAGGACGAGATAGAACAACAGCGCAATCCGTGGCGAGAAGAACAGTGTGCTGAACAGACCAATGGACAGCGCCCCCGCCAGGGCAGCGGCCGAGGCCAGGGCCACCGCATCGCCGCGGAGGCCGCGGCGCAACAGGAACGCGAGGGCGGCCAGCGTCAGCCAGACAAAGGCGGCCACACCCAGCCAGCCCTGGTCGAAATAGAGCTCCAGCCACTGATTCTCGACGCGCCAGGGCCCGAGGTGATCCGTGGTGAAGTACCAGTGGCGGCCCAGGTGCCGGAAATCGCCATTGGCCACATATTCGCGACCGGCCGAATCCCGGATCTGCACCCTGTAAAATTCGACGACAGACTGCTGACGTGCGTCGACTGCCAGCGACAGCACGAGGCCGCGCTGGAAGGGCCAGGGACGCGTCTCCATGGGATCCAGATCGAAGGGCCACTGGAAGCTCTGACGCCCACCATCGTCCAGCCGCATCCCCTCACTGCGACAGACGAAGGAATGGCGGATGGGCTTCTCGCAGATGAACACCCGGAATCCCGCAGGCCGGTCGCTGGCCGCCTCCACCGTTACGGTAAGGCGCCCGTCACGGGGCAGGCTCACGCGCTGATTCACGAACAGCGAATCGCCGCCCCCGATCTGCAGGCGCGGCACATCACCCTCGTGGGTGAACGCCAGGTTCCCGGGTACGCGCCCGTCGCGGTTACCCGTGCGATAGTGCTCGGGGAAACTGCCGACACCCCGGCCCAGAAGCGGCGCCAGCGGCCCGGCACCGGGTAACTCGAGCGCGGCACGCCAGTGATCCAGGCGACTGCCGAAGTCGCGTTCGATCTGACCCAGGCGCTGTTCGGCAAACCCGCCCAGCGTCGTGCCCGCGATCAGCGCAATCGCCACGACCGGCAACAGCACACCGGCCACCACGGCCCCGGCTGACCGCATGCGCCCATGCATCGCCGCCAGCAGCATCCCGCCCGCCAGCACCGCAACCGCCACCGCGAGCCCCAGATACCCGCCGCGCGAATAGGTCATCGCGACCGCATAGGCGGTCCCGACCGCCAGCACGGCCGATCCGGCGAGCAGTACGCCGGGGCGCTGCCGCCAGCACCAGACCAGGGCGAGCGGGAAGGCCAGCACCAGGAAGGTCTCGATGCTGGGGCCGCCCGCCTGCATCTCGGAGAACAGACCGGACAGGCGGTAGCCACTGTCGAAATCCAGCAGCCCGGGATAGGTGATCCGCTCGCGGACCACGAAGGCCAGCTGAGCCAGCAGGGCCAGCGCCACCCCGGGCAGAAACCAGCGGGTCACCTGCGCCCGTACCGGGATGGGCGCCACGCGCAGCACTGCCAGCAGCACGACCGCCCACAGCAGGCCCTTGGCCACCCGCAAGGCATTCCACTGGTGAGCAAAATGGACCGCCTCGCCCGGGTTCCACGCCACGTTCGGAAACAACGCAACTGCCAGGCTGATCAGCGTGGACACCACCAGCAGCCCCAGCGCCCAGCGGATCCCGCGGGGCAACAGCGATACCCCCGCATGCAGCGTATGCGGGCCGAGCCACAGGGCCACGGCCAGGGTCATCAACAGGAACAGGTCCAGTTCGGATACGAACAGGCGCCCGTGATAAAGCGTCAGGTCCAGGGTGGCCAGGAGCACGGGGATCACGAGCAGCCACGCCTGGGGACGCCACGCCAGAACTGCACCATAGGCCAGCAACCCGGCACTCAGCGCGACCGGCGCGATCGGCCAGGTCACCGCCGCCAGCAAGGTCGCCAACACCAGCAAGCCGGCCAGCGCCTGGCGCAATCGCTGCAGGGTCGCGCCAGGCGGGCCCGACCGGGCCAGCTCCGGCTGCGGGTGCAAATCGCGCGGCTCCGACGCTGCACGGCCGGCCGTCAAACCCGGTGCGACACTGGCCCGGCCGAGCCATTGCAACACGGCCGCCATCGCCCAGGCGGCCAGTCCGGCGAGGACCAGGCTGGCTGGATCTGGACGCGCACCGTCCACGAAGAGCTTGGCGGCCTCGACCACCAGCGCCAGCACCACCCCCGCCACGACAGCCAGGAGATTCAGCGCCGCCGGCTGCATGGGATGGCGAAGCTGCCACAGCCAGACCAGGAACCCCAGCGGGGCATACATGGCCAGGTGCAGCGCGGTGCTGCGCAGGGCATGGATCTCGTCCACGTGATAGTGGTAGTAGAACGGCCACAGGTTCAGGTTGTCCCACTGCGCCCGCACCGCCTCCACATCGGCATGAAACGGGCCGAAGCCGTGATTCAGCGCGACCAGCAACAGCGCGTACGCCAGGCCACTCGTCACAAGGAGCGGCGTGGCGAACTGCTGCAACGCGCGGATTACGCCGTGAGGATGCCCGGGCAGACGCGGGAACAGGACCAGGCCGATGCCCATCCCCAGGGCTCGCAACAGTACGGAGCGCCCCTCGGCAATGCCCGACAACGTGACCAGGTTCAGCAGCTCCAGGAGCCCCGCCAGCAGCAGGGACAGCGGGATCCCGGCCCCCAGCAGCGAAGCTCCACGCCGGTGCAGCCACAACGCCAGGAGCAACCCCACCGGCACGCTGGCGACCACCTCGAGTGTCAGCCAGCTGATACACCGGACACCGCCGGTGCAGGCCCCGGCGGCTACCCACCAGCCCCAGGCATCGGAGGCCAAACGGGCCCGCAGTTCCTCGGGGGCAAGCACCAGGTCAAAGGGGACGAAACCGACCAGCACATAGGCCGCGGCATATACCACCAGTCCGGCGGCCAGGGTCTGCGGGCCCGCGCCTTCCAGCACCCGTCGCCAGCGCGCCAGCGGGTCGCGCAGGGCCAGCCAGGCGAGCGAACCGGCCACGGCCCCGGAAAAATTACCGGCAATGTCGGCACCCGCGGGGTGCCGGTAAGGCAGCCAGACCTGCAGGAACTCCACGCTAGCCGTAACGGCCAGCCCCAGGGCCGCCACGAAGGCGAACACCGTAAGAGCCGTCAGTCGGTTGCGGCGGCCATGGGTCAGCCACGCGGTCCAGAAGAACCCCAGCGGCAGGAACATCAGGGCATTGGCCATGAACTGCTGGCGGCCGCTGGTCCCGGGGCCGGTCAGGCTCATGCCGCGGTAGATCTCCCAGGCACGCTCCAGACTCACCGAGCCGAATTCGAACGGCAGCAGCGTCAAATAGATCGCCGCCCCCAGCGACAGCCAGGCCCACAGCGCACAGGTGCGCAGGGACAAGGGCTCGTCTGCATTTGCCATCGCGTTCATGCGGCGCTCGGGGATGGGGCCGGGTCATCACTGTATACCCGGTGGAGTCCGCAGAGCAGTAGCACACAGGAATCGCGACAAGCGTCACGAACCTTTACACCGACAAGGCCGAGCCCGCTCGTATGCCGCGTTAAACACCGACAAGTCAGTCACTTGCAGCGCAATGGCACACTTTCTTCTTTGGCCGGGGTCCAGGATTTCAACAAGGGAGTCACGGCATGAAAGGACCGCTCGCTATTGCACTGATCGCCGCGGGGGCGATGTTTGCCGGAACATCGGCCCAGGCCGCGTTCATCACTTATTTCGGAGAGGATCTGAACAACTCGGCAACCGTCCCGTTGTCCTCGACCCCCAACTCCGATGCCGCCGAAAGCGCCTTTCTCGGGTCACTCAGTGGCGTCGGGACCGAGGACTTCGAAGGCTTTGCCACCGGGACCGGCGCGCCCCTGAACCTCACCTTTCCGGGCTTTGGTGGCGGCTCACTGGACGCCACCCTTACGGGGGACGGCCGCATCAAGACCGTCTCCGAGGGTAGTGCCTACTTCGGTCGTTACTCCGTATCCGGCACCAACACCTGGCGGGCCGATGCGACAGGAGACGACGGATTCGGCGTGGACTTCGGACAGGACATCGCCGCCTTCGGGTTCTACGGGATCGACATCGGTGATTTCGGCGGGCAACTGCTGATCAATTTCAACTTGAGCTCGGGAGGCGTCCACCAGGAAACCGTCCCGCACACCGTGGGATCAGGCGGGTCTACGGACGGCTCGGTCTTCTACTTCGGCGCCATTGCCTCAAGCGAGGACTTCCTGTTCACTTCGCTCGACTTTGACCTGGTCGAAGGCCCGCAGACCGACATCTTCAGCTTCGACAACATGACCATCGGTGAACTCGAGCAGGTAACGCCGCGAGAACCCGTGCCCGCGCCGGGAACGCTCGTGCTGTTGGCCAGCGGGCTGCTGGTGGCCGGATCGATGCTCTGGCGCCGCAAGCAGTCCGACAGCGGCAACTGAAACACCCACCACGGAAGATCTTCGACGGGCGCTGCACCACCCGTCGAAGATCGTTTCGTCGAAAAACCGGGGCGACACCGAACGATGGATTCGATGCCTCCCTGCGAGTGCACCCCGAACCGCGGCTACAAGCGCAGGTCGGTCGTTTCCCGCGGGAAGACCGATTTCACGTCGAAGATCACCGACTCCGGGCGTGCCAGCGCCCGGATCGCCTCGATTCCCATCTGCAGGAATTCGAGGTGCGGCACGGCGACGATGATCGCATCGAACTGCCCCGGGTCCGGGGTCTCGGTCACCGGGGTGATGCCGTACTCGTGCTCGGCCTCGGTCGGGTCCACCCAGGGGTCGAAGACGGTTACCTCGGCGTTGTAGCCGGCCAGGGTGGCGTGGATATCGATCACCCGGGTATTGCGCAGGTCCGGGCAGTTCTCCTTGAAGGTCAGCCCCATCACCAGGATTCGCGCCCCCACCGGGTTGATGCCCTTGCGCACCAGGGCCCGCACCGTGTTGTCCGCGATGTGGGCGCCCATAGAGTCGTTCACACGGCGCCCGGCCAGGATCATTTCCGGGTGGTGCCCCACCGCCTGGGCCTTGTGGGTCAGGTAGTACGGGTCCACGCCAATGCAGTGGCCGCCCACCAGGCCCGGCCGGAACGGCAGGAAGTTCCACTTGGTCCCGGCCGCCTTCAGCACCGCCTCCGTATCCAGGCCCAGGCGCTCGAACAGCAGCGCCAGCTCGTTGATCAGCGCGATGTTCACGTCGCGCTGGGTGTTCTCGATCACCTTGGCGGCCTCGGCCACGCGGATGCTCTCGGCCTTGTGCGTACCGGCGGTGATCACCCGCGCATACAGCGCGTCGACGAAGTCGGCCACCTCCGGGGTGGAGCCCGAGGTGACCTTCATGATGGAGGTGACCCCGTGCTCCTTGTCACCCGGGTTGATGCGCTCGGGGCTGTAGCCGGTAAAGAAGTCCTGGTTGTGCACCAGCCCGGATTCCGCCTCCAGGATCGGCACACAATCCTCCTCGGTCGCCCCCGGGTAGACGGTGGACTCGTAGATCACCGTGTCACCCGGCTTGAGCACCCGCCCGACACTGCGGCTGGCGCCCAGAAGCGGGCCCAGATCGGGGCGCTTGTGCTGATCGATCGGCGTCGGCACCGTCACCACGAACACGTTGCATTGACGCATGACCTCCAGATCCGCCGTGTACGTCAGCTTCGGCGTGGCCGCGAGCTTGTCCGGCTCCACCTCGCGCGTGCGGTCCACCCCGGCCTGCAGTTGCCGCACCCGTTCCGGGTCGATGTCGAACCCGTGTGTGGGCCAGTGATGTCCGAATTCCACGGCCAGTGGCAGGCCGACGTACCCCAGACCGATTACACCGATGGTGACTTCATCCAGCGCGGGAAGCGTGTGCATAAGATGTCCGTTCTCATAGCCAATGTGAGGGAGGGCCCCGGGCCGGATGCCACTCCGTGCTTGTACGTCGCCGCCGGCGCTTGCCGCCGGATCACCGACAGGGCGCGCAGCCGGGGACGCGCGGCCCGATCCCATCCACGCGCCCGGGGTTGGGCCCCGGCGGCCCGCCATAGGCACCCCAGACCACCCGCTCGCGCAGACGGCCATTGTAGTCACGATTCGCACCCGCGACCGGGGCCGAACTCACGCTGCCCGCACGCTCGGGCAGAGCACCCTCGCGGGGATACAGATCCAGCGCCGCCAACCCCGCATCCGGGGCCAGCAGGTAGTGGACCGCATCCTCGCGCGACGTAGTGAAATTGTCGTCACCCGCGATACCCCCGGAGAGCTGCAGCGGGTCCCCGGCAAACACGGCATTGCCCGCGACTACCTGCCGGTAGGCACGGTCCGGCTCGTCCACGCGAATCCCGAAGCCAGTGGCCAGCACCGTGTTGTTCACGATGCGGACCGCGCGCGGCACGTGGTTGTGCGGGCGGATCACCATCGCGTCACCGGCATCGTTCACGAACAGGTTGTCGTGGAGCTCGATGTGGCCTTCGCCCTGGAACAACCGCTCATGCGGATTCTGATAAAACAGATTCCCGGCAATACGATACCGGTCCTCCGACCCCGGGCCGGTGGGCGGGAAATGCCCCACCAGCAGGTTGGGCCGTGCCCGTGCCCCGTCGCTTCCGCGCTCCGCCTTGCTCAGCACGTTGTAGCGAATGCGCGTCTCGTACGGTTGAGACGGCATCCCCGGGATCCCGTCGCGATCCGTCTGATGCTTGATCTGGATGTTGTACCCAAGGGTGCGGTGCACATGGTTGTGCTCGATCACGCCAGCAACAAACGGACTGGTCCCGTCCGGCTGCCCGAGATACATCCCGGTCCCCACATCGTGGATCTCGTTGTGCCGGATCACCCAGCCCCGGGCCGGTACCCGCGTGGTGATCCCCGTGTTGCCCTGCGAATGGTCGTAGTGGCGGATCGTCAGGTGCTCCAGCGTCACGTGATGGACCCCGTCGCCCCGCGCCTCCGCCACCACCCCGGCGACCGGCTCACCCCCGCCATCCAGAGTCAGATGCCGGATCACTACGTACTCGGCATCCACCAGACTGATCGTGTTCTCCCCGCGCCGCCCGCGCAGGATGGCGGGCGCCCCATCGGTCGGCCCGCTGATCACGATGGGCCGCTCCGGCGTCCCGCGCACCCCGCGCAGCCGCAGGGAACGCGGATAGCCCCCCGTTTCCAGCCGCAACCAGTCACCAGGCTCCAGCGCAGCCACCGCCGCTCGGTAATCCCCCGGCCCGACCTGAACCACATTCCAGCCCCCATCCGACAGAGCAACGCCAGAGCTCGCCGGGGCGGCCGGAGCGACGGTATCGGCAGTGGCCACCGGCACCCCAAGCAGCAAGACGCACGGTGCAAGCGTTGCGCAAAGCCACGGATGCGGTGCGTGCCCGAAGCGCCTCATCACCGTCCGTCACTGCCAGGAATCTGGATCAATGCAGCCCACCCCTCAATCGTCTATCAGGTCCAACGATGATCACTTCCCACCTGGTTGTCATGCACATGCCAGCATCCCGGACCTAACGAGCCATTCACGAAGGGCGCCGCGCGTTCCAGCCGAAACGATAAAGTGATTCGACAGGGATCCGGACCGGGCCGTCGAACCCGACAAGGATGCCGAGCCGCGCCCGTTGGCGTCGTCGCGAGCGGGCCCGCCCATGCGCCCACAGGATGTCTCGACAGCCCATGACTCCCCAACCGCAATGCGAAATCCTGTGCGTGGTCGGCGCACGGCCGAACTTCATGAAGATCGGCCCGGTCATGCGCGCCCTCACGGACGCCGGCATCACCGCCCAGCTCGTGCATACCGGCCAGCACTACGATCCGGCGATGAACGAGCGCTTCTTCACCGATCTGAACATCCCCTATCCGGACATCAACCTGGAGGTCGGTTCCTCCTCCCACGCCGTCCAGACCGCCGAGGTCATGAGCCGCTTCGAACCGGTACTGGACGAGCTGAATCCGCGGGCCGTTCTGGTCGTGGGCGATGTGAATTCCACCATCGCCTGCGCTCTGGTCGCAGCCAAGAAGGGCATCGGCGTCATCCACGTCGAGGCCGGCCTGCGCAGCTACGATCGACGCATGCCGGAAGAGATCAACCGGGTCCTGACCGACCAGATATCCGATCTGCTGTTCACCACCGAAGGACACGCCATCGACAACCTCGCCCGCGAGGGGATCGATCGCGAGCGCGTCCACTTCGTCGGCAACGTGATGATCGACACCCAGCTCCACAACCTCGAGCGGGCCGTGCCCTGGGACGAATCCCTGCAATCCGCGGGTATCGACCCGGCGCGCTTCGCCCCGGATGGTGCCTATGGCGTTCTGACCCTGCACCGCCCCTCCAATGTCGACGAGCCAGCAATCCTCGAACGCCTGATCACCACCCTGGCGGGCATCGCCCGCGAGTTGCCTCTGATCTTTCCGCTGCACCCCCGTACCCGTGACCGGCTGCAGGCCTCCGGGCTGGAGCACCACCTGAACGAGTCGGCCATCGCGGTACTGCCGCCAGCGGGCTATCTGGAAATGCTCGGCCTGATGAAGGATGCGCGGGTGGTCCTCACCGACTCCGGCGGCATGCAGGAAGAAACCACCGCCCTGGGCGTGCCCTGCATCACCCTGCGGGAGAATACCGAGCGGCCCATCACCATCGACGCGGGCACCAATGTCCTGGTCGGACACGACCCGGAACGCCTGCAAGCCGCCTTCCGTGACGTCATGGACCACGGGGGCAAGAAGGGCCGCGTACCGCAGTACTGGGACGGCCGGGCCGGGGAGCGCATCGCGGCCGTCATCGCCCGATGGCTGGGCCACGAGCCACGCGCCCGCGCCACGGGCTGACCGCCATGCTGCTGCGCTCGCTGCTTTCCCTGATGTCGCCCGGCGGCGCCCGCGCACGCCTGTCCATCCTGATCTACCATCGCGTGCTGCCCGCACCCGACCCGTTGTTGCCAGGCGATCCGCACGCTGGCGACTTCCGCTGGCAGATGCAGCTCCTCGCCCGATCCATGAACCCGCTTCCGCTGGACGAAGCCGTGGACCGTCTCCGGGCGGGGACACTGCCGCCCCGCGCGGTCAGCATCACCTTCGACGACGGCTATGCCGACAACGCCGAGGTCGCCCTGCCCATCCTGCGCGAGGAAGGCGTCCCGGCCACGTTCTTCATCGCCACCGGGTATCTCGACGGCGGGCGCATGTTCAACGACACCCTGATCGAGACGGTGCGCCGCCTGCCGAAAAATGCCGACCTGGGCCCGGAAGGCCTCGGCGAATGGACGCTGGAGACCCACCACGACCGGCTAAAGCTGATCCACGCCCTGATCGGCCGCTTCAAGTACCAGCCCGCAGAGCAGCGTACTGCCGGCACCGAGGCACTGGCCCAACGTTTCGGGATCAAGCCGCCGAACGACCTGATGATGACCCGCGCCCAGATCCACGAGCTGGCAGCGGCGGGCATGGGGATCGGCGGGCACACGGCCACTCACCCGATCCTGACCGAAGTGGATGCCGCGACCGCCCGCGCCGAGATCCAGCGCGGCAAGGCCGATCTGGAACAGATGCTGAGCCGCCCCCTGCGCCTGTTCGCCTACCCGAATGGTCGCCCGGGCCGCGACTACGCCGCCGAACACACCCAGATCGCGCGCGATTGCGGCTTCGACGCCGCCGTCTCCACCGCCGCCGGAGCCGCACGCGCGGACTCCGACCCCTTTCAGCTTCCGCGCTTCACACCCTGGGACCGCACACCCCTGCGGTTCGGCCTGCGCCTGGCCCGCAACCTCGCCGAACCCCGCGAACGCCAAGCGGCATGACCACGCGCATTCACATCACGGTCGACACCGAGTTCAGCATTGGCGGGGCCTTTGCCGATCCGAAGAATCGGACGCCGGTCGGGCCGGCATCCGTGTACTGCGAGCGCCAGGGCCGCTCGGAAGGCCTGGGCTATCTGATGGCAACCCTGGAACAGCACGGCATCCGCGGCACCTTCTTTGTCGAGACCCTGAACACCTGCTATTTCGGCGACGAACCGATGGGAGGCATTGCGCGCGAGATTGCCGCGCGCGGGCATGACGTGCAGCTCCACCTGCACCCCTGCTGGACGTACTTCGAAAAGCCGGACTGGGCCCAGTGGCTCGAGATAGACCCGCCGAACGACGACATCACTCGCCGCAGCGAAGACGAACAGGTGCGCCTGATCCAGATGGGCCAGGACACGTTTCGCCGCTGGGGGCTGCCCGCCCCCGGCGTCCTGCGCACCGGTGGACTCAAGGTCGGACTGGGCGTGTACGCGGCGATGCGCCAATGCGGCATCGGGATGGCCTCGAACATCGGCCTCGCGATCTTCCGTCCGCACGAACCAGAGTTGCAGTTGTTCGCCGGGCACCACGATATCGACGGCATTCGCGAGTTCCCGGTCACCACCTACTCCGACTTCCGCTGGCCCGGGCGGCGCCACCACAAGACCCTCACGATCACGGGCTGCTCCTGGCCGGAGACCCGAACCGTCCTCAAAAATGCCCGCGCGCAGGGGGTTTCGGATATCGTGGTCCTGACCCACCCGTTCGAGTTCGTAAAGCATCAGGGGAGCGCGGCACGCCCACCAAAGCTCGACCACGTCAATCGCCACCGCCTGGAACGGCTGTGCGCATTCGTCGCGGAAGAGCCCAACCTGGAGGCGGCCTGGATGAGTTCGCTGGGCAACGAGCCGGCGACACCCCATGAGGATACGCTGGATGTGCCCGCCTACCGCGCTCTGGGGCGAATCCTGGTCAACCGTCTCAATCACGCCCGGGTCGGGGTGTAGGCATGCAGACCCGGGCGGAGACCCAGCGCAGCGATGATGCCCGTACAGCTGGGTGGCAGCTGCGCGAGGCCTCTCCAGGCGAGGCCTTCGCGCCCCCGGCACCGGGCACCATGATGGAACATGACCCGGAGTGGCTGCTCGCCATCCGGCACCCTGGCCACGGCGCCGTGCTGCTGGCCAAGGGGGGCGACTCTCGCCAGTTACCGATCTATGTCCACGACGGGGCCCTCAGCTTCGTCCTCGGTGGCATGGCCCTCCGCCGCATCGAGATCCGCCGTTACGTACTCACCGGCAACCTGCCCGACTGGTCACAGGATGACCTGGTCGCCATCCTCGGCGAGTTGAGGGGCCTCCTGGACCGCCGCAGCGTGGTCTTCCTGATCGGTGTGGTCGAAGGCGAACCTCTCTGGCAGGCGCTGCAATCGGCCGAGCTTCGCCGCCGTTACCACGTGCTGCAAAGCGGACGGACTGACATACGCCGCAGCGTCGACTTGCACGCAAGTTTCGACACCTACCTGTCCAGCATCCCTCGCGATCATCGCAAGGACCTGAAACGGCGGGAGCGTCGATTCGACCGACAATTCGGGCCCAGGGCCGAAATCCGGGTCATGACCCGCGAAGACGAGCTGCGCTCATTCCTAGAGGAAGTGGGGCCGGTATCCCGTCGCACCTATCAGCACCGTCTCCTGAAAATCGGTGTGGGGCCGGGCGGTGCGATTGAACGGCAATTGCTGGCGGCTGCAAGCAGAGGACGCGCCCGTTGTTATGGCCTGTACATCGACGACGCGGTAATCGCCTGGAGAATTGGCTTTCTCCATGGTGGGACGTACTTCAGCCATCACGTGGGCTTCGATCCGGACTATGCCGAATGGACGCCGGGGATCGTGCTGCACGTCAAGTCGATCCGGGACCTGGTCTCGCTGCACCCCGCCGTCCGCCGCATCGACCTCCTCTACGGTGACAACCCGGCTAAGCGCAAGCTAAGCAATTGCATGCACCATGAGGGAAAATTTTACCTGTTCCCCAAGGACTGGCGTGGCACACTCCGTTACGCCACGCTCGGTTTGTTCAACACCTTGTCCGACAAATTGGCGTCACTCGCCAAAGGCTTGCACATCAAGGACGGGATTCGGCGTCACCTGAGGCAGCGCTGACCGAAACGATCCGCAGACCCTTCGTGCCCGCTCCCGGGGTACCGAGCAGCCGACCGGACAAGGTGCTGACGATGAGTCCCGCCGCCCCCCAGCCCGCACTTTGGAATGCCCGCCGGGAGGCAATGTTGGTGGAGCGGATATGGCAGTACGCGCGCCCGTAGCCTTCCCGAAACAGCGCCCCACAGGCATGCCGCAACAGTGCCTGGGCATACCCATGGCCGCGCTCGGCTTCCGGCGTATACAAGAAGGAGACAAAGAACGCATCGGCCGGCAGGGAGAACCGCAACGGCATCGGCGTCGAGACATCGAACGCGCCGAACTGCACATTTAACTGCGACACGATCCGGCCATCCACCTCCATGGCATAGATGCGACCACCCTCGCGCAACAGACGCCGGGGGGACCGGCCGGTATGGCCCGCGATCGCCCTGGCCTGGTCCTCCGGCAGGCCATCAAATCCGGGAACATCATGGAACTGGTGATAAAACGCTCCCGGTAAAGCCCCGTGCAAACCCTCGGTACCTGTAGCGTCGGCGCCCAGTTCATAGACCCAGTGAACCTGAATACCGGTCAGGCGCTTCAACAGCCACAGGGTGGATGCCTCGAATGTAACTGGTGACAGGTGCAGTCGGCGCACGAGCGATTACCTCTCAGCCTGTCGCGGTCGCCCGAGCGCGACGCTTGGCCCGCCCCTTGAGCCGCAGACGGCTCAGGACAGCGCTGGCGAAACGCGACAGGTCCGTCACCGCCAGATGCGAGTACACAAGCGCCCGGTTGCGCCAGGACGGGCGCAACAGGTACACGTCGGCGCAATAGCGGGAGTCCTTCCCGAAAAGCGACTTGTGCGCCCCCTCACCCGGGCTGAAATCGAAAAGGGCAAAGCGCCCCTCAAGGAACAACGCCTCCAGAACCAGCCACTGCAAGACCGTCCCGGGCGACAGGTCCGAGTACTCCTGCAAGTACCCGAGGAAGGCATAGCGCAGGATGCCGTCGTCAATTGGGCAGTACAGATAAGCAATGGGCTGCCCATCCAGGAACAGCAGGTAGCCACGCACCCGCCCCTCACGAGCGCGTTCCAACAGCTGCTTGACGAATCCCTTGCCTCCGGGCAGACCGGCGTCCAGCAATCGCTCCTGGTAGGTCCGGGCCGACACCTCGCGGGCCAGGCGGTGAAACTCCTGGATCCCCTCCGGCGTATCGTATTGCCGCCAGTCCACGGTGCCACCGGAGGCCTCCGACAGCTTGCGAACCTTGCGGCGCATGCTCGACCTCGACTTCGAGGAGAAACGCGACTGATAGGCCTCCCACCCGGTAGTCAAGTCAATGAAGTGGCGCTGGTACTGCCGGGGCACGAAGCGCAACCGCCCCCGAAACCGCGAGACACGAGGCAGAGGCGCCTCCACCGGCATGGAGCGGATCAGGCAGTCCTCGTCCGGTGCGGCCGCCAACACTTGCTCCGCATGCTCCGGCCGGATGTGCGTAAACGGGAGCTGCAGCACCTGCATCGTGCGCACCGGCTCCGCCAGTGTGCGATACCCGAAGCGGAAGGGCAGATACACCGTCTGCCGCGCCAGCGGCAATGCCGGGGGCTCAGCAGGTGCGGCAACGGCGCCGTTCACACCAGGATCTCCACCGGTTCCGGATGACTCAGGAAGCGCGTCGGGCTGGCGGTATAGCCGTAGGCACCCGACTGGAAGACCACAACCAGATCCCCCACGTCGGCGCGGGCCAGCTCCATCTGCTGGGCGAGCACGTCCAGCGGCGTGCACAGCGGGCCCACCACGTTCACGATCTCGCGCTCGGTGCCCTGCACGCGATTGCCCACTACCACCGGATAATTCTTGCGAATCACCTGGCCAAAGTTGCCGGATGCAGCCAAGTGGTGGTGCAGGCCGCCATTAGTGACAAGAAAGACCTGGCCGCGCGACTCCTTGCGGTCCAGTACCTCGGCCACATAGATACCCGCCTCGCCCACCAGGTAGCGCCCCAGTTCGAGAATAATCTCCGCGTCCGGAAGCGCATCCCGTACCGCCGGCAAGCGCTCCGCCAGGTGTTCCGCGATGGGGCCGAGATCCAGCGACGGGTCACCCGGGAAATAGGGGATACCGAAGCCGCCGCCGATATTCAGCATCTCGACCGGCCCCGGCGCGGATTCGGCCAGACGCAGGGCAAGCTCGAACGTCTGCCCCTGCGCCTCGACCAAGGTCTCCGGTCGCAGGTTCTGCGAGCCGGAGAAGATATGGAAACCGCGAAAATGCAGCCCGAGTTCGCCAATGCGGGCCAGCAGGCCGGGAACCCGTTCGGCATCGATCCCGAAGGCCTTGGGGCCGCCACTCATGCGCATGCCGGAGCTCTTCAGCTCGAAATCGGGGTTCACCCGGACCGCGACACGGGCCTGATACCCGGTACGCGCGGCAATCGCGCCGACCCGCTCGAGCTCGGTGGGAGATTCCAGGTTGATGGTGATCCCGGCCGCGACGGCGGCCTCCAGCTCCGGCACCGACTTGCCCGGTCCGGCAAAGCTGATGTCATCCGGACGGGTCCCGGTATCGAGCGCCACCTGCATCTCCCGCTGCGAGGCTACATCCAGACCGTCCACCAGACCCGCCATATGCTGCACCACAGCCGGCATCGGGTTGGCCTTGATCGCGTAATGAAGGGAGAGGCCGTCCGGAAGGCTGCTGCGCAGGTGTTCGACCCGGCGCCTCATCACGGCACGGTCGTAGGCATAAAATGGGGTCTGGCCGACACGCGCGGCCAGATCGGGCAGCGAAATACCGCCGATCTGCAGACAGTCGTCCACTATCGTGAACTGCTCCATCGCACTGTGACCGGGACGGCTATCGTTCATGCCGGCACCCCCTCCCGAAACAGATCGCCGAAGTCCTCAGCAAGCGCCTTGCGGTCGATCTTGCCGTTGGCGTTACGCGGCAGCGGCTCGGTGCGCAGCCCCACGTGCGCCGGCAGCATGAAGCCCGGCAGATGGGGACGAAGGGCGTTGAGCAAGTCGTCCTCGCTCAAACCCGGGGCCTGGGGCAGGGCCGCCAGCACGATGGCCTGTCCCAGATCCGGGTGCTCCACCCCCAGCGCCGCGGCTTCCGCCACCAAACCCGTCGCATAGACCGCCTCTTCCACCTCGTTGGGACTTACGCGGTACCCCGATGTCTTGATCATCTCGTCGCGGCGGCCCACGAAATACAGGAAGCCGTCCTCGTCCATCCGCACCGTGTCGCCGGACCAAACCGCGACCTCGGGCAATGGGACACCGGACGGCTGGCCCGGCGCGGGACGGAAGCGCCCCGCCGTGCGCTCCGGGTCGTTCCAGTACCCCATGGCAACCAGGGCGCCGCGATGGACCAGTTCGCCCGGCTCGCCGGGGGCGCAGGGTGTGCCGTCCTCGCGGACGACCTGGATCTCCGCATTGGGGATCGCGCGGCCCATGGAGCCGGGGCGCCTGTCGAGCTCCTCGGGTGGCAGATAGGTGGAACGAAACGCCTCGGTCAGACCGTACATCAGGTAGCAATCGGTGCCCGGAAGGCGCTCGCGCAGTGCGGCCAGCGTCTCCTTCGGCATCGCGCCACCGGAGTTGGTGAGATAGCGCAACGTCGCCCGCGCCGCCTCGGGCCATTCCAGACGCGCAAGCTGAATCCAGAGCGGAGGCACGGCCGCCAGCCCCGTGATGCCGTAACGCTCCACCGCCCGAATCACGTCGCGCGGGAGCAGGTAGTTCAGCAAAACAGTCTGGGCCCCGGTGTGAAATGCCGTGGTCAACTGGCTCAGGCCGTAGTCGAAGCTGAACGGCAGCACGGCGAGGAGACGATCCTCGGGCCGGTTCTCCAGATAGGTCGCAACGCTTTGCGCCCCCGCGACCATGTTGCGATGCGAGAGCACGACCCCCTTGGGACGTCCGGTACTCCCGGAGGTGTAGAGGATCGCGGCCATGTCGGTATCGATCACCCGGTGCCGACGCAGGCCGTCATGCTCCGGCGCGACATCCCACGCATCCACTCGCACATGCCCGACCTCGGCATCGCCCGGCTCCTGACTCAGCTCCCGCCCTAACAGCAGCACCGTGTGCAGATCGGGGCAGCCGGCCAGGACCGGACTCAGCGCCGAAAGGCGGTCCGCGGAGGTGACGAGGATGCGCACATTGCAGTCGCGCAGGATATGCGCCACCTGCTCCGCCTTGAGCAACGGGTTCACCGGCACGAAGACGCCGCCGGCCCGGCTGGCGCCGAACAGGGCGTGCACCGTCTCCGGCCGCTTGTCGAGGTAGACCGCCACCCGTTCCTGACGCCCCAGACCGCACCCCAGAAGGCGCCGGGCGGCTCGATCGATACTGGCCGCAAGTGTCGCGTAGTCCTCGCCCTCGTCCCGATAGCGCAGGGCCGGGGCGGCCGCTGCGCTGTCGGCTTGCATCCATACGGAATCGTGCACAAGAAAGGACATCTCGGCGCCCGGGGCTATCGGAAACTGACGGCACGATCATACCCCAGGCACCAGCGGCTTCCGGCCGCGACCCGGGCGCACCGTTAGTAGCCCGTTCGTCGGCCCAGGGTTACACGGGAGCGGCCGCGTGTAACATGCGACGAAACGGGCCATGAGCCAGCCCCTATCGCCTGAACCAGCCACAGCGGCGCGAGGTTCGAACTGCATGCGTGATTACCTGCTCGCCCTGATCGTCGTCGTGCTCGTACCCCTGATCGTGCGCTACGCGTGGATCGGCATCCTGGCCTGGTTCTGGGTCGGGCTCTTTGCGCCCCAGTGGCACACCTGGACCTTCATGCGCGGCGCCCCGCTGGCCACCTACCTGGGCGGGGCCACACTGATCGCACTGTTCCTGGCGAAGGACCGAAAACCCTTCCCGATTACCCGCGAGACGGTGATGCTGTTCGCGCTGGCGGGCTATTTCGCGATGACCAGCTATTTCGCGGTCAACTCCAGCGGGGCGTGGGACTTCTGGTTCCACTTCATGAAGATCCTGCTGATCACTTTCATTACCCCGCTACTGATCTACGGCGAACGCCGCATCGTGTGGCTGTTGCTGGTCATCACCGCCTCGCTCGCGTTCTACGGGTTCAAAGGCGGGATCTTCGCCGTTCAGACGGGTGGCGCCCACATGGTCCTCGGCCCTACCGGTTCGTACCTCTCCGGCAACACCTACATCGGGCTGGCCATGCTAATGATCCTGCCTCTGATCCTCGTATCCGCCCGAATGTTCCACCAGCGCTGGTCGGCCGACCTCGGCTTCGAGTTCCTCAGTCGCTTCTCGCGCCCGATCGGGTGGTTCATCTACGGCGTCTTCTGGCTGACCGCCATCGCCATCCTCGCGACCCACTCGCGCGGTGCGTTCGTCGGCCTGCTGGCGATCGTGCCCCTGCTCTTCTGGCACATGCACAAGAAGTGGCTGATGGTTATCGTTGGCTTCTTCCTGGTCGCGGTCGTCGGCGTGACCGCACCAGAACCACTCGTCGAGCGATGGCAGACCATCGAAACCTATGAGGAAGACCAGTCCGCCATGCAGCGCATCCAGTCCTGGGGCGTGGCCTGGAACATGGCGCTGGAGCGGCCTCTCACCGGCATGGGCTTCCGGAACGCTGCATTGGGCTATGACTGGTGGATCGGTTATGCGAACTTTGAAGGCCGATGGCGCCACGTGCTGTCGCCCCACAGCGTGTACTTCGGGATATTGGGCCAACACGGATTCGGCGGCCTGGCGGTATTCCTGCTGCTGATCGCCTTCACCTTTCACACCCTCAATCGCGTCCGGCGAACGGCACGTCAAAGAACCGGAGAGATCTGGCTGTCGGAATACGCCTGGGCGCTACAGGTGGGACTGGTTGGCTACCTGATATCCGGCATCTTCCTGGATGTCGCCTACTTCAACCTCCTGTACGCCTTTGTCGCCCTGGCCGTCATCATGCGCAGAGAACTGGAGCAGGCCCCACAGCCCGCTACGGCTCCGGTCGCCAGCAGGCCGGTACAGCCAGAACCGTCCTCCCCCCCCGCCCCCGACCCGGTCAAGACGGAAAGCGATACGGTCATGTCCGGCACCCTCATGGGGCCATCGTCATCCCGAAACTGATTCGGTCCTGGATGACGCCCTGATGGAAACCTTCCCGATCAACGCCCCCTTTACGCAGACGGCGGCAGTGCTGGACCAATGCATCGACAGGCTGACCGCTGCGCTACGTGCCAACACTCAGCCCGTGGTGGGCCTCTACGATCCAGTGGACGAGGCCCCTACGCCCAGGGACCACTACGGACAGACCGCCACTGCGCTGGCACTCGCCATCCAGGAGGGTCCCGGTTCCGGGTTTTGGCGCCACCCCCTGGAGGCATGGGAGGCCCTGCCGGCGCACCTGACAGGACACGCCCCTTTCAACCGATTCCTCCTGAATCTGCTCGCAGAACACCTCGAGCAATCCGGCGCATCGGCAAGCGAGGTCTCGCACATTCGATGCCTGGCGCGACGGTGCAAGCTTTCCCGCGCATATCCCTCCAACAACTGGGCCCTGCTGGCCCGGTTATGCGAACTGCAGGAAGCCAGCGGCAACGCCAGAATCCGTGCGCATACGCGCCTGCGAGGGCTCTTTGACCGCTGGATCACGCCTTCCGGTGCATTCGTCGATTACCCGGCCCACCCCGGCATACCGGCACGCGGGGCGACGCCCGCGGCCTACCACCACAAGGCGCTGTTCGTAGCGGTCATGGCTGCGGAGTACGGGAACCAGGATGTGTGGAGCCCCATTATTGAAAGGTTGCTGACCTGGAGCCTTTACATATGGGACGGCCACGGCCACGTCGGTGGCCTCGGGCGGAGCAGCCACGCGCTCTTCGGAGACGCCTGCCTCGTGGCAAGCCTGCTACTGCTTGGAGCAGCGGAAGACCGGCACCACAAGACGGGGCCCGGTCTGATGCTTGAGGGTGTGCTGGAACGCTGGACCCAACAGATCCGACCAGACGGTTTTCTTGGGCTGAATCCCGCAGACACCGCAACGCCCGGCACCGGGTGGGATGACTACATGCATCTGTCGGTCTACAACGCTTGGGCGGCGGGTCTTGTGGCATGGTCACGCGGCCAAGCCGGCCGCACTGAGCGCGCTCGACCTTTGCCCCTGGAGGAATACGAGTCCACACTACCCACCCGTGAAGACTTGGAAATCCTGAAGGTTGGCGACCCTTCCGGAACCCTTGCCCTGGTCTCGGCCCGCGGACAACCCCCGCAAGGCTTCAGTCGAGACACCGTGGAACTGCGCTATGGCGGTGGCATACCTCTGCACGTGACCTGGCAGGGCCAGATTCTGTGTCCCGCTCCTGTGCGAATCCCCGCAAAAACGCTGCTGGAGACGCCGGCTCTGGCAGGCTGGACGCCCGTCTTCCTGATCGACGGGCAGCTGTTCGGGCTCACCGACTTCGACCGCTGCGAAACCGACGCCTCGAAGGAATACCTTCAAATAACGCTCTGGGGACGCCCACGCCCGCTGCTTCGCCCAGCTGAAAAGGGTCTCCCGAAACGGGCTCTCGCAGCGCTGGACTGGCGACTACTGGGTGGCGCGCTTGGGCGGCGAGCCGCCCTCCAGAGACACGCATTCCGGCCCTTGGCTGCCACCCTTTCCCTGACCATTTCCCTGCGGAGACCCCGTCTCAGTCAGCGGCTCGAACTCGAATACGACGGGCAGCACCCGGTCACTTACCTGAACCCGGGCGGGCACACGGTGACCGACCTGCCAATGGCGAAACATTCCTTCCAGTGGGAAACGAAGGGCACCTCAAAAGGACATCCATCGAACGAATGGCTTGAGAGAGCCTTGCCCTCTGCCATCGCTGGCGGCAGGGGGGTTTGCCAAAGTCCCGAACGTATCGCGAAAGGTTCTTGCAGGTCCGAGCTGCTTCTGGAATGGCCCGCTCGCGTGTTCGATATCGCAGGTTCGCCATGCTAGGACGACAACATCGCCTACCCTGGACGCCGCCGTCCCTTTACTCCAAGGTGGCCAGCGACCAGGCGAAGAACATTCGGGAGGAACAGGACAGCCCCTGTCGGATCGCCGCGCAGTGTCGCCCGGACCTGTGCCCAGTCGAGCGGCTTCCGGTGTCTAAGCTGGTGCAGCACCGCTGCCACGAAGGCACGCCGCGAGTCGGCCAGTTGCCCCCGCACAAAAGCGCGCTGCGATGCATCAAGCCGGATCTCATCCAGCACCATGCGCGACAGCGCAATGTAATTGGATGTCAGACGCAGGTATCCGTCCGTCTTCCAACCCGATTTGTCGAATATATTTACGCCCTCGCCCTCCTCCGCATAGATGCGGGGCGAAAACGCTACGCGGCCCAGCGACTGCCCCAGTGTGAGCTTGAACAGCCGATCTTCGCCTTGAAAAAGACTCTCGCGGAAGCGGATCCCGGGGAATCGGTCAAGACGGAAAGCCATCGTTGTCGCGCCAATCACATTGCTTCGCCGCACCAAAAGATCGAAAAAGCTCCCTACGTACTCGTAAACATCATGATCTGGGTCCACCAGACGGTGCCCGCCTGGATGGATATTCTGGCTCTGGACATCGGACCACTCGAACCGCGACACCGGAATTCCAACCCGGCGACTGTTTCCTACGAAGAGATCGAACCCCTGGTCCAGCGCGCGGACGGCATCTTCCAGGAAGGGGCCGGTCCATTCGTCATCAGAGTCCAGGAAGGTCACGTAAGACGCGTAGGGTTCGACACGGCTGAGCCCCATATTCCGGGCGGCCGCCGGCCCGGCATTCTTCTGGTGAACGATTTCGACAGGGCCATCCCTCAGCAGATCACCGATCTCTTCCTCGGCAGGCAACGGAGACCCATCGTCGACCACCACGACGGCCGTATCGACGCCGGTGGCATTCTCCAGCACCGAGCGCACGCACTGGCGCAGAAGCCCTCGCTTACGCTGGAAATACGGTATCACCACCGCAATCTTTACGGGAGTCACGGACACGGTGTTCTCTCCATGAAGAGGCCTAAACAATCGCCCTGTGGCGCTCACGGTCATCCGCCCAACTCCGGAGCCCGGGGAACGTCCCTGAATTGTGCTGGAGCCCGAGATGTATCTCTATAGCTATCGTAAGCGCCCCAACTTTGGCGATGCCCTCAACGACTATCTCTGGCCGCATTTTATTCAAGCGCCTCTGGAGAAGACGCCAGGATCCCAAGAGGTATTTGTAGGAATCGGAACCTTGCTGAATGAACGCCTGCCCCCGAAGGGCGTATTGCACATCTTTGGCAGTGGCTCCGGGTACGGAAATGTTCAGCCCGATGCCAAAGCTCGCTGGCGGGTGCACTTTGTTCGCGGGCCATTGACCGCCAACACTCTTGGATTGCCGCCCGAATTCGCCATTTCGGACCCGGGCCTGCTCGTTCACGAAACACAGAACCTGAACTGCACCAAGGACATCGACTGCGCCTTCATGCCCCACCACGGCCTCTACTCCGAGCACATGAAGGCGCTATGCGAGCAGGCCGGGGTTCATTTCATCCACCCCGAGGAACCTTGTGCCAGCGTCCTCGACCAGATCGGACGTTCGCGCCGCCTCATCTGTTCTGCCATGCACGGCGCCATTGCCGCGGAAGCCCTGCGCGTGCCCTGGTTACCTGTCATGACCAACCGGGAGATGTTGCTTTCCAAGTGGGAAGACTGGGCCGCCTCAATGGACACGTCGATCCATTTTCGAAGCCTCCCGGTTATCTGGTCCAGGCCTCCCTCCTCCTTGGCAGGGAGGGCGGTCGCCGGACTCAAGGCGGTCGCCTTCCGTCAAAAACTGGCTCAGCTGTCTCGAAGCCAGAGCTTTCAGCTTGGCAAGGATGCCGTCTTGAACGACCGGTTGACGCGAATTCGGGAACGGATCGAAAACTTTAACAACCAGCAACTCCTCCCGAGGGAGGCGTAATGACAACCCTGCGGCATAACGCAGCAGGCTGCATCCAGCGGATGGCAGACATTTCTCGATCCGCTAATGCGCCGGGTCCACCCGGAGAGATCCCATGCAGAGGGACGGCATGAAGCTGATTAACCGCACTGGACTGCCAACGACACTACGAGAACGGCTCGTTCACGATGTTCAACGACACCGGGGCTCCACATCCCCCCCTCACCTTCACCGAGTATGGGTCCAGGACTATCCGTACTCCCGCATCTTCCGGCTACATTTCGTCGACACGGGAGGCTCTTTCCTGGTGTACCTTAAAGGCCTTCCGCGTTGGGTCAGCGGCATGGACGCAGAGGTCCGGGCGGAGAAACTTCGAAAGGAGTACGCCACACTCCAACGCGTAAGTGCCGCGCCTCTTCTGACCGAGCCGAGCACTCCGGATCCCATCGGGTATTACCCCGACTACAACGCCCTCGCCATGAGCGCCCTCCCCGGGAAGCCGCTCAGACACTTGCTTGCCGAGCACATGTCCGCGTGGAACCCGCGCTTGCTACTCGATCTGAAGGAGCCTGTGCGCCATGTGGGGAGCTGGCTGCGCGAATTGCACACACTAGCCGATGACGATACCGACACGTTCGAGGCAGACTCGCTGCTCGAATTCTGCGAGGCACAGGTCATTCGCATTTCGAACCAACGGATCCCCTGGCTCCCACCGGACTACCTCACGAAATTCGAACGCGTGGCCCAGGAAATCATCTCGAAGCAACCGGAGATCCAGCTGGCAACCACCTTTTGTCACGGAGACTACAAGTCTCACAACATCTGGATCGCTGATGGCCGCATACAAGTGCTCGATTTCGGCAACTCCGGAACGGACATACCGATGGTTGACGTCTGCTCATTCTGGGTCGAGCTCGAATGTTCCAAATGGGAGCACCTCAATTCCGCACGCGAACTTGGCCAACTGCAGGACGCCTTTCTGGATGGCTGCTCAGTAGATCACCAGAACAACCCGCTGTTCGAACTTGTCGCCGCGCGATACTTCCTTCTACGGCTCGCTAACGGAAGCGACACATTTCCGCAGGTCCGGCGCCGCAAGGCACTGGAAGCCCGGGTACTATGGCATTGCAGGAAACGGCTTCTGGACCTCCTTCAACGCTACGCCTGAATGGCGCACTCGACCCGCCTTCACTCAATGACACTCCATATGAGCAAACCCGTACGCAACATCCTCTGGACTGGGGGATTCGACAGTACCTTCCGAGTTTGTCAGATCCTCGCCGAGTCCAGTGACGTCATCCAACCTCACTATCTCGTAGACGAGACACGGGAGTCGACCGGCGAGGAAATCCGGGCCATGTCGCGAATACGAGCGATGGCCCAACAGCTATGGAGCGAGACATCCGATCGCCTGCTCCCCACTGAGTATGCGCCCGCTCGGGGAGCCCCTATCCCGGATGATATCCGACGCGCCTTCAAGACCATCTACAGCCACAAAGACATCGGCACCCAATACCCTTGGCTCGCTGGATATGCCAGGCGTTTGGAGCGCCCCCTGGAACTCGGGATCCAGGGCGGTGGAAGAATCGAAAAAACGCTCGGGCCACACGTTCACCACGGGAAACTGGAAGCAACAGGGAAGACGGAATTCGACCATGCAATATGGACGCTGTTCGAGCCGTTCCGATTTCCGATCATGCACCTTTCAAAAACCGACATGATGCAGATCGCAGACGAAAACGGCTTTCGCTCGATCATGCAAGAGACATGGTTCTGCCACCAGCCCAGAACGGGGAAACCCTGTGGCCGCTGCGCGCCATGCAAGTACGCGATTGAGCAAGGCATGGGCTGGAGGATCCCGTTTCTACGCCGAATACAGCACCGAAGCTTCTGGGAAGGGCTTGCTAGCAAGCGTCGCACGTCATGCTAGGGAAACACTTCCCTTTGTGCGCCGTCTCGGGCATTAAGTCGCGCGCCGGCACTGCCGTACAGCGTAAAGTGGGCCGGCACGGTGCGTCGCGGAAGACGCTGGCAGTGGATCCCACAAGGCTGCCCAAAGGTAGCCCGAGGATCACCTTGAGAGGCCACACCTAGACCAGGCCCCTCTTCATCGCGCTGCGGCAACATCGCGTACAGCCTGGAGCAGCACTTCAGCGGCACGCACACCGGTTCGCGCGGAAAAGAACCCAGCGACTGTTGCGTCATTCAAAGGCTGTAGCTGCCGCAGGACTTGCTCCAGATTACTGAAGTCGTCCTCCAGTACCTCGCCAATCTCCTCGTCACGAACCACCTTGGGAACTACAGACCCGGGCATCGCGAGGACCGGCATCCCCACAGACACTGAGTGGTAGATCGCATGCGACATCGATAAATCCGAATAGCCTCGAAGCAACGCCGTGCAGTGCTTTTTCGCCCATTTCCAGTTCAACGGGACAAAAGTCTCGCTGAGGTACACCGTCCCGCGGGCTACGTGCTCGGCCAGCTCCCGCCGCAAATCCTCCCCATACCCTTCATCAAGGGGCGCAACTACGAGCGCTCTGACAGGCACACCACGCCCTCGGGCGTGGTCCAGCAATTCGCGCAACCGCCAGAAGTGCGTGTATTTCTCTTCCGGGGTTCCAACCACCAGGAGGCAGGGGGGGAAGTCGACACCTTCTGCCCTGAGCCATCGCTCGGCCCCACTCCGAAAACGATCCCATGTGTCTGATGACTGCTCTGGGTAAAGGCACGCCTCACTGGGCTCACCCAACGGCAGGACCTGAACCGGCGCTGGCAGAGCATGCAGTCGTTGTGCCGGCTCCACCAACGCCTTCTCGGTCACGAAAAACGCCGATGCGTTCCGGCGTACCAGGTGACGACGACACCGGATAATCAAAGGGCGCTGGTTACACGTCTCACGATCCACATTGTGCAGTATCCAGAATACGGGGATCCCAAGAAGGCGTGCGACAAATAGCGTGACCGCATCACCTCCAAGCCGCAGCAGCGCCGATGCCGGGGACCCAGGATCGTTGAGGTAGCGCACGACGAAGGCATCAACTCGGTAGCCCTGAACTCTATACCGGAGGAAATGGCAGAACCCGAACCAGGGACGCCACGCGGATACCGCCTCATGGGTGTCTGATATAGCCCGAACACCCCGTGCCCAACTCTCGAACTTGGCATCGGGACGTGAAAACAGAAGAAGCCCCTTACGCTGGGCCATCTCGAGGTTCTCCCAACCGGTCAGGCTCGTGGCCGGACCGAAGGCCTGGGCGCAATAAGAACATCACTCCCACCGCCGCTTTGCACCTTTATCCAATCTGCCCTTGTTGCTGTGCTGCCCACAACAATACCTCGTCGGTAAGCGTCCCCAGCGCGGGCGTGCCAACCGCCATCTGGTAGAGCCACAATGCTCCGCGAAAATTATGTTCGATAAACACTGGCTCCTCGTTCACATCAATGGCGATGTCCCACGACACAATATTATGATGCAACACGTCGCGATGCATGTCCTTGCATAAATTCACCGCCCTCTCGAAGGCGGGGACCACCGGACGCCGGCCAAACTCGTAGCCCGTATCAGGATGCCGAGCCAGGCGCTCTACCGCCTCGGTCACGGCATGATCCTTCAACGCCCCGTTGCCAACGATTCCAACGCAGATACCCCCCGTTCCCGCATTATCGTTAACGGCTCCACCCGTACCGAAACGCGCGAAGGCCAACAAATAGTGGATTTCGCCCGACCAGCGCAGCGTAAGGACCCGAAGGGTATTAACCGAGGGCGGATGAGGGGCCGCCAGGACCGGATGCTGAGCCAGCTTCTCCTGGACAACAAAGTTCGCCCCATAGACGTCAGAAAGCTCACCCACGGTTCTACGGATAAGCCCATCACACTCCACACCGTCGGGCGACAGGTCAAGAGATGCGACGCGGCATCCATTATCGGTTCTGGATGGCTTGATAATCATATTCCCCGCCCCACCCAAGACATCCCGGACCGGAGTAGACGGGTTCAGCGATACGTTATCAGAATCGTAGAAGTTCCCGGCAACACACTTGAGACGAGAAATCGGGGTTCGTGAAGCGCCTGCAAAATAGTGATACAGATTCTTGTCAGAATATGCGGAACGAAAACTGAGGTCATTGAGGAAAGGCATGAGGATGTGCCAGTACAAGTGGCGTGGAAGCAGGCGCGAATCCGAATACCCGTGGAGGTTATGGAAAGCCGCATGGATCGCGACATCAATCGGGCGCCCCAACACACGCAGCTGATAGGCCCGGGCTCGCTCCACAGTGTCACGATCAAGGTCATCTAGCAGACCCGCTTTGTAAAAGCGCGCGAAGGTCTCGTCATTAATGTCGACGTGCTGCGTTCGATAGTAGGCGCGCTGTGTTCGAGAAAGCTTCACCGGGGGTCTGACATGGCGGAGCATCTTGCGGCGGGCACGGCGCATCAACGTGCGCCAGCAGGCTCCCACCGGAACCGCCTCCTCCTTCTGGCCTAATTCCATTATTGCTCACTCCGGCCTCATTTTCGTTCGCTGGGGGACAGTGATTAATGTAGATGTTCGCGCGCGAGTCGCTTTTGCGCGAGAACCGGGCGCAGCGAACGCCGTGCAGTCAGCCTGCACAACGGAGCCGCCCGCCGTAGCACGCCCGTTTTTATCAGGAACAGGCGGCCGATCCCCGCCTTCAACGGGTTGCGGGGTAGCACTACAGCTTTCCCCCGTTACTGCGGTGCACCGCTTACGCATTAGAACCTCTGCCCGCAGAACGGCCCGTCTGGTCTTGGAAGGCGCGGGTACCAACGGAAAGCTTTGCGTTCGTCACGTGTGCTCCAAGCGGGTCAGTGTGGCGATAGCGGTCGCAGGGGTTAGACCCAGTGCCATCAACTTGCGCTAGCCGCCAGAGTCTTGAAGGAGCCACTCCGCTCGGAGAGCTCCTCCCAAGTCCCCGCATCGACTACCCGCCCCTTTTCCAGAATAAAGATCCGGTCGCAGGGGGCGACGGTTGTCAATCGGTGAGCAACGAGGATGATCGTTTTGTTCCCGGCGAGTTTGTGAATGGCATCCATGACGGCGCGCTCGGTGGCGTTATCGAGCGCGCTGGTCGCTTCGTCGAAGAACAACACCTCAGGGTCGCGATAGAGGGCGCGAGCAATACCAATACGCTGGCGCTGACCGCCGGAAAGCCGGGTGCCCCGTTCGCCCACGATTGTGTTGTAGCCGAGAGGAAGCTCTCGGGTGACAAAATCATGCAAGTTCGCGAGACGGGCGGCTCGTTCTACGGCCGCATAATCGATCTGGGAGGACGGAACGCCGAGGGCGATGTTCGCAGCAACACTTTGGTCCGCCAGGAAGATGTGCTGTGGAACATAGCCGATTGCTTGGTGCCAATTGCGCACGTTGCGGAGCGCAAGGGGTTCATCGTCGATCCGGATTTGGCCCTGGTTCGGTTCGAGCAGCCCCAGTAGCAGGTCAAGCAAGGTGCTTTTTCCCGCGCCGGACGAACCGATGAACCCGACGGTCGTCCTAGCCTCGATGGTTATCGAAACATCGCGGACCGCCGGCTCATCGTGACCGGGATAGGTGTATGCAAGATCCGTGGTGGTTAGAACTGACCTGGGCGCCAGTGGCGCCACTCCATCTGCGGTTTCGGTCGAAAATTCGACCTGGGTCGGATGGCCAAGATCCTGAAGGATGTTGTCGACTGCAGCGACATTGAAACGCAGCGAGGCAACCTGCTGAAAGATCTTCTGGAACGCTGGGATCAGTTGCCGGCCCGCCAGTGCATATAGCCCGATCAAGGGAAGAGCCGTGGCAAGGCCTCCGTCGCCAGCCATTAGAAACAGGACCAGAAGGAGAACGCCGCCAAACGCGATGGCTTCGATCGCATACTGTGGGATCTCTTTCAGCAGGATCGCATTGGCCTGATGGCTGGCAAAACGCTTCGATGGGCGCCGGTAACGCTCCAGATAGTCTCGCTCACGCCCGAGAAGACGGATCTCCTTGGCACCAGCGAAAGCCTCCGCTGCTGCCGTAAAGCGCTCCCGGTTTGCCTCCACTCGATCCGTGCCGATGCGGTTCAACCAGGTTCGCGCGGCAAGGTAGATGCTCGCGTAGATACTGCCGAGCCCAAGGGCGACGGTGACCGCCAGCCAGGGCTGGACCACGACTAGGAGCGTGATAATCGATATCGCCAGAAGGCCCTGGCTCACCAGCTTCATGGCCGGCATCAATGCGCCATTGATGGCCTGAGTCGTCTCCTGCAGGACGGTCTTGGCAAGGTCGCCCGAATTGCGGTTTAGGAAAAACGTGAACGGCCGGCTGAGGTAGTCGCCCATCAGCCGCCGCGAAAGCTCGTACTGCTGCATGTGGGTGAAGCGCGTGATGGCCCACTGGTTCAGGGCCTGGAGTGCGGTTCCGCTGACGAAGAGCACAAACGCCGCCACACCCAGGAAATGGAGAAAGCTGCCGGTGGACTCGAAACCAAGCCATTCGTAGGCGAGGCGCAGCATCTCGTTGTCGTGGACCATGTTCGGGTCGGACAGCACCGCCAGGAACGGCATCACCGAGGCAATGCCCGCGGTCTGCATGAAGGCCGTGACGATCATGAGAATCACCAGAAGCCCGACCTTCCCGCGATCACGGGGGTCCAGCAGGGCATTCAGCTTGCGCAGGGTTTGCAGCATGGTTTCGCCGACCCGGATCCTTCATGCGAGGGGCCTTGGCGACCCACGGGGGAACCGCCATCAGGCAGCCGTTAGCCAAGCCTTGAGGCTGGCTTCTCGTTTCGATTGTACGAGATGAGGTGATCGCCGATGCTCTCGTTGATGGCACCGTGGATGCGCGAGCAGACAACGGCGCGAATGGATGGCCGGTGTGTGCTGACCGGAATGTCCCGGAAGCCCCGTCGGCAAAGGGTTTTGAAGCAGAACGAGGGCCGCAACCATGCCAAACGCCGGGCTAACGAGGGGTATGCTGACCGGCTTCCTGCGTTCGGTAGAACGATTCCCCGACCGCCCTGCGCTGGACGTGGAGGGCCGCGCGTTCACCTACCGCGAGCTATTCGGGGCGGGGGCGGATGTTGCTCATGGGCTGCAACAGGCCCTGAGTGCAGGCATACCGGCTCGGGTCGGCGTACTGGCGCAGCGCTCGCTGCCGATGTACCAGGGCATCCTGGGGACCCTGATGGCCGGCCATACGCTGGTCCCGCTGAATCCGGGCTTTCCCGCGGAACGCACGATCGCCATGGCCGAACAGGCCGATCTGTCGGGCTTGCTGGTGGATCTCCAGGGGCTGGAACGGCTCGATGAACTGTTGGGGGCGTTCTCCCGGCCGCTTGCCATACTGCTGCCCGATGCGGAGCGGCTGGATGAGCTGAAGACGCGTTGGCCCCGGCACGACTTCCGGGTGATCGAGGATTCCCTCCGGCCCACGGAATGGGTGCCAGCGACCATATCTCGGGATGATCTGGCCTGCCTGTTCTTCACCTCCGGCAGCACCGGCGTTCCCAAGGGCGTGGGTGTCCTGCAAAGCAATGTGACGCGTTTTGTAGAGATGTCGCAGGAACGCTACCGCGACTTCGGCATCAACGAGACGGACCGCTTCTCGCAGTTCTACGACATCACCTTCGACTCGTCGATGTTCGACCTGTACGTGTCCTGGGCGTTTGGTGCCTGCCTTTGCTGCCCCTCCGCGAAGGAATGGTTCAACCCCAACCGCTACATTGCGGACAAGGCCCTCACGGTCATCGACATCACCCCCTCGGCCGGGCACGGGATGAACCGTCGCAACGGATGGGCACCGGGACGCTTTCCGGACCTGCGCCTGTGCCGCTTTGGCGGCGAGGCCCTCTCGGCGGAACTGGCCGGGGCGATGGCCGCCGCCGCGCCCAATGCCTGGATCGACAACGCCTACGGGCCCACCGAATGCACAGTGGATGCCTGCTTTTACCGCTGGGAGCCGGAGCAATCACCGGCGGAATGCGAGCACGGAATGGTCCCGATCGGCTATCCGGGCAACCAGGTGGGGCTGCGCGTGGCGGACGAGGCCCTGCAGGAGGTACCCATCGGGGCCGAGGGCGAACTGCTGATCAGCGGCCCGCAGGTGACCCCCGGCTACTGGAAGGACCCCGAACGCACGGCGAAGGCCTTTGTGCACCTGGACGATGGGCGCGTGCACTACCGCACGGGGGACCTGGTGCGCCGGCCGCCCCCGGGCGAACCGCTCATCTTTCTCGGGCGCCTGGATCACCAGATCAAGATTGGCGGGGTGCGCATCGAACTCGGAGAAGTGGAAGCCGAACTACGCGAGGCCGCCGGCACGGACCAGGCCGTGGCCGTTGGATGGCCACGAACGGAAAGCGGCGCCTCCGGGATCGTGGCCTTCGTGGTCGCGGAAGAAGTCGACGAGGCAGCCCTGCGCGACCGGCTCCGCCAGCGCCTGCCCGCCGTGATGGTCCCGCGAACCATCCACTCGCTCGAGAACCTGCCGCTGAATGCGAACGGCAAGGTCGACCGCAAGGCGCTCGTCGCGCAGCTGGAGACGACTGAGGCATGAAGCACATCCCCTTTTCCGACTGCACAAGCACCCGGGCGAGCACATGACGGATGCACTTGCGCGGCTGCGCGCCTCCCTGCGCAAGAATGGCTGGTGGCGCACCCTGACACTCATCCCGCGGAACATCCTGTTCCATCTGACGGATTTCGACCGCAAGCACGGCACCAATACCGGCATGCAGGCCGAGGACGACGCGGGGCTGCCGCAGGAACACGAGGGGTACGAGGGCGCACCCCCGCGGCTGTTCCCTCGCATCATCCGATCCCTGGAGATCAGCGCGGACCGCTACACCTTTATCGATCTGGGCTCGGGCAAGGGCAAGGCCTTGCTGCTCGCAGCACACCATCCGTTCCGGCGGATCATCGGGGTCGAATACAACCCGCGTCTGGATGCCATCGCCGCCGAGAACGGCCGCATCTATCGACACCCCGAACGCCGCGTTCACACGATCGAAACCGTTTGCGACGATGCGGGCGCGTTCGAGCTGCCGCCGGACGACCTGCTGATCTATCTGTTCAATCCGTTCAAGGGCGCGATCATGGAGCGGGTGCTCGCGAATCTCGAGAGGTCCTTGCAGGCCAAGCCGCGGGATGTGCTGATCGTGTATCAGAACCCAACCCAGAGACGCCTGCTGGACCAGGCTTCGTTCCTGGAACGAATCGACTACCGGGAATACCGCACGAAGCGGCTCAGAAAGATGCCGATCGGGCGGGTAGCCGTATACCGCAATCGCCACTGAAGGGCTCCGAGGCGTACCTTAATCAGCGCCTCCCTTGCCCGGGAGCAGGGCCTTCAGGGTACTCGCACCCAGATATCCCCAGGTCTTCGCCCGCCCCGGCTTGCGCAGCAGGGCCTGAAGGAAGGCCCGCCGAGCAATGCGTGGATCACCTTCCCAGTAATGGTGATACCCAAAGGTAAAACAGGCCTCGCCAAGCCGCTCGCGCACCCGGGACCAGGGAGTTTCCTCGCCATTTGGGCCCACCAGGCCCCAGCGGTCCAGTGCCCGCTGGACAACCTCGACCTCGTAATTCACATCCGGATACTTGGTAATGCAGCCGCGCCCGTGCAGGCGATACAGGGCTGTCACCCGATCCAGCTGGCGGTACTCGGTCAGCCGCGAAGCCCGAATCCAGTAGTCATAGTCCTGGCCGCGCTTGAGTTCCGGATCGAATTCGCCCACCTGATCGACCAGCGTACGCCGCATCATCACGGTGATCGTATGCGGCAGTGACTCCATCAATAGCTGGTTGTACACCCAGCCCGACCCCTCCAGTACAATGCCCGGTGCTTCGGTGACCGGGACCGGAGGGTCAGCCAGTGTACGGGCCGGAGCGAACCGGCCATCCGCACCCGGCTTCCAGGAGAGGAAGTCGGTATGCACGAAACCGATCTCCGGATGCTGCTCCATGTAGAGCACCTGGGCCGTAAGCTTGCCCGGCAACCAGACGTCGTCGGAATCGATAAAGGCGATATAGTCGCCCTGCGCCTTCGCGATGCCGGCATTGCGGGCCACGGCCGCGCCCTGGTTCTGCTGGGTCAGCAGCGTCAGGCGGTCACCATACTCGCGCAGGATCTCGATCGTCCCGTCGGTCGAGCCATCATCCACCACGATCAGCTCGACGCTGGGGTAGTCCTGGTCGAGGACACTGTCCACGGACTCGGCGATGTATGCGGCCGTGTTGTAGGCCGGCATGATGACCGACACCAGCGGATTGCCGACGTCCCGCGCCGTCATGACTCTGTGCCTGCCGCCGGAAGATCACGTACCCAGTCATGGGTCCAGTTCGCCACCTGATCGCGCCACTCGCGTCGGGAGAAGGTGTGGTTGGCAGCCGGCAGTTCCTGCAGGGTTACCCGCGGCTCCTGCAGCAGCCCGCTCCATGCCGGCGCATTGGTCGCCACATCACGAAACTCGGCGGCGGTCAGGTCGTCGCCACTCAGGATCACCAGGATCGGCCCCTGAAAACGCTGCCATCCCTCGGCCATCCGGTCCGGCAACGGGGCGTCGCCGAGGTTCGTGCTTGAAGCGCCGGGGTCGCCAGCGGAAGGCCCGGATCTGGAGCTGCTCGCAGCGCCGACCATACGTCCCAGGGAGCGCAGGGACACCCAGGGGTTGAAACGCCCCTTGAAGGCACCGGCCCAGAAATCGCGACTGATCAGGCGCTGCAGGTAGTAGGTCTTCAGGTAGGCTCGAGCCAGCCCCTCGTCGGTGCGAACCCAGGGGTTGGCCAGCACCAGGCCCGCCACCCGGGCGTCGCGCCAGGCGTAGAACAGCGCCGCGGAGGCTGCACCACAAAGCCCCCAGATCACCACCTCGTGCATCCCCGACATCTCGGCCGAGAAAGTCTCCATGGCTGCCTGCAGGTCATCGTGGACCTCCTCGTAATCGCGCTGGGCACCGGAAGAGTCGCCCATGCCGCGAAAATCGAAGCGGAACACCGGGATACCCTGCGCCGCCAGATGCCGGGCCAGGAGCAGGAACTGACGGTGGCTGCCCACCCGGTACTGCGGCCCGCCCACCGCGATCAGGACACCCCGCCGGGCGTCTTCTACCCCGGGATGCAGGATCCCCAGGAGTTCGTCCTCCCCCACCCGAAAGACCACGGCGCGCTCGGTCATGCCAGGGACTCCAGGCGTTGTGTAGTCGCCTCCAGCAATTGCGGCACCTCGATGATGTCCTGGGTGGACCAGAAGGCGTCGCCGCCCACGACCGTTGCAGTCACCGCCCCCCCCTGCTCGCGCCAGCGCTCGATCAGGCGTTCGCTCGCCGGCGGTAACGCTGCGGTGTCCTGCGCGGCCACGTCGAACCACTCGATCGCATCCGCCTGCGGTTGCTGCAGACGGGCTGCCGCCAGGCGGGTGGCCAGACCGGGCGCCAGGGTGTACCCGGCGACCTCCAGCGGCTCGCCCGCACCCAGCTGGGCCCGCAACTGAGCCGTTCCTTCCTTCTGCCCGCCCATCATCCCGGCGGCCATGCGCAGACGCAGGAACTGGGTCAGGTGTTGTTCGCCGTTCGTGACGGGCGACCAGTAGATCGCGGCGGCGGCCTGTTCGGCACGTGCGGCCAGGAAATCGCCTGCCAGCAAACATCCCGCGCGCAGCCCCCAGACCACAAGCGGCGCCGGGCAGCAGGCCTCGAGGTGGTCGCTACAGCGGGCGAGGTCGTCCAGCCAGAGATCCCAGTCGGCGTCGCCGAAGTCGCCGCCACTATCGCCGCATCCGTAGAGATCCGGGATCAGCACCGCGTACCCGGCCTGCGCCATGCGGCGGGCCTGCAGGTTCACCATGCGGCGGGACTTGTTGAGTTCTTCGGCCAGGGGCGGGACAAACAGGATCGCGCCCCGAACGGACGGACCATCCGGCCGATGCAGCACATGGAACACCGGCCCGGCCTTGCCTTCCAGGAACCCGGCTTCCATGACCGAGCTAGTCCAGCTTGGCGTCGATGAAATCGGCGAGGGTGCCGACCGTCTCGAAGGTCTCGGCGCTGACGTCGTCGTCATCGATCACGATGTCGAAGTGGCTCTCGATCGCGGTGATCAGCGATACGACCGCCATGGAGTCCAGCTCGGGGACGCCGCCCAGCAGCGTGGTGTTGCGATCGAATTGCTGAGCGCGTCCATTCAGGCTGAGGGCACTGTCCAGCAGATTCCGGGTGTGATCGAGGGTCGACATATAAGGGTTCCTGAAGGCGGGTATCCGTGCCCGGCCGGGGATGCGGGTTAGCAGGCAGGTTACCGCATCTGTACAGGCTGTCCAGATCGTCGCTGACAGGCCGCGGGTCCCGCGTGATCGGCTCGTTAACCCCCTGCACCCGACAAGCCTTCGAACGCCCGACCCCGGACGTAGAATGGTGACCCATACGGCACGGATTGCCGGGCCCACGCCCGGGTGCGTACATCAACCAGCGTTTCCCTGGACCGACCAGGCAACAGGCGGACGGATGGCGGGACTTTGTGGATGGTTCGCGGTGAATGCCGCATCCCCGGGCGACGCCCTCGAGGCCCAGGGGGCGGCCCTGCCGGGGCTCGCCGGGGCGCCTGAATCCCGGTGTACGAACCGCCTGGGTGGCTGCCTGGTTCGGGGCGGCTGGACCGCACAGGAAGGGGACGTCATCGCCGCAATCGCCGGCCATCCGCAATGGCGCAAACCCTCACTGGCGGAACGCGCACGCGAGCGCGACCCCGCGCAGGCCCTGCTGGAGGCCTGGCGACAACACGGCACCGGCCTGTTCGAACAGGTAAGCGGCGACTATGCGCTGGTCATCGTGGATGCCGGCCGGGGCCGGCTGGTAGCCGGCACCGATCGCCTGGGCCAGACACCGCTCCACTATGCACGGCTGAATGGCGGCGTGGCGTTTGGCACCAGTGCCGGGTGTGTGGCTGCCCACCCGGCGGTCGCCACCGAGGTGACCCGCGAGGGCCTCTACCACTACTGCTTCTTCCACATGCTTCCGGCCCCGGTCAGCCTGTTCGCCGGGCTGGAGAAACTGCCGGCCGCCCACTGCCTGACCCACAACGGCGACCGGGCCGAAGTAACCCGCTACTGGAGCCCGCGCTTCGAGGAAGACCGCAGCGCCACGCCCGAGGCCCTGGAAAAGGCCCTGCGCGAACACGTGCAAGCGGCGGTAGACCGTCGGGCGGACACGCCACACCCCGGCGCCTTCCTGAGCGGCGGCCTGGACAGTTCGACGGTCGCCGGGATGCTCGCCGGCAAACACCCCGGGGCGGACACCTTCAGCATCGGCTTCGATGCCCCCGGTTACGACGAGATGGAGTATGCGCGCATCGCCGCACAGCACTTCGGCACCGAGGCCCACGAGTATTACGTGACGCCGGAGGACGTGGTCGAGGCCGTGCCCCGGATCGCTCGCAGCTACGACGAGCCCTTCGGCAACTCGTCGGCGCTGCCGGCCTATTTCTGCGCGCGCATGGCGGCCGACGCCGGGATCACCCGGCTACTCGCTGGTGATGGCGGTGACGAACTCTTCGCCGGCAATGCGCGCTACGCCAAGCAAGGGGTGTTCGAACACTGGGGCCGGATCCCCGCGCCGCTGCGCCACCACCTGCTCGATCCATTGTTTACCCGATTGCCGCGAGGCCTGCCGCTGGCCGGCAAGGCCCGCAGCTACGTGGAGCAGGCCCGCATCCCGCTGCCGGACCGACTGCAGACCTACAACTACCTGCACCGCCTGGCGCCGGAGGCGATGTTCGAGCCGGAGTTCCTCGCGGCGGTGGACACCGAAGCACCCTGGGAGCTCATGCGCCGGATCTACTCGGAGCCGGAACCGGCGTCATGCCTCAACCGCATGATGTACCTGGACTGGCAGCAGACCCTGGCCGACAACGACCTGCGCAAGGTCGCGGAGATGTGCCAGCTGGCCGGGGTGGACGTCGCCTTCCCGATGCTGGACGACGACCTGGTGGAGTTCTCCTGTCGCGTGCCGTCGGATCTCAAGCTGAAAAACGGCCGGCTGCGCCACTTTTACAAGGAGGCGTTCACCGGCTTTCTGCCCGACGCCATCATCGACAAGAAGAAACACGGCTTCGGCCTGCCATTCGGCGTCTGGATGCAGGAGCACGCCCCATTACAGGAACTCGCCTACGACAGCCTGCTGCGCCTCAAGGGTCGCGATTTCCTGCGCGACGACTTCATCGACGAGCTGATCCGCCTGCACCGCGAGGGGCATGCGGCCTACTACGGCGATTTCGTCTGGATCCTGATGATGCTCGACCTCTGGCTCGAATCGCACCCTGCCGCGCGCTAGCCCAGGCGCTCTTTTGGTTAACCACGAAGGGCTCGAAGACACTAAGGAAGGGCAAGGGCGATTGCTCCACGGAGGGCACAGAGGACACGGAGAAAGGCAGGTCAAGGGCGGGGAACAGGAAGGCGGGAAGCGCGCGAAGGCTCAGGATGAAATAACTCGGGATCGACTGCTTGCGGCTCTCCCGGCAGTGGCGGATGCCATACCCCCGTCATCCGGGCCGTAGCGCCCCACACCGTCGCCCCGGTCGCGCCCCACCACCATCGTCATCCCGGTCGCAGCACACCACGATCGTCACCCCGACCGAAGCGCAGCGGAGAGCCGGGATCCCCCGCATAGAAGACGCCCCGGGCGCCCGGCTCTACTCTAACGCTGGAGATCCCGAATGACCGCAACGGGCTTTCAGCAACGAGAGCCAGCCAGTCGCGGGAACCAGACGGGCTGGCTCTCGTTAATCGTATACCTCTTTCCGGTGTCCAATCCGCACAACCAGCACCACCAATGACTCGTCACGCAACTCGCAGATCACACGGTAGTCCCCAACCCGATAACGCCATAGCTCGGTAAACCGCCCCTTTAGCGGTTTCCCGAGCTCTCTCGGATCATCCAGATGGGCTACACGCTCCTCCAGGTACCGGCGTATGCGCTGGCGGGCCTTCCGGTCGAGTTTCTGCACCGCCTTTCGGGTGGAATGAGCGTACTCAATCCTCCAGGCCACGCCAGAACTCCTGGGAGCTGCTTACCTCTTCCTCGCCGCTCCGGATACGTTCCAGCGTCTGTTCGGCCAGGTAGATGTCCTCCAGGTCTTCCAGGTGCTCCTCGATGGCTTCACGGATGTAGTATGTGGTCGTGCGGCCCGTCTTTTCGGCCAGAGCTTTCAGGCGCCCATACGTCTCTTTCGGGAGCCGGACAGCCGTTTGACGGGTATCTCCTGTACGTATGGTCATGATGGAATATCCAGTGGTATGCGTGCATACCATAGTACATCAAAGCCCGGTGTGCGTGGCGACCGGTGAGCGTTTAATCCTTCTTGCAGCCTTCGCTTATCGCTTCAACCAGCACTTTGATCTGACGGCTTGCCCACGCGATGCTGGTCGCGGCTGCATGCTGCCGGCCCTCTAGATGTGTTCACCACGAAGCGCACGTAGACACGAAGAAGGGCAAGGGCGATTGCACCACGGAGGGCACAGAGGACGCGGAGAAAGGCAGGTCAAGGGCAGGCAACAGGAAGATGGAAGAGTGGGAAGGCTCTGGACGGAAAGACACTGTCATCCCGGCCGCAGCGATGCGGGGAGCCGGGATCTCCAGTCCGTGGCACCCACACCGCCCTTCGCCCCGCCCTTTTCAGGTTTTGGAATAGCATGGAACCCGTGATACCGCGTATCCATGATTGTATGCTTCAAGGATCGAGGCACTCAGGATATCTTCAACGGGCTTTCGTCGAAGGCTGCTCGCAAGGTCTGCCCACAATCTGTATGGCGGGTTGCCGCAAGAAAGCTGGAATTGGTGGATTCGGCCATGAACGTTGAGGAGCTGAGAGTCCCACCGGGTAACCGGCTGGAAGCCCTGGCGGGAGAGCGAAAAGGCCAATACAGCATTCGAATCAACGAGCAATATCGGATCTGCTTCGCCTGGACAGACTCCGGGCCCGACCAGGTCGAAATCACGGATTACCACTGAGGCACAATCATGGTCCGCATCCCTACCCACCGACAGCCGACCCACCCCGGTGAAATGCTGGCGAAAGAGTTCCTGGAGCCGATGCATATCTCCCAGCGCCAGTTGGCGGACGCGCTCCATGTTCCGTATCAGCGCATCAACGAGCTCGTGAACCAGAAGCGCGGCATTACGCCAAGCACGTCGCTGCGTCTAGCACGCTTTTTCGCCATGTCGCCCGATTTCTGGTTGAACCTTCAGGTACGCTGGGATTTATTCAAGGCCCAGCAATCGGAACAGACGGAACTGGAACAAATCCGCGAATTCAGTTCGTGGAAACAGACTGCCTGAGCCAGGTTCCCCGCAAGGGCGGGTAACAGGAAGACGAGAAGAACGGGAAGGGTCTGGATCAAAAGATACTGCCATCCCGGCCGCAGCGAAGCGAAGAACCGGGATCTCCCGCACAGAGGCCGCCCCAGGCGCCCGGCTCAGCCCCGACGCCGGAGATCCCGGATAACCGCTGCGCGGTTTCCGGGATGACAGATGGGTGCATTGAGCGCGGACTCAGATCCTTGTGGGCTTCGGTGGCCGCCTGCATCCACCGCGCTGGGGTTACCCCGATCACCCGGCATGCCCCGGTAACACCCTCACAAATCTTCCCTTCTTCCCACGCTTCCTGTGAACGAGCCCTTCTTCGTGCCTTCGTGTACTTCGTGGTGAATCCAATCTTTCACCTCTGTGCGCTCCGCGCCCTCTGTGGTGAAACAAGCCACGTCGGCACGGGGACCGACATCACCCGGAGCAATCAATCGGGGGCGGGGGCGCGGCACACGACGTGGCGGTGCTTGCCGTTGGGCTCCGGCGGGATGGCATCCACGACGTGGACCTCCACGTGGATCGTCTGGCCCAGTGCGGCGACGATCGCGTGGCGCAGTCGCTCCTCCGCCTCGGTCGGCAATGGGGCGACCAGGTTCAGCAGAACCTCGACGCGATTTCGGTCGTGCTGAATGATCTTGTAGGCGCGCAGCCCGGGCAGGTCGCGCATCAGGTAGTTGAAACGGCTGCCGTGGACCCACGAGCCATCCGCCGCGATCAAGCCGTCGTTGGCGCGGCCGTCGATATCGCGCAGCAGCGGCAGGCCACGTCCGCAGGGGCAGGGCCGCAGGTCCAGCGCACCCCGGTCCCCGGTGCGATAGCGGATGAACGGGAACTCCGGCCCCGTCAGGTTGGTGACGACAATGTTCCCGGTCTCGCCGGCTGACACCGGTCGATTCTCGTCGTCCAGGATTTCGACGATCAGGGCCTCGGCCGTGATGTGCATGCCGCCCGCCGGACACTCGCGGGCGATGAATCCCGCGTCGCGCGCGCCGTATTCGTTCGCGACCCCGCAGCCCATCACCTCGCCGATCACCTCGCGCCATTCCGGTCGCAACACCTCCGAGGTCGTGAACGCGACACGGATCCCGAGATCGTCCAGTCGTTGCCCCTGCTCGCGCGCCCGCCAGGCCACTCGGGACAGCGCCGACGGATAGCCGAACAGCATGCGCGGGCGGCGCTGGCGTATTTGCTCGATGATCCGGTCGAGCCGGTCCGGATTCAGGTCTCGCGCAGGGACCAGGTACGAACGGAACAGGCGATCGCGCCAGGCCCGTACGCGATTCTGGGCCTCGTTCTCGACGGCGGATCCCCACAGCACCAGTTCGCGGTCGCCCACATCCAGGCCCCACCAGCGCGTCGCCCGCCAGCGCGCGGCGATGTCCGTCCCGATGCGATCGGGGCCCAGCCAGAAGCTCAGCGGCTCGCCGGATGAACCGCTGGTGTGCTGCGATTCAAGGTGCCTCGCACCCTCCGCGCGCCACGCCGAACCCTGCTCGCGGATCAGTGCCTTGTCGGTGACCGGGAGGCGCTGGAGATCCGCGATGCCGGAGAAGTCCGAAGGGAATAAACCCCGTTGCGCAAACAGCCCCCGGTAGAACGGCACCTGCCGCGCGACATTTTCCAGAAGCACCTGCAAACGCTGCGCCTGCAGGCCCCGCAGGGCCTCCGGGCTCCACCACTGGCTGGCCTCCAGGGCCCGCAAGTGGCGCACGGTCGGATGGCCCTTGAGCCGCTCCTGCAGGGGGAACAGGCCATGCGCTACCCATTGCGTATACAGCCCCATGTATCCGCCGATCAGTCGGACCGGGCGGCCCCGTGGGCCGTCGCGGCATCCGCGTCCGCGATCTGTTCGAAGGCCGCGACCAGCTCAGGGATCCGTGTCTCCCAGGCATTCGCCCGCGCATGCGCCAGGATGGCCTCGCGATCCCAGTCGCGTTCAAGCGCATCCTTGAGGGCATCGCGCAGTGCGTCATGGTCGCCGTAGGGGACCACGATGCCGACCCGATCGGAGTTCACCACCTCCGCATTCCCCCCGACACGGGTCGTCACGATGGGCAGCCCGCAGGCGGAAGCCTCCAGGAAGACATTGGCCCAGCCCTCGAACCGGGTGGCCAGGACGAACACATCGCCCGACGAATAGACGAAGCGCAGATCATCGGGCGCCACCTGTCCCAGGAACCACACCCTCTCCTCCAGACCCAGCGCCCGCACCTGCTCGCGCAACTCCGCCTCGTTGTTGCCCTCGGGCGTCGCACCGCCGGCAATCACCAGATGCAGGTCGGGCTCCGTTTGCAGTAATTCGGGCAGGGTCGCGATCACCCGGTGAAAACCCTTGCGCTCCGTCAGTCCGCCCACCGACACCAGGAAACGGCCTTCCTGCGGCAGCCCCAGACGCCGCCGGGCCACAGCCCGGTCCTCGGGGTGGAAACGCGCCAGGTCCGCGCCGTTGCCGACCACCTGGACATGCCCCGGGGCCTGCCCCCAGGCAATGGCATCCTGGCGCAGCGAGTCCGCCACCGAGAACACTCGGGCGGCCGCGCTCATCGCCCGGGAGATCTGGCGCCGATGCAGGGCGCTGCCGGCGAAACGGGTCAGGCTGCCGCGCAGGGTGATGGTGTAGGGGCAGCGCAGCCAGCGCGCCAGCCAGCGGGCGGCCACGCCGTCGGGATACACAAAGTGCGCGTCGATTACGTCGAATCCGAAGTCACGCCGCAACCGCCGCATCAACCGGAAACTGCCCAGCGCCAGGAAGAGCCCGTCGGTCCACTTGAGCACGCCGGGGAAACAAAAAAACCGGGGGTGGTAGACCGCAATGCCGTCCTGCTCCTCGTAGCGCGGCAGCGGGGGGCGCGAATGCGGCCTGAGACGCCCGAGCAATCCCTGGAACGGAAACCACGGGGCCGGTGCCACGACGACCAGATCCAGGTGTCCGGCCACCCGCCGCATGCGTTCGCGCACGAACAGGCCGAGGTTCGGCTGCGCGGCGTTCGGATAGACACGGGTGAAGACCACGAGCCGTGGACGTCGGCCCGGATGACGCCAATCACCGGGCATGGGCGGGCTCCACGACACCCCGCAGACGTTCGTAGATCGCCTGGTAGCGGGCCACACTCCTCGCCCAGGTGCGTTCCTGCTCGACAAAGCGGCGCCCCGCGGCTCGCACCGCATCCCATTCGGGCTCGCGGGCCAGGGTGTCCAGTACGGTGTTCGCCAGTGCCTCGGAATCGTCGGCCGGAAACAGCCAGCCGGTCTCGCCGTTCCGGATCAGTTCCTGGTGGCCGCCCACGTCCGAGGCCACCAGCAGTCGCCCCTGGGCCATCGCCTCCAGCGGCTTGAGCGGGGTGACCAGTTCGGTCAGCCGCATCGAGTGCCGGGGGTACACGAGCAGGTCGACCAGGTCGTAGTAGCGCTGTACCTGGTCATGCGGCACCCGGCCCGCAAAGACAACCTGATCTGCGATGCCCAGGCGCCGGGCCTGCTCCTGCAGGTGTTCCGCCTGCGGGCCGCCGCCCACCAGCAGGATGCGTACATCGGGCGCCTGCTCACGGATGCGCGGATACGCCTCCAGCAGCAGGTCCAGCCCCTCGTAGGCATAGAACGAGCCGATAAAGCCCAGCACCCGGGCATTGGCCAGCCCCAGTTGCGCCTTCAACTCCGCGTCCGGGGCCCCGCCCAGACGGAAGGCCTCGGCATCCACGGCATTCGGGATCACGGTCACCCGGTCCTGCGGGATACCCCGGGCGACGATGTCCTGGCGCAGGCCTTCACAGATGGTGGTCACGTGATCCGCCCGGCGGAACACGTGCGTCTCGAAGCCGCGCGTCATGCGGTAGCGCAGGCCGTGTTCGCGGCTGGTCCCGTGATCGACCGCGGCATCCTCCCAGAAGGCCCGGACCTCATAGACGACGGGGATGCCGAGACGCCGGCCAACCCGCAGCGCCGGCAGCGCGTTGAGGACCGGGGAATGGGCATGAAGCACATCCGGCTGCACCTGCCGCGCCACGGCCTCGAGGCGCCGGGTCAGGGCGCGCATCAACCCCCACTCGCCAAGCCCGGGGAGCTTTCCGGGGCGGTAGCGCGTGCGGTAGAAGTGCAGGCCATCGACATCCTCCTCGTCCGCGTCCACCGCACCCTGCTTGGGGCTGGTCAGGTGAAACGTCTCCCAGCCGAGCCGGTGCTGCTCGCGCAGGATGGCGGCTGTGCGAAAGGTATACCCGCTGTGCAGCGGTATGGAATGATCGAGCACGTGCAGGATCTTCATCGTCACCCCCGCATCAGACCGTCGACCGGGCCAGGAAGCCCTCAAACATCAACAGCGACCACAGGGCCGGGCTGTGGTCGCGGGCGCCACTGGTGTGCTGGTCCACCAGGGTCTTGAGGTAGTCCATGTCGAAGACGCCGGAGTCAGCGATGCGCGGCCCCAGCACCTGCGCCTGCATGCGTTCGCGCAATGGGCCACGGAACCACTCAGTCACCGGCACGGCAAACCCCTTCTTGCGACGATAGAGGATCTCCTCCGGCAGGTAGGGCTCCATGGCCTTCTTGAACACGAACTTGCCCTCGGGCCCGCGCAGCTTGAGTTCCGGCGGCAGCCCCGAGATCCACTCGACCAGCTGGTGGTCGAGGATCGGGACGCGCACCTCCAGCGCATGCGCCATGCTCGCGCGGTCGACCTTGGTCAGGATGTCGCCCGGCAGGTAGGTCTTCATGTCCAGATACTGCACCAGCGACAGCGGGTGCTCGGTGGGAGCACGCGCCGCGTGCCGGCGCAGGACTTCCACCGCCCCGTAGCCCTGGAGCGAACGCCGGAATGCCGGCGAAAACAGGTGCGCGCGCAGGTCGTCGCGCAGGATGGATACGCCCTGGAAATAGCCCTCCACCGAGTCCCGTGCCAGCGCCTGGAAGGTCGCCTTGGCGCGCAGCGGGCGCGGGGCCCAGTCGGCCTTCGGATAGAGTTTCGCAAGGGTGCCGAACAGCGGTCGCCGCAGCCCGAGGGGCAGGGGCGACCGCAGGCGTTCCTCGGCCAGGTGGTGGCGGTAGCGGCGGTACCCGGCGAGGTTCTCGTCGCCGCCGTCCCCGGAAAGCGCCACCACCACCTGCTGGCGCGCCTGTTCGCAGACGCGATAGGTCGGCAGCGCGGAACTGTCGGCAAACGGTTCGTCGTACAGCCCGCTCAGCCGATCCAGTAGCGCGAAGTCGTCGGGATCGACTTCCTGCGTGTGGTGATCGGTGTGGTAACGCTCGGCGACCATCCGCGCGTAGCGGGATTCGTCGTAGGCCGAATCGGCGAAGCCGATGGAACTGGTCCGGACCGGATCATCGGACAGCCCCGCCATCATCGCGACCACCGCACTGGAGTCCACCCCGCCGGAGAGGAATGCGCCCAGCGGGACATCGGCCACCATGCGGATGTCCACCGCCTCGCGCAGGCGGGCGGTGAGTTCCTCGGCGGCGGCGTCGGCATCCGCCACCCCGCTGTCCGCGAAGGGCACATCCCAGTATTCGCGCGGCTCGGTCAGGTTGCCCTGGCCACGGCGCAGGGTCAGCGTGTGGCCCGGCGGCAGCTTGTGCACGCCGCGGAAGATGCTGCGCGGCTCCGGCACGTAGCCAAAGGCGAAATAGTCCTCCACCGCATGCGGATCCATCTCTCGCGGCATCCCTGGGTGCGCCATCAACGCCTTGAGCTCCGAGCCAAAGATCAGGTGCCCGTCTGCCAGCGCACTGTAGTACAGGGGCTTGATCCCCAGCCGGTCACGGGCCAGGAACAGGGTGTCGCGATTGCGATCCCAGACGGCGAAGGCAAACATGCCGCGAAAGCGCTGCACGCAGGCCTCGCCCCACTCTTCCCAGGCGTGCACGATCACCTCGGTATCACAGTGGGAGCGGAACTGGTGCCCCGCCTGCTGCAGCTCGGCGGTCAACTCGGGGAAGTTGTAGATCTCGCCGTTGTAGGTGACGACGACGGTCTCGTCCTCGTTGAACAGCGGCTGCTGCCCGCTGGCCAGGTCGATGATCGACAGGCGCCGATGCGCCAGCCCCACACCCGGCTCCAGATGCACGCCGCCCTCGTCCGGACCCCGGTGAAACTGGGTCTCGTTCATCGCCTCCAGCAGGGACCGGTTTACCGGTCGCCGGTCGCGCAGATCGAAGATGCCGGTGATGCCGCACATGTAGGGATCCTGATTGCTTCCTTGCCTGGGCTTCGATCGGATTCGGGCGAACTACGGCCCGGTCGACGCTGGGCGGCGCCGGCGGGCGGGCACCGGTTCGGGCCGGGACCCCTCACTCCATCACGGAAAATCCAGAATAAACGACAACCCCGCCACCGAGCGCCCGCGATTCGCGCCGTGGGGCCGCTGGCGTTAGCGCCACAACTAACGCCGGGCCAGTACCCGGTCGTATACCGCCATGTAGCCCGTGACCATCGCCTCCATGCTGAAGGCCGCCTCGGCCCGGGCACGGGCGGCCTGCCCCTCGCGCGCGGTGCGCGAGGCATCGCCGGGGTAGGCCATCAGCGCGCGGGCCATCGCGTCGGGGTCCCCGGCCGGCACCAGCGCCCCGGTCTCGCCGGGCTGCACCAGATCGGGGTTGCCCCCGACATCCGTCGCGACCACCGGCAGGCCGGTCGCCATTGCCTCGAGGATGGTGTTGCAGATGCCCTCGGCCAGCGACGGCAGCACGAAGAGGTCCAGTGTCCGCAGACAGTCGGGGATATCCTCGCGGGCGCCGGGGATCCACACCTGTTCGGCCACCCCGGCCTGCTCGAGGAACTCGTGGACCTCCGCGCGTAGCGGACCGTCCCCGATCATCACCAGGCGCAGGCGCGGGAACACCTCCGGTATGCGCTCGCGCAACGCGACAAAGGCGCGCGCCAGATCCAGCGGCGCCTTGACGGCCTGCATGCGCATGACCGAACCGATCACGAATGTGCCGGGGCTGCGGAAACCGTCCGGGGCCGGGGAAACGAACCCACCAGACGCAGGCGCGAAACGGTCGATATCCACGCCGTTGAAGATATGCGACAGCCGCGACGGGGACACGCCGATCGCGTCCCGAAGGTATCCCTTCTGATGCTGCGACAGCGCAATGTAGTGACCGACCAGCGGCCGCACCAGGCGGCGCAGGCGGCGGTTGCGGTCGCGCGTGCCATCGAGGTCCCCGACATCCCAGCCATGCTCGCCATGCACCCGCGCGCGCACGCCGGCGAGCGCGGCCGTCACCTGCGCCTCCAGGGTGCCGAAGTTCCGGGTATGGACAACGTCCGGTCGCAGGGCACGCAGCACCTGCCACAGTCGGACATGAACCCGCGGGTCCTTGCCTTCGCGCTTGTGCAGGGCGTGCAGGCTGACATCTTCCCGCTGGAGGCGCAGGCGGAAGTCGGTGTAGTCCGTCATGCAAATGATGGCGTGGCGGAAGCGATCGGCCGGCATGTGATTGATCAGGTTGACCAGCCCGTTCTCCATCCCGCCAATGTCCAGGCGGTGGATCACGTGCGCGACGCAGGGCCGGGGATCCCCCTCCCGGACCGCTTTGGCAACGGGTCCCGTCACTGTCGCGTGACGGTGGCAAGCCGTTCGAGGATGCCCGGGAGGGCGTCGGCTGCATAGGCCTGAAGGGCCGCCTCCACCTCGTCAGGCTCAAGGTCATAGGGCGCGTAGAACACCACCAGCGCGGCGTCGTCCCGACCGCCCACCAGCCGGTTCAGCGCCTCCCGAGCCTTGACCGTGTGCGGCAGCGTCGTCAGCTGGCCACCCGCCCAGTACCAGCGCCAGACGAGAAGCTGCTGCCCCGGGCCATTGAGCAGGAAACGGTCCGGATCGGGATAGCCGTCGACCGCGGTCCGCCCGCGATGCGATTGCGACCAGACCCCCGCGCGATGACGCCCGGCCAGGGTGTTGCTCCAGCCCGCCATGGTCCCGTACTGGTGCTGCTTGCGGTAAAACAATACGTGCATGCCCACCGGCGGCCCGCCTTCTTCCGCGACGACCAGACCGCCGCGGCCGTCCCGGGCGCCCCGGTAGCCCGGCTCCCACGCGTTGGACTGCTCCTCCAGCGCCCGCCAGCCGGGGGGCGTCAGCGGCCCGACACCCAGCCCCGCCACCGGACCCAGATCCCGCTGGTTCATCCACTCCGCATACAGCGGCGCCGCGCTGGCCAGCACCACCGCCAGCACGGCCGCCACGGCGAACGGCCCGGCATGCGGGGCACGTCCCGGCGCCACGCTGCGCACCGGCGCGCCGGGCGCATCCATGTCCTCGCGCCAGAAGGCCCCGATCCCGAACATCAGCGCGATTACCACGCCGAAGAAGATCCAGCCATAGATCAGGTGATCGACCCCGGCCGCATACTCCATGTCGCTCAGATGCCCGATCATCACGATCATGTAGGCCCGCAGCCCGTTGGCCACGATCGGGACCACGATGGAAACGCCCACAAACACGAGCCTGCGCCAGGTACTGCGGTACATGAGATAGGCATACAGCGTCCCGAGTGCGACCGACGCAATCAGATAGCGCACACCGCTGCAGGCCTCGATGACCGACCAGCGACTGGTGGGCAAATCGAAATACAGCCCGTCGCGATAGACCGGGATCCCGGTCAGCTGCACGGCGGTCACCGTGAAGTCCGCGGTGAGATCCATCATCGGCGGGACCAGGAATTCGCCAAACGGAACCGCGAACAGCAAATACGCCAGGGGGAACTGCAAGCGCCAGGTAATCGCATTGCCCAGCACCAGCCAGAACAGAGCGGGGATCATCAGCACGGCCGCGAACTGGCGCACTGACACGACATCCACCAGCTCTCCTGCCACCCAGACCAGGGAAAAGCCCGCCAGGGGTACCAGCGCCCACCACGATGGCTGCGGCTCCAGGGCCAGCACCTCCTGACGCTTCAGGAACAGCAGGAACAGGACGATCGGGACGATCAGGAAGCCATGGGCAAAGGTATCCGAGCGGTTCCAGACATCCACGATGGAGGCAAATGTCGGGTAGAACATCCACCCCAGAACGGCCAGTCCCAGCACCAGTACCGGGCCGGCCAGCCACCAGGACGAACCGCTTGCACGCGTCCGGATATCGAGTGCGTCAGCGGCCATGCGCGGCCTCCACGGTCGGTTCGGCTCCAGGCGCAGGGCCCGGGCGACGGCGAAGGATCTCGCCCAGGTACGAGAGGTTGCGCGCCCAGTCGTAATCCGCCAGCACCCGGGCCCGCGCCGCGTGCCCGAGCGCCGGATCCGGCGCGCGCAGGTACCCGGATACGGCTTCCAGGAACGCGCGGGGCTCGGCCTCGGCCTGGATGACCTCGCTCCCGATTCGCGCCGTAAGCCCCTCCAGGGCCTGCGGGCTGGCCACGACCGGGCGCCCCAGGGCCATCGCCTCCAGCACCTTGTTCTGCACCCCGCGGGCAATGCGCAACGGCGCGACCGCAACCGTCGCGTGCGCGATCCACGGGCGCACGTCGTCCACGAACCCGGTTACCGTCACACCGGGCCGGGCCGCCAGGGCCGCTACCTCGGGGGCGGGTCGGCTGCCGACGATGCAGAACTCCACATCCGGGTGTTCGGCGCGCAACGCGGGCAGGACGTGGTCGGCGAACCAGACCACCGCGTCGACATTGGGCCAGTAATCCATCGCGCCGGAGAAGACGATGGCGCGCACCCCGTCGGGATAGGGATCCAGACCCGCAACCGCGTCGGGCGAGAAACGGCCGGCATCCACGCCGTTGTTCAGCGCGTGCACCCGGCCGGCGACCTCCGGTGCCCGCTCACGAAAGGCCTCCGCCTCGGCCGGCGAGACGAACAGGCTCGCGTTGCTGGCCTGCGCCACTTGCCGCTCGTAGGCCAGCAGCCGACGCCCTTCCCGCCGATACACCGCGCTCATGGGCCAGCGCCGGGTGGGGGCGTACTGGGTCCACTTGTCCGAATCCACGTCCACGAAATCGACCACTCGGGTCCGCCCACTGCCCTCCGGCAGGTACTGGGCCATCGCCGAAGAGAAGGCCACCGCATGGGCCACTGGCTGGCGGATCAGCGTCGCACGAACCCAGCGCGCCAGCTCCCTGTCGCGATACCACGGCACGGTCAGCGGCTCGCCGGTGAAGAAGCCGGTCAGCGCGCGCAACTGCGCACGCCGACGCGGGAGCGGTCGGGCGCAGACGCTGGTACACAGCTTCTTGAGCTCCGGCAGGTAGACGGCATCCGCCGGGTCGTCAATGAAGGTACCCAGGTGTACGCGGTAGTGCCGCGCCAGATAGCGCAGGATGTGGTGCGAGCGAATCTTGTCGCCCTTGTTCGGCGGCCACGGAATCCGATGCACCAAATACAAAAGATCATCCATCAGGCATCTGCCAACTGCAGTTGATCACAGGAAGGTTTGAAGACGGGAAGGCTCATGGAATGAGTTTCAAAAACCAGCTGAAACGCCCCGCCGCACAAGACGGCGGATACCATCCTTGAGGACGGGGGCGTTGAAGTTGATCAAGAGTCCCGTGTCGACTCGCGCAAGTTTCATGTACGTCAGAAGCTGCGCCTTGTGCAGGCCACTGAGCTCATCCACGCTCTTCAGTTCAATCATCAGGCAATCCTCGACGAGAACGTCAATGCGGTACCCCGCATCAATGGTTTCGCCCTTGTAGGCAACGGGCATCGAAACCTGCGTGGCGCAACAGATCCTTCGTTCACGAAGTTCATGGGCAAGGCACTTCTCGTAGACGGACTCCATCAGTCCTGGGCCCAGCTCCCGATGAACTTCGATCGCGGCGCCAATCACTTCCTTCGAAAGCGGGTCGAATTCCATTTCGCTCCCGTCCCTTCAACATTGTTCGGTTCGATACAGCTCTCACATAGCTTCGGCTAAAGAGCGGTTCACAGGAAGGTTAGAAGGTGAGAAGAGTTCTGGGGCGCCTAGGGTAAAGACCAACGCCAAAGGCTGCCCCAACCCAAGCTTTTCCCCGAACGCCACACCATAAATCTTCGTTTCTTCCCTTCTTCCTGTTAAACGTACTTGACCTTGACCTTCCATTCGCTCAGCCGAGGGAGCGGGAGATTTTGGGGCCGAGCCAGTTGGCGACCGGCAGGGGCAGGCGCTGCCAGGCCTTGATGAAGTACTGGTACTTGGGATTGAGGGGATTGACGTCCGGCATCTCGCGGGCCCGGACCAGGTCGTATTCGTAGTACAGCGGCTGCGGCTCGAAACCCCAGTTCTTCTTGAAGCTGAAGGAACCGGTATCGCGCTTGCTCCGGCCGAAGTCGAACACGCGGTAGCCTGCCTCGCAGGCACGGCGCATCAGCTCCCAGTAAAGGAAGTCGTAGCCCGCGACTTCGCGGGCCCGCGGGGTTCCCGCGCCGTAGTAGGGCAGCACCTCGTTGCGGAACCAGAAGCTGACCACGCTGGCGACCGCTTCGCCCTCGTGCGTCACCGTCAGCACGTCGCAATCCTCGCCAAACACCTCCAGCAGCAGGCGGAAGTATTTTTGCGCGAAGACCGGGGTCCCCATGCGCCGGACATTGGCCGCGTAGATCGGATAGAAGCGGTCGAGATCCGCGTCGACCTCGCTGACCAGCCCCGCCTTGATGCCCTTGCGCACCATCCGGCGCTGCTTGCGCGGGATCGCGTTCATGTTCGCCTCGACATCGGGATCCAGCAGGCGGCGGAAGGTCACGTAGAGCTCGCTCTTGGTCGGCCAGTCCGGGTGCCGGGGTTCGAGGTTCCGGTATTCGAGGTAGTCGACATTCAAACTGCGCGCGAGGGCCTGCGCCCGGGCATCCAGCGCTGCGGCCGCGGCGTCGGTGACCGCGGCAACACCGCCGTAAACACAGAACGGCAGCGAGGAAAGCGAGTGCCCGAACAGTCGGGACTGGATGCGCGCCAGTGGCAACACGCCCTGGATGGCACCATCCGCCTCGGCGTAGAGGAAATAGGTCTCGTGCCCGAACGCCTCGCGCAGCACCGTCGACCAGCCGGCCCGATGGAAAAAGGTTGCCTGGGGACAGCTCTCCACGAACCGGTCCCAGCGCGCATGATCGGTTGCGGCCAGGGTCCGTACCTGGAGGGCACCGGTGCCGCTGGCGCGCTGATCAGGCGGTTCGTACATGGCCGTCCCCATTTGCCCGTACCGGGTCTTCGGGTGTCGCCAGTTCCGCGGCGAATACGCGATCCATTCGGCCCCAGCGAAAGTCCTGTAGCAAACGCTCCAGGCGCGACTCCATCCGGTGCAGGTTCACGTAATGCCGGAACCGGCTGCGCGCCCCCAGCCCGGGGACTCGCGGCTGCCCGGGATCGATCTCCCAGGGGTGGAAGTAGAAAACCGCCGGCATCGCATCCACTGCCCCGATTCGCCGGAGTGCCCGGCGTGAGAGGGCGTACGGCAGCAGCCGGAAATACCCGCCGCCCGCGGCTGGCAGGTTGCGCCCGCCCATGCGCAGGGTCGCCGGCGGCAGTTCCAGCACCCCGGCGGACACCGGACGATGCGGATGCCGCGGGGCCCCCGGCATACCGTAGTGATCGTGATGCACGGGATAGATGCTCGAGCTGTATTCCAGCCCGACCTCGCGCAGAATCTCGAGCGCCCAGAGGTTGCCCTCCCCGATGGAGAAGCTGGGCGCGCGATAACCTCGAACCGGGGCCCCGGACAGGTCCTCGAGGATGTGCTGGGCGCGCTCGATATCGGACCGGAAGGCGGCGGGCGTCAGGTCCGTGACCCGCTCGTGGCCGTAGCCATGGCTTGCCAGCTCGTGGCCGGCGTCGACGATGCGGCGTATCGCGTGCGGATAGCGCTCGGCGATCCAGCCGAGGGTAAAGAAGGTTGCCTGAGCACCGTTCTGATCGAACAGTTCAAGGATGCGCTCGAGGTTCCGCTCGATCCGGCAGTCGCGCGCATCCCAGGTATCGCGCGGGATGCACGGGGCCAGCGCCGAGACCTGGAAGTAGTCCTCGACATCGACGGTCAGGGCGTTGGGACGCTGGGCGCTTTGCGACTGCATGGCAGGGGCCCGTGGCTACGAGCGCGCGGCGCTGGGAACCGGCGCCAGAGACTCCGGCTCGTAGCCCTCGTCACGCACGATCTTCAGCACCTCCTGGGTCACCCGAAAGTTGACCAGGAGATTGCGCTCGATCCGTTGCAGGCGTTCTTCCAGCGCCTCGATGTCCTGTTCGATGCGCAGCATGGAGACCTGGCTCGCAATGGCCTGGTCATCGGCGCGGGCGACGTCCTCTGGCTCCGAGCGGCGTTCGGAAGACTGCGCGGCGGCTGGACCTTCGTCCAGCAGGACCCCTTCGAGGTCTTCCTCGATCTCGTCGATGACCTGCTGCGCCCGCGCCGCATCCAGATCGGCGCACTCTTCCAGGTACCCCATCAGCAACAGGCGGTCGCAGAAGGTATTCACCTTGCGCGGGATGCCACTGGTGTAGTCGTGGATGCGCGGCCAGATATCGTCGTCGAAATGCGGCCGCCCGCTCCACCCGACCCGGGCGAGCCGGTGCTCGACGTAGGCGCGTGTATCGTCCTCGTCCATCGGCCCCAGGTGGTAGGTCGCGATCACACGCTGGCGGAGTTGCTGCATGTTCTCGCTGCGCAGCAGGCGCCGAAACTCCGGCTGCCCGAGCAGGAAGCTCTGCAGCAGCGGCCCGTCCTCGCCCTGGAAGTTGGACAGCATGCGCAGTTCTTCCACGGCGTCGGGCCCCAGATTCTGCGCCTCGTCGACCACCAGCAGCGCCCGCTGCCCCCGCGCACGCGTGTCATGCAGGAAGGTCTCGAGACGCCGCAGCTGGCCGGCCTTGTGATTCGGGGCATCCTCCAGACCGAAGGCGAGGCAGACCGAGCGCAGCAGGTCCTCGGCATCCAGCTGGGTACTGACCAGCTGGGCCGCCACCAGGGGCTTGTCGGTCAGGGTCTCGAACAGGCTGCGCACCAGGGTCGTCTTGCCCGCCCCGACCTCGCCGGTGATGACGATGAAGCCCTCCTCCAGCTGCACGCCGTATTCGAGATAGGCCATCGCCCGGCTGTGGCCCTTGCTCGCGTAAAAGAAACGCGGATCGGGGCTCAGCGCGAAGGGCCGGCCGGTGAACCCGTAGAATTCCTCGTACATGACTCAGAACTCCTTGGTCAGCGTGCCGATGACCGCGTTCTCGCGGTACTCGTTGGCCGCACTGGTCGAATCGCGGCGCTGGTGGCGGACGGCGAGGCTCGCGCTGGTGTCCGGGGTCAACTGACGGGTGACGCTGGCCCGCAGGAACCAGAGGTCATCCTCGCGATCGCTGTCGGCGAACTCGGTCCGGCTGATGCCGGTGGTCAGCAGGGAGGTGGTGCGCGGGCCGACCTGCCATTGCCAGAAGGCGTTGGCCCCGCGCTGGGTCCGGTTGTCCTCGAACAGGCCAATGTTGGTCTGGGTCTCGGATTCGCGTTCGGTCTGGATCAGATTGACGCCGAACACGCTGCGGCCGGTGTCGTAGCTCCAGCCCGCACGCCAGGTGCGCGTCAGGTAGAAGCCTTCCACGAATGCCTCGTCGCCCAGCTCCGGGTTCAGCAGAAACAGGAAGATCTCCTCCGGGGAGTAGTTGTCCAGGAGTTCATCGACGGACATGAACTGGATGTCCTCCGCGAGCTGGGCAAAGGGCCCGTCGCGCCGCTGCCGGGTCGAACTCACGCCCTCGTTGTAGCTGAGGCGATAGGTGGCGCGGCGGCTGCGGTGGTCGACCGCCAACGACCGGTTCTTGCCGAAGTAGCGTTCGCCGTAGCGGGCCTCGATGTTGGTGACCCTCGTCGGGGCCCAGCCCGCCCCCACCTGCCAGAAGCCGCCGTCATCGTCCTCGCGGGTGGTCGCATAGTCGTTGAACTCTTCGCCGACCACGCCGAACAGGCGCAGGGACCGCCCGAACCGGTAGCCCAGGGTCCCGCTGACCTGTCCGAACTCGCCCTCCAGTCCGTCCTCGAAGCGTTCCTTCTCGTAAAACCCGGCGAGCTGCCAGAAGGGACGGTTGAAGGCGGCCCCGCTGTCGAGGACGTATTCACCCCGGTGGAAGTCGCTGTCCTGGCGGTTGCTGCGGTGGTAGAGATTCTCGCCGTAGGTGTAGCGGATCTCCTGCGTGGCGAAACTGCCGTAGCGGGTGCGCAGCATCGGCGAGACGCTGTAGGTGGTGGTCTCCTGCAGGTTCTCGCGCGGGGTACTGCCCCCGATCCCGACCGGCCCGAGGATCGAGGCCGCCTGCTCGGTACGCGAGGCCCCGGCATCGACGAAAAAGGTGTCGTCCACCAGCTCCCAGTTCGTGCGGCCGCGCAGGGTGTGGGTCGTGCGGTCCTGGCGTGTATCGTCGGCATAAAAGCGCGAATTCATGCGGTAGTCGATGCGGGTGTCGCTGCGCGCACCCTCCCCGCGCAACGTGAAGCCGGGGCTCACCGTGCCGATCAGGTCCGCCTCCTCCTGCCCCCGCGGGGCCAGGCGGGCGTTGTCGGTCACCTCCGCGGATACCGTGACCCGCGGGGTGAACGTCCAGTCGACGGCCTGCGCACTACCGGGCACCGCCAGCACGACCGCGGCCGCGCCGATCCACCACCGACGGGCCACCGCCGGGCCCCGGGGCCTAGCGGGACGGGGCGCCGGCGACATGATCACGCTCGCTGCCATAGTAGCTGCCCCCGTAGTACTGCCCCCCCATGCCGATACCGGGCGTCGCGCGGTTGAGAGAGGTGAGCACGACCCCGCAGGAATCGAGTTGATGCATGGCCCGCTCCACCGTGCTGGCCGGCGTGCGATCGGCCTCGACCACCATCACCACCTGACCCATGTGGGTCGCCAGCACGCCCGGCTCGCTGGTCGCCAGCAGGGGCGGGGAGTCGAACAGGATGATCCGGTCCTCGTAGCGATCGTGCAGGTCATCGACCAGATCCCGCATCACGTCGCTCGCCAGGATCTCGGTCGAACGCCCGTGCGGACGGCCCGCGGGCAGAACGGTCAGGTTCTCCACGTTGGTGCGCAACAGGACATCGGGGATCTGGATATCCGGCTCGCTGAGTACATCCATCAGTCCTAGGTCGGCCTTGAAACCCAGCGTGCGGGGGATCGCCGGTCGCGCCACGTCGGCATCCACCAGCAGCACCGTGCGCTCCAGCTCCATCGCCATGCTCAGGGCCAGGTTCACACTGGTGAAGGACTTGCCTTCCCCTGGCAGGGCACTGGTGATCATGATCAGCCGACCGCGGGGCACGCGCATTGCCGCGTGGCGCCCGAAGGCGTTGTTCAGCAGCGGGCGCTTCATCATGCGGAACTCTTCCGCGACGCTGGAACGCTGGTCCCCGGGTACGATGATCCCCTGCTTGCGCAACCAGGCGAAATCGATGCTGACTTCCTGTGATACCGGTGCCCGTTGAGGTTCGGGGTCGAGTTTCGCGGTTTCGGGGGCCGGCGCCTGTTCCGCTCTTGCTTCAGCGATCGGCTGACGCGCCCGGTTCTTGTCCAGTGCCTTCTCGATAATGCTCATCGCGCTGTCAGCCCCCTGTCGGCAACCGGCTTCGGCGAGCCGGCCCGTTTCCTGAAAGATAGTCCGCCCGCGCGTTGATTACCGGGCCAGTGCCCGGCGAACCCGATCGGCGCCGTCATCGAACCAATCCCATGAGTTCGTCCAGAAGGAACTCGGACCCGGTCGCATAGAGCCCCATCACCACGGCATATACCAGCACCAGCGTTCCCAGGGCAGCCGCGAACACCGCCAGTTCGGACAGGCGCCGATGCCGGGTCATTGGCGTGCGCACGCGCGATACACTACCCAGGACCGGCCGGCCGGTCACCGCCGCCAGTTGCTGGCTGCTGCTGATCGTCCGCCGCAGTTGCGAGAGCAGGAAGGCGAAGCCGGTACCCGCTCCGAGGCCGACCAGGAGTACCGCCGTCGCCAGCATCGGACGATCCGGCGAGGCTGGCGCCGTGGGCTGACGCGGCGGCTCGAGCACGCGGAAATCGACCGCATCGGTCTGGCTCTCGACGGCGCCGGACATGACGGCCTGCTCGCGGCGGTCCTGTAGCTGGCGGAACGAGTTGCGCATGACGTCGTAATTGCGTGTCAGAGAAGTCAGTTCGGATTCCACTGCCGGGGCGCGATCCACGTCGCCCTCCAGCCGCGCCACCCGGTCCTCGAATTCGGCAATGCGCGTGTTCAGCGAAGCAACCTCGCTTTCGGTTTCGCTGATGGCGTTTTGCAGGGCCTCGTTACTGCTGCCCGGACGCTGGATGGCCTGCGGGTTCCGCGCGAACTCCCGCGCTTCCTGTTCCCGGCGTTCTTCCAGCTCGGCCAGGATACGGCGGGATGACACCACGTCCGGATGCTCGTCGGTGTAGCTCAACCGCATCGCGTCAATGTTTTGCTGCAGGTCACTAATGCGCCGATCCAGCTCCGAGTTCTCGTAGCCCCCCAGGCCATTGGCCCGGCCTTCACGCGCACGCCGCTGCAGGGTCTGCAGCCGGCTCTGGGCCTCGCGCTGCTGCAGGCGCGCCTGTTGCAGCTGATCGCGGGTCCGCTCCAGGCGTGAATAGAAGTTTCCGTCACCACTGAGGAAGCGCGCGTTGTCGCGCTTGAACTGTTCGATCTCGGCTTCCTTCTCCTGCAGCTGTTGCTCGTAGTTCTCGAGCTGACGCTCGATGAACTGCTGCGAGGTGGTGAGATCAAGGCGCGAATCGCCCATGCCACGGGCCATGAACAGGTCGACCGTCTCGCGGACCACCCGGTAGGCCACCTCCGGGTTGCTGTGGCGGAAGCGTACGCTGTAGATGTTGTCGCGCTCGCCACCTTCCAGGGTCAGGCGGGAACGCAGCAATGCCACCTGGGCATCCAGACTGGAATTGCCCGTCAGGACGTCGAGATCGCTCTCGCGGGCAATCTCCTCGAGGTTATCCCGGCTGAGCAGGGTGCGGGTGATCATGCGCAGGCGCTGCTCGGTGTTGGGACGCACCGTCATGCCGCGCAGCAACGGATCCAGAACCGACTGGGTGTTCACGTAGACCCGGGCATCCGCCTGATAGGTATCCGGCAGACTGTGGGCATAGGCCCAGCCGCCCAGACAGACCAGCCAGGCAATGGGCAGGATCCACCAGCGCTTGCGCCAGGTGGCCCGGACATGCTGCCAGAGCTCTTGAACGATCTTTTCCATTACGACCCAGCTTCCCGTCGACCGCACCGGCACTCGGGAGCGCCGACGGGCCGATCTGCAGCGAATACCTGTCCCCCGGACGCACCTGCGTGGCGCCGGGACCACCCGGGCCCGGCGCCACGCAGGTGCCGCCCGGGTTGGGAAAAATCCCAGGTTCATTGAAGTGGGTTTGGGAAGGCCTGTCCACAGATGTCGGGATTGTTTACATCCCGCTAACTGACGCGCGGATCACGGAGCCGCCAATCGCGCGAAGATGAATGAATCCCGGGTCACTTCTGTGAACTGGTACAGGGTTTGCTTCAGCGTCAATGGGTAGAGTCTCAAGCCTGCAGCGGCCCCTGCACCGACCATCAAGGATCGCTGATGAGTCACGAAAAGTTGGCACTGGAGCTCGCGGACTTCTGGTTCCCGGCCATCGCGAACGAGACGTGGGCAGAACGCCTCCGCATCCTCGACGAGGTCCATGGCCAGCTTTATCAGGATCTGGAAACCGCGGAGGAGTACGAACAGGTCTCCGCCAGCTTCGTCGCCGCATTGATCGACCGCCTGGGCTCGCCACCGGTCACCGACCCGGCACAGGCCGAGGTTTATGCCGGTTCCGCGGAAGAGCGCCACTGGGGGGCGGCCATGGTATGGCAGTTCGGCGAGAGGCAGGAGGCCGGCGAGGCCACACCGGCGCGCGATGAGCGGCGGCGCTGGCCGCGCAGGATGGTCAACATGCTCACGGAGATGTGGGTTCAGGGGCACCCGGCACGCTGCCGGCTGGTGGACATCTCGCGCTTCGGCGCGCGGGTCATGCCACTGCGGTACCAGCCGCGGCTGCCCCCCGGCACCGCCATTCGCGTGGCGATCCCGGATAGCGGCGTGCGCGACGGCGTCGTTGTCTTTTCCAGTCCAAGGGGGGTCGGGCTGCAGTTCGCGAACGCCGCGGCCTGAAGCATGCCCTCCGCCCCAACATGGGAGCAGGAACATGCATGATCCAGAGGCCGTTCCGGCCTTGACCTCCGGCGCCATTGCGCCTGCGCAATCGAACATCGCATTCGGCTCCAGGCGGGCCCCTTCACGTGCATAGCCCCGGCCGTTTGCGCACCTATCTTGCCCGCTCCGAGGCCGCCCGACGCATCCACTTCCGGCTGCGCTACGAGGTGTACTGCCGCGAGACCGGCTTTGAGCCGCCGGAACAGCACCCGGACGGCGTCGAGCGCGATGCCTTCGACGAGCACGCCGAACACTTCCTGGTCGGCCACGAGGGCCGCCCTCCGGAAACGCGCTGGGTGGGCACCATGCGCCTGATCCTGCCGGGAAAGCGACCTCTGCCCACCGCCGCAAACTGCCGACTCTTCCCGGAGGTGGCGGACGAAGCCGATGCCGCGGCACTGGAAGTGTCGCGATTGATCGTACGCGGGGCTTCCTCCGAGATCCTTTATTACCTCTGCCAGGCCGCGCAGGAATACGCGCAACGCCACGCATACCCGCGTATGTTCTTTCTGGTGCGTCCGGCCCTCGCACGGCTGCTGCGCCGTCACGGCCTGCCCGTCGAGGTGTGCGGCTCACCCCACCGGCATCGCGGGACGCGCATCCCTTGCGTGGCATACACGGACGCGGCGGGAACGGCCCTGCAAGCCTGGCGGCAGCGATTGCAGCTTCCAGCACCACCGGACGTTCCCCACTACACTGCATGGGAGGATCCCGGATCGGAACATCCGCCGCACCAGGCGGAACTTCCCGACCGCGGGGACCCGCCCTCCGGCGTTCCGGGGCTTGCAGCAGGAGGAAACTAGTCGTGGAAAACGACTCGGTGGTCAGCGCATTCAAACGGTACTTCGAGCTCTCCAAGCGCGTGGGGCAGGACCTGGAGGATATCCAGCACCTTCGTTATCAGGTGTACTGCAAGGAGTTCGGCTTCGAACGCGAGGAAGACTGCCCGGGCCACAAGGAGGTCGACGAATACGACACCCAGGCCTGGCATTGTCTGCTGGAACACAAGCCCAGCGGTATGGCCGCCGGCTGCGTGCGGGTGGTGCATGTCGACACCCATGACCCGATCGGCCAGTTGCCCATGGAACGCCACTGCGTCGACAGCTTCTTCGACAGTGACTGGCGCCCCGACCGCCTGGACCGCGACAGCATCTGCGAGGTCTCCCGGCTGGCCGTGCACGGCATGTTCCGGCGACGGAATGGCGAGGCCGCCACGCCGATCGGCGACATCGAGGCCCTGAAGCTCTCGCCGGACCAGATTCGCGTATTCCCGATCCTGGCGGTCAGCCTGTTCGTGGCCGCAACCCTGCTTTGCGTGCATTATCGCAAGCAACACGCCTTCGCGATGATGGAGCCGGCCCTTGCCCGGATCCTGCGACACACCGGGCTGGAGTTCACCCAGGTCGGCGAGGTCGTGCACTATCATGGCAAGCGCGCCGCGTTCTACATCGACTCCGGCGAGGCACACGAAAGCATCCGGCGGTCGAGCGCCCTGAGCGAGCTGTGCGGATACGTGGAGTCGACCCTGTTGCGCGGACCGCTTCCGCAACCCGCCGTCATGCCAGCGAAGACGGCCTGGCCACGTGGCGTCGTGATGCCTGCCACGGGCTTGCCGGCCGGCCGGACCCGCATACCGCCACCAACAGCACCTGAAAATGGATACCACGGGTTGATGCGTTGAGTTCGGGCTTCGACTACCAAACCGCCTTCGCCCGCACGGTTGGCTGGGTCACGACCGGTGAGCTGCAGCAGCTGCGCGGGGCGCGGGTCGCAATCGCCGGCCTTGGCGGCGTCGGCGGGGCGCACCTGCTCACGCTCGTCCGCCTCGGGATCGGCCGCTTCCGCATTGCCGATCCGGATATCTTCGAACTGCACAACATGAACCGCCAGGTTGGCGCGGCACTCTCGCGCCTGGACCGCCCCAAGGTCGAGGTGCTGGAGGAGATGGCGCGCGACATCAATCCGGAGCTCGAGATCGACGCCTTCCCGCAGGGTGTCCAGCCGGACAACCTGGACACCTTTCTCGCGGGCGTGGATGTGTATGTCGATGGCCTCGATTTCTTCGCCTTCGACATTCGCCGCCAGGTATTCGCGGCCTGCGCGGAGCGCGGCATACCCGCCGTCACGGTCGCGCCGCTCGGAATGGGGGCGGCGCTCCTGAATTTCCGCCCCGGCGGGATGAGCTTCGATGCCTACTTCGACCTGCACGACGACCTCGACGACGAAGAACTGGCCCTGCGCTTCATGATCGGCCTCGCGCCCGCCATGTTGCAGATGGGCTACCTGGCCGACCCGACGGCCGTCGACCTGGCCGCGCGGCGCGGCCCCTCCACCCCCATGGCCTGCGACCTGTGCGCCGGGGTCATGGGGACCGAGGTGCTCAAGCTTCTACTGGGCCGTGGCTCGCTCACCTGGGCCCCGCGGGGTGTGCACTTCGACGCCTACCGCCAGCGCCTCGCGCGAACGTGGCGCCCCGGGGGCAACCGCAATCCGCTCCATCGCCTCCTGATCCGCATCGCCCGCAAACGGCTGCATGCCCAGCGCGCCCGGCAGCGGGCCGCGAACCCCGGAGTACAATGACGCCATGATCAGCCGGATCGCCATGTTCGTCGGTACCGTCGCCCTGCTGCTGTCGGGCGGCACGCTGCCCCCCGCGGCCCTGGCCGAGGAATCCACCGCACGCGACCTGGCGCGCGCCGTACACGAGCGCCCGGAAGGCGACGATGCCGTCACCCGGGGCATCATGACGCTCACCGGCGGCGGACGCCGCGAGCGGGTGCGCGAAAGCTACGAGTACCGCCTGGAAGGCGAGGAGCCCGGCGCCAGCCGCAACCTCATCCGCTTCACGTCGCCACGCAACATCGCCGACACGGCCATCCTGATCCACAACCACCCCGGCGGGGATGTCGACCAGTGGCTCTATCTCCCCGCCATCCAGCGCGAACGCCGCATCAGCAGCGAAAACCGCGGCGGCAGCTTTGTGCAGTCCGAGCTCTACTTCGAGGACCTGGAAGACCGCGAGCCGCACAAGGACCACCATCGCATCCTGGGTGAGGACACCTACGAAGGGACCCCCGTCACCGTCCTCGAGAGCATCCCGGTGGACAGCGGCAACTCCGTCTACAGCAAGCGCGTCAGCTGGATCCACGAGGAGACCCGGTTGCCGTTGCGGATCGACCTCTACGAGGGGGGCGACGAGCCAGCGAAACGCCTGGAGGTGCAACGGATCGAGGACATTCAGGGCTACTGGACGGTCACCCGCAGCTCCATGACCCATCTCGCCAGCGGCCGCACCACCATCCTCGAGGTCGAGGACGTGACCTACAACAGCGGTCTCCCGGACGAACTGTTCACCCTCCGCGGCCTGTCGGACCCGAGCCTTGCGCGCCCCCATCGTCCATGACGCCGGCGGCCTTCTGCCCGGGGGCTACCGCGTAGCGGTGCTCGCCGGGCTGCTGGTGCTGGCGCCGCTGCCGCTGGCCACCGCGTCGCCGGCCCCCTACACGGTGCAGCCGGGCGACACCCTCTGGAGCATCGCCCGCGACCTGCGCCCCGACCCGTCCGTCCGCATCCAGGCCATGGCGCAGGCACTGTATGCCCGCAACCCGGATGCCTTTGACGGCGGACCCGAGGGCCTGAAGGCCGGGGCCACGCTCCTGCCGCCCGCGCCGGAGCAGCTTGCGCGCACCGAACCCTCGCCCATCCCGAACGCCGGCAACCACTACACAGTGCGCGCCAGCGACACCCTGTGGAGCGTGGCCGAGCGCCTGCGCCCGGACCCGAGCATCCCCACCCGGGAGATGGTCCAGCGCCTGTTCGAGCACAATCCGCACGCCTTCGACGGCGACGTGCATACCCTGCGCGCCGGCGCGGTGCTGCAGGTCCCGGACATGCCCACGGCTGGGCCTGGGCCCACCGCTGAGCCCGTGGCCGTCGCGGAGGCATCCCCCGCTCCCGCGGGCGACGCCGCGCCCGACACCCCGGCGCCGGAGCGCGACGGCGCCAGGAACGATGCCGAAGACGAAGCGCAACGCACGTTCGTGTTTGGCGAGGAGTCGGCCGAGGATGCGGACGCGGACACCCAGACCGGCGCCGCCGCCTGGGACCTGCGGGTAGAGGACGCCCGCATCGAACTGGGCATGCTGGGCACATCCGGGCGCCCCGTGGACCATGTGCAGCACGGCCGCGGCGTGGTCAGTGCCCGCCGCGACCTGAACGAGGCCTGGGAGCTGCGCCTGGGCGCGCGCGCGGACATCCAGGCCCAGCAGGGCGGCGACTACCCGAGCACCACCCGCGCACGCGCCGACTACGACGAGAACTTCCTGCGCTACCGCGGCGACCGCACCCGGGTCACCATCGGCACCCAGCGCATCCTGTGGGGACGGGTGGACGAAATCCCGCCCACCGACCGCCTCAGCACCAAGGACCTGACCCGCTTCGGGCTGGACCCCTACGCCGATCGCCGCCGCGCGAACCCAGCCATTCGCGCGGAATTCTTCGAAGGGCCCTGGCACGCCGACCTGGTGTTCCTGCCCATCTTTCGCCCGGCGGAGCTCCCCGACCGTGACAGCCTCTGGCACCCTGTGGACCGCAACCGCGGACGCCTGCTGGGACTGCCGCAGGACCCGGCGCTGGCGCCGGTGATCGAACAGGCCGCGCTCAACGACGACGTCTCCGGCAACGGCGGCGCCGGGGTACGGCTGGGGCGTTCCGGGCGGGGTGCCGACTTCGCCGTCACCGTTCAGCGTGCCCGGCACTCGCAGCCCTACTACCGCTTCGATACCAACACCCGACAGGCCATCCTGACCGGCCAGCCGGCCGACAACCCGACGCTGGAGGCCGTGCACCCACGCACCTGGGTCGTCGGCGGTGACACCGCCTTTGCGGCGGGGGCCTGGACCTGGCGCGCCGAGGCCGCCTGGCTGAGCGATGTACCGGTCACCCGCGCGGACGACCTGCGCCAGACAACGGTGGAAGGCGTCGACTGGGTGATCGGCGCCGAGGGCTTCCCCGGGGACGGGGACTTCCGCATGACGACCCAGCTGGCCGGCCAGCACCTGATCGATGCCGGCGACATGCTGGACGCACGCGAAAGCTACTTCCTCACCGGAGAACTGGAAAGCCCGTTTGCCGCCTACAACTGGCGGGCTCGCCTGCGCTATTCGTTCGGCCTGAACCGGCGCGACATCTATCTGAACCCGGAGTTGACCTGGATTGCCCGCGAACCCATGGAGTTCTATATCGGCCTGCACTGGCTGGACGGGGCCGAGGGCACGGCCGGGGGCTTCTACCGCGATAACCGCATGCTCGTGACCGGCTGGCGGGGGCAGTTCTGATGCGCTGGTTCCTGGGGCACCCCCTCCTGGCCCTGGGCATCCTGGCCCTGCTGATCCTGCTGCCCGGCCCGGTCCTGCTACAGGTCAATCTGGACAACGCACCCGAGTCGTACTTCCCCGAGGACGCCCCGGCCGTCACCTTCGATCGCGAACTGCGCGAGCGCTTCCCCCAGGACCAGGTGCTGGTCGGCCTGTTTACCGGAAGTCACCTGTTCGAAACCGACTTCCTGCAACGCATCGACGCACTGGTACAGGACATGGAGTCCGACCCAAGCGTCGAACGGGTGCTGTCGGTCACCACCCTGGACCACATCCGGGCGACGACGGACGGCTTTACCGTGGACCGCCTGGTGGACGGTCGCGCGCTGGACGAGCGCACCCCGGAACAATGGCGCGAGCGGGTGCTGCGCGATCGCTTCGCGCCCGGCCTGGTGGCCGGTCCCGGGGGCGAGGCCCTGGCCGTGGTGGTGCGGCCGCACGCGCTGGACAACAGCCTGCAACGCCTGCAGCTGGAACGCCTGCTGCGCGACCGGATCCGGGAACACGAACTGGAAGGCGAGCTGGCCGCCATCGCCGGCCATATTGCCCTGGATGTCGCCCAGCTCCGGGCGATGGTCAAGGACCTCGCCTTCCTGGTTCCGGGCACCATGACTATCAGCCTCCTGCTGCTGTGGTGGCTGTTCCGGCGCCCGCTGGTGGTCGTGCTGTCGGCCGCCACCATCAGCGCGGTCACCGGGCCCGCGATCGCCCTGCTGATCCTGCTCGACCGGCCGTTCACGCTGATCTCCGCCATCCTGCCGCCACTACTGACCGCGCTCACCGTGGCGATGCTGATGCACTTCTTCAACGCCATGCTGCACGCCGCGCAACGTGGCCACCGGGGGCGCGCGCGAGTGGAAGCGGCGCTTTCCGCCGTGGCCCGGCCCACGTGGTTCATGGCGCTGACCACGGCGGCGGGGCTCGCCTCGCTGCAGGTCAGCAGCATCCGGCCGATCGAGACCTTCGGCCTGATCGGGGCCTTTGGCGTCCTCGTCGCGGCAGCGGTCGTGCTGCTGATCCTGCCGGCGATCATGGTGCGCTGGGACCGTGGCAACTGGCTCGCGCCCCGGCGCGGGCTGCGCCTGCTGGACCGCGTGACGGCGCTGGCGGCACACCTGGCGATCCGCCGGGCCGGCTGGGTCCTGCTGGCCACGGCCATCCTGCTGGCGCTGGCCATCCCGCAGATCCGGCATGTCGAGGTCGAAACCGATCTCTACGCCTTCTTCGACGACAATCACTCGATCACCCAGGCGACCCGTGCGGTGGAGAACGAACTCTCCGGGGTGATGGCACTGGAGGTGGTGTTCGACGGCCCGGAGTGGGACAGCCTCCAGGACCCGGAACGCCTGCAGGCCATCCAGCGGGTGCAGCACTGGCTGGACCAGCGCCCCGAAGTCGACTACAGCCTGTCCCTGCCGGATCTGGTCGCGGAGATGCACTGGGCCTTCAACGAGGAAGACCCGGCATACCGGCGGATCCCGGACGACCCCAACCTGGTCGCCCAGTACCTGTTCATCTACGACGGCCGCGATCTGTTCGATGCCGTCGACCGGGACTTTGAACGCAGCCGCATCCTGCTCAATCTGAACGCCCACGGGGCCCGCGCCATCAACGTGCTGATGGACGACCTGCGCGCCCATCTGGACGCCAATCCGCCGGCCGACCTCGATTGGGACATGGCCGGCATGGCCCGACTGTTCGCGGACCAGGAGCGCCTGCTGATCGAGGGACAACTCCACAGCCTGTATGCCGTGGCCGCGATGATCACGCTGCTGATGCTGCTGATGTGGCGCTCGATCCCCCTGACCCTCCTCAGCATGATCCCCAACCTGGCACCGGTGGCGATGATCTTCGCCCTGATGGGCCTGCTGGGGATCTGGCTGGACATGGCCACGGCCATGATTGCCAGTGTCGCCATCGGGATCGCCGTGGACGACACCATCCACATCCTGCACAACTATCGCCAGCGCCGCGGGCGTGGCAGCCCGGTCGCCTGGGCCCTCGCCCGGAGCTTCCGCCGCAGCGGTCGCGCGATCACCGCCACCACGATCGTGCTGGTGGGTCAGTTCCTGCTGCTGGCCCTGTCCGACTTCCAGCCCACAGCCGCCTTTGGCTGGCTGACGGCCTTCGGGCTGATCGCGGCGCTGCTGTTCGACCTGCTGGTCCTCCCGGCCCTGCTGGTCGCCGGGCATCGGCTAACCCGCTCGCGCACGGCCTGACCCCAACCACCGTTGATCCCCGGTGGCCCACACTGGCTGCGCGGTCGCGATCGTCACGGTGCACACCCCTTCACAAAGCAAACCAGCCCACCGTCATTGGCCTCCACGGCAACGTATTCGACCGGTCTGTCGAGATGCTTTACAAGCAAAACAATCCACTCAAGCCATTGTTTTATCGAGAACTCCTCCCGAATCTCCGATTCCCGCCGTCCGCAAGGCCCCAAACATCCCCGACCGCCGTCGACCCCTTTTACAGTTCGGCTCGAGAAACCGCCCGACTGCAACGAAGATTCCGAACCGCCCCATCAGGACGTCTATTTATTTGCGCAAAATCCGATAGTTACAAGGGGGTCGGTATTGCGGTCGAAACCTGGCACGCGACCTGCTTTGTATTCAACCGAAAGCAACAGACAAGGCCACCAGGCCAAACCCCGGCGATGGTTGAATCGCTTTTGATTAAGCATCAGGAGAACCCCATGAACGCGAAAAAAGTACTTCTTGCTTCGCTCTGCGTCGGCATTTTCGCCGCAGGTGCGAGTACCGCGACAGCGGAGACGATCGACTTCGACATGAATCTCGACGCCACCGCGAACTACAGCGGCTCGGTCGAAAACGTCCGCCGGATCCAGTTCGACCTGAACACCCAGACCTTCCAGTACGTCCAGGACCCGGACAACCCCGCACAGGTAGGCGATGTCTTCTATGACCGCGGGTACGGCGATGCCACGGGCTACCGGACCTCGCTCGGCGGAGCTGCGCCTCGGACCGGGGACCGATTGGGCGAGGACTACTCCATGGGGCTCCTCTGGGATGAGCTCCGCGGCGTAATCACCGGCACCGATACCGTCGGCGGCAACTACGTGGTCAACGCCAACTACACCTCGGTGGGTACCGACAACTTCCAGCTGTTCATGTCCGATGTGACCCCCGGTTTCGGCCAGGACTATGAAGGGGCAGCGGCCCACTACAGCGCCGGCGAGCAGGTGATGGAACTCGCCCTGAAGTCCGGGAACAGCATCCTGGAGTTCGAAAGCGAGGGCGGGGCCTTCATCGAAGGGACCTTCACCTTCGAGTTCCAGGTGGTGGACGTACTGCCGGGCTTCTGGTTCACCCGCGACGGCATCGACTTCGCGGACCTGATCGAAGACGAGGACGGCGCCCCGACCTTCCAGGTCACGGCCTCTGCCAGCGCCGGCACCGTCCAGGATCCGGCTCCGGAGACCTTCTTCGGTGACGATGCCAACAACGTGTACGGCGACACCCAGGAAGGTCAGACCCTGTTCAGCGAAACCCAGTCCACCCACGATGGCAGCCTGCGCTTCGCAGTGCCGGAACCGGGTACCCTGGCGCTGATGGGGCTGTCCCTGCTGATCCTGGCGGGCTTCATCGGGGTCGGTGGCATCCGCCGCCGCTCCGCCAACGCCTCCCGCCAGGCAGCCTGACCGATAACAAAACGACAACCTTGGCGGCCCTCCCCCCCCTGGGGGCCAACGAGTTAAGGGCTCCCTCCGTGGAGCCCTTTTTTGTGCCCGCCCTCCGGCTCATACCGCAGACCAAAACCCTGGATGCCTACCCCCAAGGCTCCCCCCGGTCATCCCGGCCGGAGCGTTCCCCCACACCCCGGCATCCCGGCCGGAGCGCAGCGAAGAGCCGGGATGTCCCGACGCTGCCACCGACGCCGCGCCAGCCCCGGAGATCCCGGATAACCACAACGCGGTTTCCAGGATGACGACAGGGGGGTGCGCGGTGGAAGCATTCTTGTAGGAGCCTGCTTGCAGGCGAAGCCCCTGCCAGGGCCGGACGCGGGCAGGAGCATTCGCCTGCAAGCAGGCTCCCACAGGGGTCGGATCAGGACATCCGGATTCCCGGCCACATACTCACACACACCGTCATCCCGGCCGGAGCGCAGCGAAGAGCCGGGATCTCCCGACGCTGCCACCGACGCCGCGCCAGCCCCGGAGATCCCGGATAACCACAACGCGGTTTCCAGGATGACGACAAGGGGGGTGCGCGGTGGAAACAGCCTTGTGGGAGCCTGCTCGCAGGCGAAGCCCCTGCCAGAGCCGGACGCGGGCAGGAGCATTCGCCTGCGAGCAGGCTCCCACAGGGGTCGGATCGGGGCATCCGGATTCCCGGCCGCATACTCACACACACCGTCATCCCGGCCGGAGCGAAACGGAGAGCCGGGATCTCCCGACGCTGCCACCGGCGTCGGGAGATCCCGGGTGATCCCGGATAACCGCTGCGCGGTCTCCGGGATGACGACAGAGGGGGTGCGCGGTGGAAGCATTCTTGTAGGAGCCTGCTTGCAGGCGAAGCCCCTGCCAGAGCCGGACGTGGGCAGGAGCATTCGCCTGCGAGCAGGCTCCCACAGGGGTCGGATCAGGACATCCGGATTCCCGGCCGCATACTCACACACACCCTCATCCCGGCCGCAGCGAAGCGGAGAGCCGGGGTCTCCCGACGCTGCCACCGCCGCCGCGCCAGCCCCCGGGCGTGCGGGCGTGCGGGCGTGCGGGCGTGCGGGCGTGCGGGCGTGCGGGCGTGCGGGCCGGTATACAAAAGAGGGGCTGCCACAGGCAGCCCCTCGGAGCACGGCCTCTTCGGGCTTACAGGCGGTCGAGCAAGGCCTCGGCGTCCGCCCGTTGCGGGAACGCCTCGTGCGCCTCCAGTAGTCGCCGCAGGCGTTCTCTGGCGGCGCCGCGATCGCCCTGTTCGCTTTCCGCCCAGGCCAGGTGGTACTGGATGCCGGGATCGTCCGGTGCCAGCTCGCCGGCACGCTCCAGGATGTCCACGGCCTCCGCCGGCTCGCCCGCATGGATCAGCACCACCGCGAGGGTATCCAGTACCGGCGGGGCTTCCGGAGCCAGCTCCGCGGCACGGCGGGCATGCCCCAGCGCCTCTTCGGTTTCACTCTCGCGCAGCGACCATGCGAGGTTGTTGAGCGCGATCACGTCGTCCGCATCCTGCTCGACGATCCGGCGGTACGAAGCCACCGCCCCGGACGGGTCGCCCGTTGCCATTTGCTGCGCCGCGTAGACGTGGCGCGTCGCCAGGTCCTGCGGGTTCTGGTCCAGCCAGTCGGCCAGCGTGGCCTGCCCGGCGTCGACATCGCCGGAGTCGCGCTGGGCGCGGGCCAGTTCATGCACCCAGTCCCGGCGCTGCGCGCCCGGATCCGAAAGGGCGGCCCGGTAGTGCGCCACGGCGGCCTCCGGATCCTCCCGCTGCAGGGCCGCCCGACCCAGCAGGGCCTGGACCTCGCTGCGATCCTCGTACCGCTCCTCCAGCCGCTGCAGGTGGGGCCGGGCATCCTCCGTACGGTCCTGGTTGAGCAGACCCCGGGCCAGCAGTACGCGGGCCCGGTAATGTTCCGGCTGCTGGTCCAGGAGCTCGCGAAGCGTGGCCTCGGTCGCGCCCTCGTCGCCCGCCTGCGCATGCGCGCGGGCCAGGGCCAGGCGCAGGTTCACGTTGTCCGGCGCCTGCTCGACGGCCTCTGCGAGGCTCGCGACCGCGGCATCGGGACGATTGAGCGTCTGCTGGACATCGGCCAGCGCATACAGCAGGTCCGGATTGCGCGGGTGGTGTTCGCGCGCGGCCTGGAGCGTCTCCAGCGCCTGCTCCGGCTGGCCGCCCTGGAGCTGGATCTGGGCGAGCGCGAGATGCGGTGGCAGCATTTCGGGCTGCGCGTCGATCGCCACCCGAAACCAGCGAGCCGCTCCCTGCTGATCGCCGTCCTGCAAGCTCAGGCTGGCCAGGCGCTGCGCGGACCGGGCATGCCCGGGGTGGCGTTCCTGGATCCCTTCCAGGACCTCGCGCGCCGCCCCGCGATTGCCCACCTGAAGCTCCAGTCCGGCGAGATTCATCGCCACGGACACGTCATCCGGATCCAGCGCGACACCCTCGCGGAAGGCCGCGCGGGCCTCGTCGATTCGCCCCAGGCCCATCAGGGCCGCACCCTGCAGACTCAGCGGGCCCGCCGCTTCGGGCTGCGACTCCTGCAACCGCTGCGCGCGTTCCAGCGCCTCGTCATAGCGACCCCGCTGCAACAGGTACAACACCATGGTGGTATCCACCTGCTGGACGGTGGCCTCGCCCCCTCCCGCGGCACGCAGGGTATCCAGACCCTCTTCGGTCTCGCCGCCCCGGAGCAGTGCGACCGCCAGGAGTTCCTGCAGACCCTGCGATCCCGGACTCGAGGCCGCGGCGTCACGCAAGGCCTCGATCCCGGCATCGGAATCACCGGCGACCAGCAACAGTCGCCCGCGCAGTTCAGCCATGTCGGCCGGATCGCCGGTGTATTCGCGGCTGACCCGCTCCACGAACTGCAGGGCATCCTCCACGCGATCCTGTTCCAGGTAGATCGCCGTCAGCGTCCGGATGCCCTGCAGCGATCCCGGGCTCTCCTGAACATGACGGTTGAGGTTGTGTTCAGCCTGCTCCAGGTTGCCCAGGCTGCGATGCGCCAGCCCGAGGCCCAGCAGCGCCGGACTGTAGGCACGATTGACCGCCACGGCCTGCTCGAAACTCGCCCGCGCCTCGCCATAACGCTCCTGCTCCATCAGGAGCATGCCGTCCAGGTAATGCACGCCCGGATGGGACGAGCCGCCTTGCTTCAGGCCGTCAACATCCGCCCGTGCGCCCTCGTAATCCCCCTGGTTCAGGCGCACCATCGCTCGCGCCATGTGGTCGCGTCCGGAAGCCGGACGCACCTCGATGGCCCGGCTGAAGGCCTCTTCCGCACCGTCCGCGTCACCCGTGATGCGGCGATACTCGCCCAGGAGGCTCCACGCGTGTCCCAGCCCGGGTTCCAGGTCGATGGCCTTTTCCAGCGACGCGATGGCCTGGTCGGCAGCCCCCTCCGCCATCGACAGATGGGCATGTGCCAGGGCCTGCAGAGGCGCCTGTTCGCCCGCCTCGATCTGTGCCAACTCGCCTTCCGCCGCGGCGCGATCCCCCACGGCCGCGAATGCAACCGCCCGCAACGCGTGCAGCCGCGGCCGCTCTTCGACGGGCAGACCTTCCGGCACGTCCTGCTCGCGGATACGGGCAAACCGATCGAGGGCGAACCAGGCCTCGGCCAGTGGCAGCGCCACCTCGGCCTCCGGGATCCCGAGCGATTGCGCCCGCTCCAGCTGGCGGCGGGCCTCCTCGGGGTTTTCCAGTTCCAGGTACACCTTCCCGAGGCTGCGCCGAGTGGCGGGGGCATCGGTGTTCAGCTGCAGGGCATTGCGGTATTCGATACGCGCGCCACGGTAGTCACCCTGCTCCTGCAGGGCCTGGGCACGTTCGAGATAGTCCTGTTCGCTGGCCGAGCCGATCGGGTCGCAGCCCGCCAGGCCCACGCCCGTGGCCAGCACCACGGCCAGCGCCAGCGGCTTCAACCGTCCGTTCGGCATGCGGCTGTGACGGGGCCGGGAAAACCCGGTGCCTTGTGTCGTGTATCGCGTAGTCACCATGATGCTCCTCATCTAAGGCCGTACTTGTCGAGCAGGCCGTAGAGCGTTGGACGGGTAATGCCGAGGGTGTCGGCTGCCTGGGCGATGTTGCCGTTGCAACGGCCCATCGCCTTGATTACGGATTGATATTCGGCCCGGTCGCGGGCCTCGCGCAGACGCTCGGGGGACGCCTCCTGATCCCGGTCCTGGAGGCCGAGGTCCTCCGCCGTCACCAGATTGCCGTCGGCCATGATCACGGCGCGCCGGATGAGGTTTTCCATCTCGCGCACGTTGCCGGGCCAGCTGTGGCCTTCGATGGCCCGCAGCGCGTCGGCGGTAAAGCCACGCCGCGGCTTGCCCTGCTCGCGCGCAAAGCGTTCCAGCAGCGCGTGCGCGAGCAGGGTTGCGTCGCCCTGGCGCGCGCGGACCGGCGGGATCTCGATCGCGATCTCGCTAATGCGGTAGAACAGGTCCTCGCGAAAATCCCCCGACTGGATCAATGCCTGGAGATCCTGATTGGTCGCACCGATGATGCGCACGTCCACCGGGATCTCGTTGCGCCCCCCCAGGCGCTCGACCGTGCGCTCCTGCAGGAAACGCAGGAGCTTGGCCTGCAGGCTCTGCGGCAAATCGCCGATCTCGTCGAGGAACAGCGTGCCCTTGTCGGCGTGCTCGATCTTGCCGATGGTCTGGCGGGTCGCGCCGGTGAAAGCGCCCTTCTCGTAGCCGAACAGTTCGCTTTCCAGGAGGTTCTCCGGGATCGCGGCGCAGTTGATCGCGACGAACCGCTCTTTCGCGCGGTTGCTCAGGTCATGGACGGCGCGCGCCAGGACCTCCTTGCCGGTGCCACTGTCGCCCAGCAGCAGGACCGTCGCGTCGGAAGGCGCCACACGCTCCACCATGCGGCAGACCTGCAGCATGCCCGGGTCCGAGGTAATGATCCCGGACAGCGACGAGGTGCTGCCCCGCGCCAGGCGACGATTCTCTTCCTCGAGTTCGTACAAGCGTGCGGCGCGATCCACGATCAACCGCAGCAGTTCGGCGTCCACGGGCTTGATGTAAAAGTCGTAGGCCCCGAGTGCGACGGCCTTCAGCGCGTTCTCCCGATCATCGTTTCCCGTGACCACAATCACCTTGGTGCCGGGATTGAACGCGAGGATCTCTTCCAGGAGCGCCAGGCCCTCGGTGGCATTGGCGGGGTCGGGGGGCAGGCCCAGATCCAGCGTGACCAGCTCGGGCTCGTGCCGGCGCATGTGAGCCATCGCGCTGGCGCGATCCTGCGCCTGGAGGATCTCGTAGCCGTCCAGGCACCAGCGCAACTGGCTTTGCAGGCCGGCGTCATCCTCGACAATGAGAAGCTTGAGCATCGACTCCATTACTTTGCACCGGACCCCGCGAGGACATGATGGTGAACGGCACGAAGAGAGTTCATGTGCCGTACTGCGGAAGGCGCAGCGTGAAGGCGGTCCCCTCGCCAACGCGGCTGGATACATCGATCCGGCCACCCATCCGGACCACCAGATCCCGGGCCTCGTACAGGCCGATGCCCATGCCGGCATTTCCCTTGGTGGTCTGGAAAGGGCGGAACAGCCGCCGACGCACGAAATCCTCGTCCATGCCCGCGCCGTTATCCTCGATTTCGATGATGGCCCATTGATCCCGGGTTTTCAGGGTCATGGTTATATCGCCGTTATCCGGTGTGGCCTCCTGCGCATTCCGCACTAGATGGAGCAGCACATTCCGCAGTGCGTCGCGGTTTCCGAGGACACCGGCGGGCGCCGCGATCGCCACCCGGGGCACCGGCTGGACCTCGCGGCTATCGCGCGCGACTTCGTGCAACAGGGCATCCAGCTCGATGGCCTGACGCGGGCTGTCGGCACTTGGCTGCGCCTTGCGCAACTGGGCCAGAGTGCGTTCCAGGCGCTCGCGGGCATTGCCAACGGTGCGGAAGGCATCCGCCACGAACTCGGGGTTGTCGCGGTGGCGCTCGGCGTTGGCACTGATCAGGGACAGCTGGGCCGAGACGTTCTTGAGATCGTGGACCAGGAACGCGGCCAGACGGTGGAAGGTCTCGAACTGGCGTGCCTCCAGCAGCGCCTCGTCGGTCTGCACCAGGGCCACGTACACCGCCAGCTGACGGCCCGCGGTCTTCAACAGGTCGCGCTCCTCCCAGTCGATGCGATGCCGTGCGCGCGGCTGGGCGAGCACGACGAACCCCTCCAGGCCATCGCTTTTCAGCAGCGGCACCACCGCCCAGTGACGCGGGTTATCCACCAGCCACGGCGGCAACTCCAGGCCGTGATAGAACGCCGGGTCACGGCGGAACTCTTCGATGTCGATGACCCACCCGGACTGCGTCAGGAACACCACCAGGGGGTCATCCGGCTCCAGCGCCGCGTAATCCGGTTCGCCCAGATTCAGCACGCCATCGAGCGCGAAGGTGCCATCGTCCCGGTGGACCCAGAGCAGGCCCCCGGGACTCTCGACCAGCTCGCCGATGGCCTGGATGGCCCGCTGCCGGAACGGGGTTTCGTGGTCCGTCTGCGCCAGGGTTCCGGTGAACCGCAGCCATTCCTGGCGGTAGTCGTAGCGGTAGTTGAAGAAATGCTTCGCCAGCCAGACGCGCAACTGGGCGCGCACACTGCCGGAAAAGAGCACAATCGCCAGCAACAGCACGGCCCCGAACAGCAGGGTGACCTGCAGCAACGCGCCCAGCTCGCCCCCGTGGTGGCGCAGGTAGTACCCCGCACCCCCCACCGCGAGCAGATAGAGGCCGGCCCCGAACAGTGACGCGGTGTGGAACAGGAGATGCCGGGAGACCGTGGGACCCTCGCGCTGCGGCAGGCGCCGGCTCACCGCAACCGCCAGCAATGGCACCACCAGTGCATTGACGAACCCGCGGGCCTGCCACGACGGGCTGTCGACCGTCTGGAACAGGACCAGATCCGCGAACAGGAACAGGTCGAACGCGAACAGGCCGCCCAGCCCCAGGCACAGGAACTTGATCTCCCAGCGATTCTGCGGCGGCGTGTTGCGGTACACCTGCTCCACCAGCACAAGGCCGGCGATCGCCATCAACAGGGTGGCCAGCCCCGGCCAGACAGCACCCAGCAACTGCGGCCACAGCATCGGCACCAGGATGAACAACAAAAAGGCCGCCACGGCACTGGCCCACCAGCGCAGCGCACGCGGATCGACACCCGGACGACTGTTGCTGCCGGCGAGCAGCGCCAGCAGCACCGCAAACCATCCGGCATTGCGCGCCACTTCCATTACGCCGCCGGAGATTGCCGCACTGGTTCCGTACTGCCAGGCGAGAAAGGCCAGATAGCCGGCCCAGCCCACCGACAACAGGGAGGCCAGCACCACCCAGAGGCCCGAAGGCCGGTTGCGCCAGCGCACCAGCGTGACGACCGCGAGGATCAGGAACGCAAGCGCCGCCGTCAGATAGCTGGTCGCGGCCAGGGGCATCGTCATCGCGGTTTCAGCGCGCGCCGCGTCCGAACAGTACGACCTTGACGGTCTCGAACAGGACCAGGATGTCCAGGAACAGGGTGTGATTCTTCACGTAGTAGAGGTCGTACTGCAGCTTCTGACGCGCATCCTCGACCGAGGCCCCGTAGGGGTAGCGCACCTGGGCCCACCCCGTAATGCCCGGGCGAATGGTGTGGCGCGCCGGGAAATAGGGGATCTGCTCGGTCAGCTGCTCGACGAACACGGGCCGCTCCGGGCGCGGCCCGACGAACGACATGCTGCCCTGGAACACGTTGATCACCTGCGGCAGCTCGTCGATGCGCAGCTTGCGGATGATGCGCCCCACACGCGTAATGCGGTCGTCGTCGCGCACCGCCCAGCGCGCCACGCCATCGACTTCGGCGTCCTCGCGCATGCTGCGGAACTTGCAGACCTCGAATGGCACATTCCCCAGCCCCACGCGCGTCTGCCAGTAGAACACCGGGCCGCGGCTCTCCAGCTTGATCGCCAGGGCGGTGACCAGCATCACCGGCAGGGTGGCCAGCAGCAGCGTCGAGCTGGCCAGCACGTCGAAGGTCCGCTTGATGGCGTTGCGGGTCCAGTGCTGGCGGAACCCCTCGCCGAAGATCAGCCAGCTGGCATTCAGCGAATCCAGTTGCACCCGTTGCTGTTCGCGCTCGAAGAAACTGGACACATCGGTGACAGCCACCCCGTTCAGCTTGCACTCCAGCAACTGCCGGACGGGCAGGTTGCCCCGTCGGTCGCGGATGGCGACCACGATCTCGTGGGCCCGAAAGTCGCGCGCCATCTCCAGCAGGCTCGCGTCGCAGCCCAGCTGCAACTGGCGCGCCGGATCCTGCGGACAGTCCTTCTCGCCCTCGGTGGCGATGTAGCCCAGCACCCGGAACGGCAGGTCGTCCGGGGCCTTGTCCGGGTGGACCGTCTCGATCGCGCGAGCCCGGCTTCCGGTACCCAGCACCAGGATGCGGCGCTTGAAGGCGTCGGCGTCGGAGAAGTTGCACCAGAGGGTTCGCTCGGCGACCAGCCCGGTCAGCAACAGCAGCACCCCGCCGCCGACCGCCGTTGGCGAAAACAGCGCCGCCGGCACCAGGGCCCCATACAGGAGCAGCAGCCCGCCCACGAACAGCAGCGCCGGCACCAGGCGCAACAGGGAGCGCAGCGTGCTGCGGGTGGCCAGATAGTCGGACTCGTACAGGCCCGCCAGGGTGAGCACCAGCAGGACAACCAGCGTCGCCGCCACCAGCTCCGGGTCCAGCAGACTGAGGACCTCCGGCTGGAAGGGCGGCAGGGTCAGCACCAGGTATAGGCACAGATACGCCACCAGCAGTTCGGCGGCCGCGAGCATCAGCACGCGGCGGCGTATGTAGTGACCGAAGATGCGCACGACTAGCCCTCTCGCCGAGGCGCTTGCGCAGCGGGGTTGTGCGTCCTTGTCAGGGGATCCATGTACACCGTTCCCGATCCCGTTGCATGGGGGTCGCCGACCCCGGACGGCACATCAAGAGCCCGTCCGCCCGGGACACGACGCCCCCGCACGGGGTCGTCAGAAGCGTCGTTCCGGAATGATCAGCGTATCGCCGGGCAGCATGTCCACGTTGGCCGAGATGTCGCCGCCATTGACGAGGTCATCGAGGCGCACGCGATATTGCCGGCGCTCGCCGTTCTCGTTGCGCACGATCACCGCGCGGTTGCCCGCCGCGAAGTCCGTGATCCCGCCCACGGCGATCATCACGTCCATCACGCTCATCTCCTCGCGGTACTGCAGGGCCTGCGGCTCCGCAGCCTGCCCGATCACACGGACCTGACGGCTGTAGGGCCCGGCAAAGCCGGTCACCATGACGGTCACGATCGGATCGCGCAGGAAACGGGACAGCTCTTCCTCCATCGCCCGCGCCAGTTCCGTGGGCGTCTGGCCGCTGGCCTGGACATCCTCGACCAGCGGGGTCGTGATCTGCCCGTCGGGGCGTACCGCCACGCCGGTGGATAGATCCGGGTTACCGCGCACGGCCACCTGCAGGGAATCGCCGGGACCGATGATGTACTGCTCGATCACCGTGCGCTCGATGGAGGTCGGGGCCTCCGGATAATCCGTCGTGGCACAGCCAGCCATCAGCAGAGCCGGCAGCAGGATGACGAAGCCGAACCTCGGCCCGGCCTTCCGCCCGACCTTTGAAGCATTGATCAGGGACATCGCGACTCCCCCTTGGACGTTCTCGCGGTTATTGGAGGCTTCACCCGACCGGGAACCGGGCCCGCACCGCGTCCCGAAGGCTGCGGCAACTGGCTACGCTTACCGGGAATACCGGATTCCACAAGTGACTTGATGTTAGGCCCCGGTTGTGAACAGAGTCCACGTAAGGTCTTCATTCCCGGCGCCTCCGGACTAACGTTCTCGTTACGGCGCAGCCGGGCCGTCCGTCTGCCGCCAACAAGGGTGCCCCGTGGATTTTCTTTCGCTTCGTGTTCTGGCTGACTGGCTGCTGCTCCCGCCCAGCGGGCCACTCCTGATGGCCCTGGCAGGCCTGCTGCTGTATCGCACCCTGACGGGCAAGGCCCTGCTGACCAGCGGGCTGCTACTGACCTACGCCTTCAGCCTCCCGCCGGTCAGCCACGCCCTGATGGCCCCGCTGCAGGCGCCCTGGTCGCCACCCGACGCCCCAGCGCTGGAACGCGCCGAGGCGATCGTCGTGCTCGGTGCCGGCTATCGCAGCGGCGCCGTGGAATTCTCCGGCGAGACGGTCAACGACCTGGCCCTGGTGCGCCTGCGCTATGCCGCCGCCCTGCATCGGCGCACCGGGCTCCCGGTCGTCGCCACCGGCGGCGGCCCGGAGGACCGGGAACCGGAGGCCCGCTGGATGGCCGAGGTCCTCGAGGAGTTCGGCGTCACCCCGGTATGGCAGGAAACCCGGGCACGCGACACCGAGGGCAACGCCCGCCACTCCGCCGCGCTGCTGCACGAACGCGGCATGCAGCGCGTGCTGCTGGTTACCCATGCCCACCACCTCCCGCGCGCCACAGCGGCCTTCGAACGCGCCGGGCTGCAGCCCATCCCGGCCCCCACCGGTGCCTTCGTGGCCCACGACACGCGCCTGTCGTTAGGCGCCTTCAAACCCCAGGCTAACGCCATGCGCACCAGCTGGCTCGCCATGCACGAGTACCTCGGTATTCTGTGGTATCGCTGGCAATACGGCCGTCACCCGGCATCACCGGGCACCTGACGCGCCCCGCCAGCCCCAACCCATCACCACCGGGGGCGGCGGATGAAAATGCTCGTAACAGGCGGCGCCGGTTATATCGGGAGCCACGTGACGCGGCACCTGCGCGAGGCGGGGCACGACGTCACCGTGTACGACAACCTCAGCACCGGGCACGCATGGGCCGTGGGGGATGCCGAGCTGGTGGTCGGCGACCTGGCGGATACCGGCCGCCTGCGAGAAACGCTCGAACGCGGCTTCGACGGCGTACTCCACTTTGCCGCGCACATCATCGTGCCGGAATCGGTCACCGACCCGATCAAGTACTACGGCAACAACACCCGCAACACCTTCAACCTCCTGGAGGCCTGTGCCGCCACCGGCGTGCGCTACTTTGTGTTCTCCTCCACCGCCGCCGTCTACGGGATCCCCGACACCGTCTCGGTCGCGGAGGACGCACCGCTACAACCGATCAACCCCTACGGCGCCTCCAAGATGATGTCCGAACGGATGCTGATGGACCTGGGCGCCGCCTCCGACCTGCGCTACGTCAGCCTGCGCTACTTCAACGTCGCCGGCGCCGACCCCGAAGGCCGGCTGGGCCAGGCCACCCCGGACGCCACCCACCTGATCAAGGTCGCCTGCCAGGCCGCCACCGGCCAGCGTGACGGCATGACCGTATTCGGCACCGACTACGCCACCCGCGACGGCACCTGCGAACGCGATTACATCCACGTCGAGGACCTCGCCGCCGCCCACGTTCGCGCCCTGGAACACCTCGACGGCGGCGGCGACTCCCAGGTACTCAACTGCGGCTACGGCCACGCCTACAGCGTGCTCGAGGTCATCGACGCCGTGAAACGCGCCAGCGGCGTGGACTTCCCCGTCACCCTCGGCCCGCGACGCGAAGGCGACCCGCCCGCCCTGATGGCCGACGCCCGCCGCATCCGCCAGACCCTCGCCTGGGAACCGCAATACGCCGACGTCGACCTCATCGTCCGCCACGCCCTCGCCTGGGAACAGAAGACCGCACTAGAGACCGCCTGATCCGTATCTCCCAGGCATTGAGGGCCGAATGCTATAGTCGAGCCAAAGCCCAAGGCGGTCCGAAACATGGCATCGACCCTCCACGCCAGCACCGGAAACACGGCAGAGGCACTCCCGCCCCGCGAACGCGTGAACCACCTCGCGCATGCGGCCGCGGAACTCGTGCGCGAAGAGTTCGGAAAAGACGCACAGGTATTCTGGTTCGGGTCCTGGCCGCGCGGCACCGCACGGTGGAACTCGGACATCGACCTCGCCGTACGCCCGGCCAGGGAGGTTTCCATCAGCGACTGGGGCCGACTCCGCGGGCACATCGAGGACCTGCGCACCCTCTACACCTTCGACCTGGTTGACATGACCGAGGTCAGCGACGAGTTGCGCAAGGAAATCGAGAGCGAGGGAATCCCGCTTTGACCACCGTCCGCGAAAGTTTCGGCAAGGCCCTCGGCCGGCTTGAAGAAGCCCTGCAGGCGCCCACCAGCGACCTGGCCCGGGATGCCAGCATCCAGCGTTTCGAATTCACCTTCGAACTGGCGTGGAAATCCGTAAAGGCAGCCGCGGTGCCCGAAGGGCTGGAGTGCGCGTCGCCACGATCCTGCCTGCGATTGGCTCTGAGCCAGAGCTGGATATCGGATGAGGCCATCTGGCTCGCCATGCTGGATGACCGCAACCGCGCCTCGCACACCTACGACGAGAAGCTGGCCGAGCAACTCTACTCCCGGCTGCCGGGATATCTGCCCGCCTTGCGGCAGCTCCAGGCCGCGCTACCCACCTGAGAGCAAATCTCCAGGCGGCCAGCCCGCAAGCAAGCCTGTACACCTCTTCTTTTTACAGCACCGTCCGACGGGCGAGGTGCAGGAGCCGGGCGGGCAGTTCGTAATCCAGCTCCCAGACGATGCTCATCGGCTTGCTGCCTTCGTGACGCTGGTAGCGAACCGGTCCGCAGAAGGTGAATGGCTGGCTCAGGCCGGTGGCGTCGCGCTTGGCCGGGCGTATGAACAGCATGGGGATGTAGCCGACCTGTTCGTGGTGGATGTAGCGCTGCCCGGTTTCCGAGCTGGGTGAGGTGCCGTGTCGACTTCCCCCGATTAGGTCCACGCATAACTAGAAGTTTCCGGGGAAGTCGACACTGGAACACAGGGGCGGCTGGCTCGCGCCGCACTCGGTGAACACGGGGTCCACCAGCGCCGGGCGAGTGGCTGTCAGGTAAACGGTATTCACTCGGCGACGCGATGGCACGAGCTGCACAGTTGATTGTACATGTGGGCTGCCAGGCCTATACTTGTACAAGTTCAAGTACAGGAGGGCGCCATGAAGATTGTTTCATTCACCGAGGCTCGCAACGGGCTTAAGGCAGTACTGGATGGCGTGGTCAACGATGCCGACACCACGGTGATTACCCGCCGTGATTCGGAGGATGCAGTGGTCATGTCGCTTGATCACTACAACAGCCTGATGGAAACCGTGCATCTTTTGCGTTCCCCTGCCAATGCAGAGCACCTCAACAGGTCCATTACGCAATACAAGGCCGGAAAGGCGACCGAGCGTGCGTTGGTAGATGAGGATGAGTAGTCGGTTGCTTTGCTGGACCGACGAAGCATGGACTGACTACCTCTACTGGCAACGTCAGGACAAGAAGACCTTGAAGCGGATCAACAAGTTGATAGAAGACGTGAAGCGGTCTCCATTAGAAGGCATTGGCAAGCCGGAAGCTCTCAAGGAGAACCTGGCGGGCTTCTGGTCGCGTCGAATTGATGACACCAATCGACTTGTGTATGCGGTGGAGGATTCGTCTATCACGATCATCTCCTGCCGATATCACTATTGAGTGCGAGGTCGGCTACCGACGCATCCTGTATGGGCGGTCGACGGTACGGTCCTCTTGGACGGAGGCGACTGGAAGGTGGGCCAATTCTGATCGCCAGCACGGGCTGGCTTACGTGGGCTTTGACAAGGCTGTCGCGTGGAATTCGCGGTATTCGTCGAGGAAGGCGAGGCGCGTGGTGTCGGTGACGCGGTCGATGTAGAGCTTGCCGTCGAGGTGGTCGATCTCGTGCTGGAAGACGGTGGCGAGGAAGCCTTCGGGCTCCACATGGCACGGCGTTCCGTCCGGCTCGCGGTAGTCCACGGCAATGTGCCGCGGTCGCGCGACTTCGCCGCGCAGGCCGGGTACGGAGAGGCAACCTTCCCAGTAGCTCTGCGGCGTCGGGTCGAGCACGGTCACGGCCGGGTTGACGAGCACCAGGCGGCCGGTGGGCACGGCATCGGGGTAGCGGCTGTTACCGGGCTCGATCTCGATCACGGCAACGCGTTGAGGCACACCGATCTGGGCGGCGGCCAGGCCGAGCCCTTCACAGGCGTGCATGGTGTCGACGAGGTCGTCCACCAGGGCGTGCAGCCGGGGGCTGTCAAAATCGGATTCGGGTACCGGGTCGCAGACGCGACGCAGGTCGGGGTGTCCCATGCGCAGGATAGGGCGAACGCTCATGGGAAAGATGGTGCCACAAGGGGGAAATAATGGTGGCCGGGGACGGAATCGAACCGCCGACACGGGGATTTTCAATCCCCTGCTCTACCGACTGAGCTACCCGGCCATACTTCGGGGGAATCGTCCTGCGGACGAAGGGCGGTATTAAAGCCGTCCGGCGGCCCCACGTCAAGCGCGCGGGGCTGCCAGATCGATACGAGCCGCGGAAAACTGCGACTCAGGAGGCGTTCGGGTCGACGAAACCTTCCGGCTTTTCCGAACCGTCGCCGAACAGGAACTTCTCCATTTCCTCTTCGAGGAACTTGCGCGCCTTGGGGTCGACCGGGGTCAGGCGGTATTCGTTGATCAGCATGGTCTGGTGGCTCAGCCAGGCCTGCCAGGCCTCCTTGGACACGTTCAGGTAGATCTTCTTGCCCATCTCGCCGGGATAGGGCGGGAAGTCGAGCCCGTCCGCCTCTTTGCCGAGCTTCACGCAGTTAACGGTTCGTGCCATTGCCGGGATCCTTGTCGTCGTGCAGATAACGCTGGATGGGGGCCGGGATGCCGACCGCCCGTGATGTGCCGGGTTTATACCAAATCACCCTGTTGCCTTCCATGATCCCACACGCGCCAGCCGGGAGGTCGAAGGACCGAATGCGCAGATCCAGGCGGTAGTGGCTGAAGCTGTGCTGGAGCCCGTGATCGGCACCGGACGGGGTGGCACCGGGCCACTGAACGAGCACCGAGTCTTCCAGGGCCTCGGCGGTTTCGGCCTCGGGCAGGCTGTAGAGCCCGCCCCAGATGCCGTCCTGTTCGCGCTGGATCAACGCGATACCCTCCGGCGCCCGCAGACAGGCGGCCCAACGCGTGCGTGTGGGCAGATCGCGGCGCGGCCGGGGCGAAGGCAGCGTGCCGGTCAGGCCCTGCTGCGCGGCGCCGCAGTCGGTGTGCACCGGGCAGGTCTCACAGGCGGGGCGGCTGCGAGAACAGAGCAGGGCGCCCAGGTCCATGATCGCCTGGGTGTAATCCGCGCAGCGTGTGGCAGGGGTACGCGCCTCGGCCTCGGCCCACAGTTCGCGCTGGACGGCGGTACTGCCCGGCCAGCCGTGGATCGCCGCGTGACGGGCGAGTACGCGCTTGGCATTGCCATCCAGGATGGCCTCGGGCACGTCGTGCGCCTGGGCGATGATGGCGGCGGCGGTGGAGCGCCCGATGCCCGGCAGTTGTTCCAGGCCCTCGCGCTCGGCGGGGAACACGCCCCCGTGTTCCTCGACCACCACCTGTGCGGCGCGGTGCAGGTTGCGCGCACGGGCGTAATAGCCAAGCCCCGACCACTGGTGCAGCACGGCGTCCTGCGGGGCCGTGGCAAGGCTTTGCACGTCGGGGAACTGCTCCATGAAGCGCAGGAAGTAGGGGACGACGGTCTCCACCCGGGTCTGCTGCAGCATGATCTCGGAGACGCACACCCGATAGGGCGTGCGCGGATGCTGCCACGGCAGGTCCTGGCGACCGTGGCGATCGAACCAGGCGAGCAGCCGCTCGGCGAAGGCGTTCATGGGCGAATCGAACATGGCGGCACCCGCACCGGGGGCAGGCGCCGCGGGTAATCAGCGACTGCGGAAGCGATCCAGGAGCCGGTCGGACTCCTGCTCGATGCGCTCGCGGGCGCGTTCCTCTTCCTCGTCCAGGCGTTCGCGGACACGATCCTCTTCCTCTTGCACGCGTTCGCGGACCTCGTCCTCGTAGCGGTCCCGCAGGGCGTCCTCCAGATCGAGACGGAAGCTCGGGTCGGTGAACGTGCCGCTGATGCGGATCGGCAGCATCACGCCGCGCAGATCGTCGAGTTCCCGGCCGCCCTGGCCCTCCAGCGTACCCACCACGGTGGTATTCACGCGGTAGTCGAGGGTGTCGTCGTTCAGGTCGGCCTGGCCTTCGCCGCTCACCCGCAGCAGGGGCGAGCTGGCCGCCAGGTCCTCGTTGCGCACGATGCCGTCGCGAATGGTGAAGCTGCCAGTCAGTTCGCTGAAATCGGTCTGGTTGGGCTCTTCCTCTTCCAGCTGCTCGCCGCGCAGGCGCGCCTCGGCCCGGCGGATGATCTGGGCCACGTTGATGCCGCGAACCGCGCCATCTTCGAAGCGCATGTTGCCGGAGCCGTTCAGGGCGCCCTTCAGCTCGCTCAGGAGCTCGCCCCGGGTGGCGATGTCCAGCTCCAGGTTGCCGGTACCCATCAGGCGCGCATCATCGCCCTGAAAGTCTTCCAGCAGGGCCCCGATATCCAGGGCCTGCAGGTCGGCCGCCAGCTCGTAGCGCGGGGCATCGTGGCGCGCATCCAGGCGCAGGCGGCTGCTCAGCTCGCCGTCGTAGGCCTCGGCATTCAGGGGCTGGATATTCCAGTCACCGGCCTCGGCGCGGATCTGCAGCTCGATGTTGCGCAGGACCATGCCCATCACGTCGAGGCGGCCCAGCGCCGCGCTGCCATCCACATCGACGCTGCGCAGGGCCTCCAGCGGCAATTCGATGGCGATATCCTCGTCGGCTTCTCCATTGCCATTGCCGTTTTCCGTGCGCGCCTCTTCCACTTCCGGCGGCAGGTAGCGGTCGAGATTCAGGCGCTCGCCGGAGACATCGAAGGTAATCAGCGGGCGTTCCCCGCGACCATCCCAGCCCGCGGAACCGCTCAGCATGGCGTCATCCACGGTGATTAGGAACGGGTCCATGTTCAACGCCTGGAAGCTGCCGTGGGCGGACAGGTCCAGGGCAACCCGGGCCAGGGCATCCGGATCGCTGGTTTTGGGGGCGTCCATTCCCAGGTCCGTCAACACGTCCTTGAGGTTGAAGGTGTTGGTGCGCATCTCGCTCCGGATCTGCGGCTGCTCGCCATCCAGCTCGGAAAGCTCGGCAAACCCGGTCATGCGCACGCCGGCGACACCCAGCGTCAGACGCTCCAGGCGCAGGGACATCGCGTCGGCCATTTCCAGGGCGACATCGGTTTCCAGGGTCATGCCCACGGCGCGCGGCAAGCCACCACCGGCGAGGCCCAGGGTGGCGTTCAGACGACGCACGGAGTAGCGCTCGTTGAGCAGGTCGACGTTCATCAGCCCGCCGAGGTCAAGCGCGAGCTCCACGGGTTCGGCCAGATCACCGCCCTCGGCGCGCACGACCGCTTCCAGATCCAGCCGCGTCTCGACGCCCGGGCGGAAGCGCCCAATCTGCAGCTCGAACGGGTCCAGGGTGGCCTGCATGCCGGTCTCGCGATCATCCCAGTGCACCCGGGTATTGGTCAGGGAGATCCCGGCCACGTCGATGCGCTGCAGGGCCAGCCGGGTCTCGGTCGTGGTGCGTTCGTCGTCATCCGCGCCCACAGCGTCGTCGCGGGCAGCGCCCGCGTGATCCAGCAGGTCGTCCCAGTTGTTGCGGCCCTGTTCGTCGCGCGCCAGGTTCAGGCGCACACCGTCGGCCTGCACGCGCTGGACCTCCAGCTCGCGGCGCAGCAGCGGCATCACCGCCACCGCAACATCCACCACGTCGACCTCGGCGAACGGCTCGTCGCCAAAGCCCTCGGCATTGCCGAAGCGCACCTCTTCCAGACGCAGCCCAAGGCTGGGGAACAGGGTCAGGCCGATCGGCCCGGAGAGGGTCAGCTCGCGACCGGTCGCCTCCTGCACCTCGGCTTCGATGCGCTCCTTGTAGTCATTGGCATCGAAGGTGATCAGCAGGTAGGCGGCCACGATGATGGCCAGCAGGATCAGTACGGCGATCAGGCCCAGCAGGCGCTTGATCCATTTCATTCGGAATCTCCTTTCGGTTCGGCCCGCCAGGTGCCACTGCGGCCCCCGCGTTTCTCGAGCAGGCGAACACCATCAATTTGCATGCCGCGATCCACGGCCTTGCACATGTCGTAGACCGTCAGCAGCGCGGTGGACACGGCGGTCAGCGCCTCCATCTCCACCCCGGTCCGGGCGTGCACCTCGCAGGTGGCCTGCACGCGCACGGCGGTGTCTTCCGTCTCCAGCTCCAGGGCCACCCGGGTCAGTCCGATCGGGTGGCAAAGCGGGATCAGGTCGCCGGTCTTCTTGGCCCCCATGATGCCAGCCACGCGGGCAATACCCAGGACGTCCCCTTTCGCATGGCGGCCTTCGCGGATGCGCTGCAGGGTGTCCGCCTGCATGTGGATCCGGCCCTCGGCGATCGCCACGCGATGGGTGACGGACTTTTCGCCAACATCGACCATGTGCGCATGGCCTTCGGCATCGAAGTGAGTGAATTCGTTCATGCCGGCTATAATGCTTGACTCGCAGTTATCTTTACAGGGGCCGGAATGACCGTAAGCGTTCACTATTTCGCGCGATTGCGCGAGGAACTGGGCCGCCAGGGCGACGATGTGGCGCTGCCCGGAGACAGCCTGACCGTCGGCGAGCTGTGGCGGCACCTGCACCAGGATGCCCCCCCGGAACGCCTGATGGCCGCGGTCAACCAGGAGCAGGCGAGCCTGGAGACCCCGGTGCGCGATGGCGACGAGGTCGCCTACTTTCCGCCGGTCACCGGGGGCTAGGGTGGCGGTCGAGATCCACACCAACGATTTCGACCCCTGGGAGGTCGTCCGCCAGGCCGAACAGGCCATCCCGGCGAACGCCCGCGGCGCGGCCAGCGTGTTCGTCGGCCGCATGCGCGACTTCAACGAAGACGAGGACGTGACCGGCCTGTTCCTGGAACACTATCCGGGGATGACCGAGCGCGAGCTGGAGCGCATCGTCGCCGAGGCCGAGGCGCGCTGGCCGCTGCTGGGCTGCCATGTGGCCCACCGCGTCGGCGATGTACGTCCCGGCGATGCCCTGGTGCTGGTGGCCACCTGGTCCGCCCACCGCATCGCCGCCCGCGACGCCTGCAGTGACATCCTCGAACGCCTGAAGCACGAGGCCCCGTTCTGGAAACGCGAGACCCTGGCCGACGGCACCGACCGCTGGGTGGAGAAAAACACCCCGGGCTTCTGAACGACACCCGCTGTTCGCCCCCCTTGTAGATACCGTCTTGCCCTACGGGGTGCAAGGGTTTTCATGGCGGGCTTGATACGGGGTTTGGGATTTGAGCACACCGAAGGCGATGTGCAGGAGTTTGCGCATGGCCGCCCCGATCGCCGACATCTTGGCCTTGCCGCGTGTCAGCAGACGTTGATGCTGGTGTCGCACGTCCGGGTTGTACCGGGTCGCCACCACCGCCGCCATGTAGAGCGCCTTGCGCAGTCGGCTGGAACCGATCTTCGCCAACCGCGAGGGCCGCCGGACCGTGGTCCCCGATTCTTCCAGGACCGGCGCCAGCCCATGGAACGCCGCCGCTTGTCGAGCGCTCGTGAACGCGCGGCTGCGCAGCGCTGCGGTCATCGAGGCCGACAGCACTCGGCCGATGCCGGGGATGCTCTCCAGCAAGGCCCGATCCCGCTTCAGGTGGTGATGGGCGTCGAAGTGATCATCGATCTGCTGCTGGAGCCGACGGTGTTCCTCACGCAGGGCCTGCAGGACGTTGTCGATCGACGCCTGGGCCAGGGTGTCCTCGCTGAAACGCGCCTTCTCCAGGCGGTTCTCTTCGCGCCGCATGTCCTGTTCCAGAGCCTCCAGGCGGCTGAGCAGGCGCTTGAGTTCCCGCACCTCCGGCGGTTCGGGCTGCCAGCGCCGTGGTGCGCGTTCGATGCCGTAGCGGGCCAGCATCATGCTGTCCTTGCGGTCGGTCTTGTTGCGCACCCCCATGCCCTTGGCATGCGAACGCACCTGGGCCGGGTTCAGCACGTGGACCTGCACCCCCTGATCATGAAGCCAGTACGCCAGCGGCTCGTGGTAGATGCCGGTGGCCTCCAGATACACATGGAGCCCCTCGGGGGCCTCGCCGGTGTTGCGCTCGAGCCAGCGCAGCATCTCCGGATACTGGTCCCGACGGTTCGGGAACACCTTCGGCTTCACCTTGCCCGCTGCCAGGTCCCGGACCCACATGCAGTCGAGCTTGTTCTTGCTAACATCAATGCCAATATGAGCCATCTCGTCCTCTCGCCTTGTCCGTACAGCCTCACCCGTCCATCACGGAGGGGGGTCTTGGATACCGTTCAAACTTCGAGATGAGAAAGGACTCGGGGGCCAATCTACAGAACAGGTTCGTGACCTCAGGAGCCTGACGGGTTACCCCGAGCCCAATGCGGTTCATGGTAGCGATCCGTGAACCGCAAGACACAAGGAGCCTGCTTGCAGGCGAAGCCCCTGCCAGAGTCGGACGCGGGCCGGAGCATTCGCCTGCGAGCAGGCTCCCACAGGGGGCAGATCAGGACATGGGGCATTCCGGCCGCCCCCACATCGTCATCCCGGAAACCGCACAGCGGTTATCCGGGATCGCCACCGCCGGAGATGAGCCGGGCGTCCGCGGAGGCTCCAGCGCGGGAGATCCCGGCTCTCCGCTCCGCTCCGGCCGGGATGACGGGGTGGGCCGGAGGATAAGGCCGGCTTAACAGTGGACACGGGGGTGCGCCGGGTGACGGAGTTGCGCGCGACCTTGGGCGCAATGGAACACGGCCGGTCCTCAGCGCAGGGTGAGGAAGAGGGTCTGGTTGCCGCGACGCAGTTGCAACTCCAGGGTCTGGTGTGCGGCCAGTTGTTGCGGCAGGTCGGACAGGCGCTGGATGCGCTGGCGGTTGATGGCCAGCAGCACGTCGCCCGCGCGCAGGCCGGCGCGCGCCCCCGGGGTGCCGGGCTCCACCGCGATCACCGCCACGCGACTGCCCCCGTCACGCCCGGTGGCCTCGGACAAGCGAACACCCTCCAGCCGCGGATGCACGGCCGCGCCCTCGATGCGCCGCTCTTCGGGGCGATCCAGGCGGGCCACGATCCGCTGTTCGGCCCCGTCGCGCAGGACATCCAGGCGCACATCGGAACCGGCGCGCAGCAGGCCGAGCCGGTTGCGCAGGTCGCCGGCGCTGCGGACCGACTGGTCGTCCGCCCGCAGCACGATATCCCCGCTCTGAAGGCCGGCGCGTTCGGCGGCGGATCCACGCACCACCCGCGTGATCACGGCGCCCTGGGAAATATCCAACTCAAAGGCCTGGGCCAGCGCCGGGGTCAGATCCTGCATCTCCACGCCCAGCGCGCCGCGTTCGACGCGACCCTCCGCCAGCAAATGGTCGCGAATCTGGCTGGCCATGTTGGCGGGGATCGCGAAGCCGATACCAATGTTGCCCCCGCCGCGCGCGAGAATGGCGGTATTGATTCCAACCAGCTCGCCACGCAGGTTGACCAGCGCCCCGCCGGAGTTGCCAGGGTTGATGGAGGCATCGGTCTGGATGAAGTCCTCGAAGCCGTCACCACCCAGTCCGCTGCGGCCCAGGGCACTGACGATGCCGCTGGTCACCGTCTGGCCGAGGCCGAAGGGGTTGCCGATGGCGACCACGAAGTCGCCCACGCGCAGGGCGTCGGAGTCCGCCAGCGGGATCGCCTGCAGGTCCTCCGCGTCGATGCGGATCACGGCGACGTCGGTGGCCGGGTCGGTCCCCACCACCTCGGCCTCGTACTGGCGGCCATCGTAGAGCGTGACCAGGATCGCGTCGGCGCGCGCGATCACGTGGCTGTTGGTCAGGATGGTGCCGGCCTCGGCGTCCACGATCACGCCGGAGCCCAGACCCTGGCGTTCCCGTTCACGCGAACGCTCGGGGACATCGAAGAACCGGCGGAAGAAGGGGTCGTCGAACAGCGGGCTGACCGACTCCACCACCCGCGCGCGGGTGGCAATGTTCACCACCCCGGGGATGGTGCGCTCGAGCATGGGCGCCAGGGAGGGCAGGGGCTGACCGTCCACCGCAGCCGGGAGCTGGGCGGCGGCCGGTGCGGCCCCGAGCAGGGCCAGGGCCAGGATCAGAAGGGGAACCAGCCGACGCATGAGCGATCCTCGATCAGGGCGCCAGGTTGGCGCGCGGGGCGAAGGACGACTCCTTGGCCATCTTGCGGTACCAGTCACCGGCCTCGTCCTCCGGCGGGACCTGCACCAGCAGCTTCAGGTAGAGATCACCCGGTGGCTTGCCCGGCAGTCCCTTGCCCTTCAGGCGCATCTGCTTGCCCGACTGGGTACCGGCCGGGACCTTCAGGTTGACCCAGCCATGCGGCGTGGGCACCTCGATCGTCCCGCCCAGCGCGGCCTCCCACGGGGTGATCGGGATGTCGCGGTAGAGGTTGCGACCGTCCAGCGTGTAGCGGTTATCTGGCTTGACCCGGATCTCCAGCAGCAGGTCGCCGGCGCCACCACTGCCAACGCCCGGGTCGCCCTGGCCGCGCACCCGCAGGCGCGAGCCATCCTTGGCCCCGGCGGGGATGCGCACGCGCTGCACCCGGCCCTCGGCATCCTGAACCGAGACCTCGGTGCCCTTGAGCGCCTGATCCAGGCTGATGTCCACGCGCCCCTCGCGGTCGGCGCCGCGCATGTTGAAGCCGGCGCCGCCACGGCGACGCCCCCCACCCATGCCGCCACCGCCGAAGATCGAGTCGAAGAAGTCCGAAAAGCCGCCGGCATCGGCGCCCCCGCGGGCACCGCCGTACTGCGCCCGGCCGTCCCAGCCGGGCGGCGGACGAAAGTCCTGTCCCTGGCGCCAGTTAGAGCCCAGCTGGTCATAGGCCTTGCGCTTTTCCGCGTCGCCCAGGGCCTCGTAGGCCTCGTTGACCTCCTTGATGCGGGTCTCGGCGTCCGGGTCCTTGCTGACATCCGGGTGGTACTTGCGCGCCAGCTTGCGATAGGACTTCTTGATCTCGTCCTGACTGGCGTCGCGGCTCACACCGAGGATCTTGTAGTAGTCCTTGTATTCCATTGCTTTCCTCGAGCGATTGCGGCTGCGTCCTCGGGTGACACCTGGATCCCGCCTAGGGAAACACTGATCAATGTACACGCTCGCGCTCGAGTCGCTTTTGCGTGCGAACAAGGCGCGGCGACTGCCGTGCAGTCACTCTGCACAAGGGAGCCGCAACGCCGTGCGCGCGCAAAAGCGGCCGAGCCCCTTCGGGGTTGGTACCCCAGGTTCCCCGATCCTGCGTTGCGCCGCTTGCGGGTAGAACCACTACCCGCTGCACGCCGCGCCTTGTCTCGGAAAACCTGGGGTACCAACGCGAGTGTGTACATTGATCAGTGTTTCCCTAGCCCATGATAGCCGGGATGCGGCTGTCACCCCGGGAGACAGGAGCCGCAGAAAAAGATCCGTGCCTCCCAAGGTTCAAAAAAACGGGCGCCACCGCGGGTGGAACCCGGGGCAGCGCCCGTGTCTCGCCCGGTGGGCGAGCATCCCCACCGGGCACGTGAGGCCGGATCAGTTCTCGATCTGGATCCGGCGCGGCTGCACGCGGGCCTGCTTCGGGATGCGCACCTCCAGCACGCCGTTCTCGCTGCGCGCGGAGATGTTTTCGGCATCCGCCGTATCCGGCAGCGAGAAGCGGCGGAAGAACGTGCCACGCACGCGTTCGATGCGCTTGTAGCCATCCTTCTCTTCCTCGCTTTCGTGCTTGCGCTCGCCGCGCAGGGTCAACACGCCATTCTCCATGTTCAGTTCGATGTCCTTCGGGTCTACCCCGGGGATATCGGCATGCAGCACGTAGGCATCGGTCTCTTCGCGGATATCTACCGCGGGGGCCCAGTCTGAGGTCGCGGAAGAGTCCTCGGCGCCGGGCATGTCCGGCATGCGACCGAGTTCGCGCGACAGTTGACCGAGCAGGCTGAACGGTTCGTAGCGGGTCATGGTCATGGCATTCCCTCCTGTGTGGGTGTCATCTGACTCACCCTTACAGTTAGGGGACACTTCCCGCGTTTTCAAGGGCCTGAGAGAGACGGCGCTCACTGTACTGGCCCGCACTCGCGCCGATTGTGCAGGCTGATGAACGCCTCCCTTACACACGGCGAAACTCCCTCAGCTTGTAGTCATCGTCGGTAGTCAGTTCGAACACACCATGCACGCCGCGCTGATCCAGATGGCTGCGCAGCAGCCGCGCCGGGAATTGCACGCTTTCGCCGCTGTCGGCCTGCGCAAAGACCACCGCGGCGCGGCCAGTGTAGTAGTCCTCCATCTCCTGGCGCGAGATCGCCAGGCGCAGGCGAAACCGGCGCATCGCGCTATTCCAGGTTTTGCACCTGCTCGCGCAGCTGCTCGATCAGGACCTTCATTTCCACTGTGGCACGCGTGATCTCCAGATCGTGCGACTTGGAGGAGATGGTGTTGGCCTCGCGGTTGAACTCCTGCATCAGGAAGTCGAGCCGCCGACCGCTGGGCCCGCCCTGGTCCAGGATCTCGCGCACGGCCGCCACGTGACCGTCGATGCGATCCAGCTCCTCGGCGATATCCATGCGCTGGGCCAGTAACGCGACCTCCTGCTCCAGGCGTTTCGGGTCCAGGTGCAGGTCCAGTTCGCGGATACGCGCCAGGATGCGTTCGCGCTGCTCGTCGAGCATCGGCTGACGCCGCGAGTGTACCGTCCGGGCATGCTCCGCCAGGGCCTCCAGGCGCGTGCGCATGCCATCGGCCAGGGCCGCCCCCTCCGTCGTGCGCATCGCGACCAGGGCCTCCAGCGCGGTGTCGAAGCCGGCCAGTAGCGGCTCCGCCAGGACCTCGCCGGCATCCGAGGCGCCCTGCAGGACGCCGGGCCAGCTCAGCACGTCCAGCGGCGAGACCGGGGCCGGATTGCGCATCCTTCGCTCGATCGCCGCGCAGGCATCGATCAGCGCCTGCGCGCGCTCCTGATCGAAGGCCTCCGGGGCGTTGTCCGCCTGGCCTCGGTCGCGCAGCACCACGTCCACCTTGCCGCGTGCCAAGTGGCCCTTGAGGCGCTTACGCACCTCGGCCTCCAGCGAGCGCAGGTGATCCGGCAGGTGGATCCGCAGCTCCAAGTAGCGGTGATTGACGCTCTTGAGCTCCCAGTCGAACACGCCCCCGTCCAGGGTGATGGCGTGCCGGGAAAATCCGGTCATGCTGGTAATCATTATTCCCCCGTTGCGGTCCCTGCTGCGCAAGGCATGAGTGTAGTGCGTCGCCCAGTGGGGTAACGCACTACACTCATGGCCCGTATACTGCGCCCCTCTCAAATCTAGCAAGGATCACAGCATGCGACCCAGTGGCCGAGCAGCCGACGCGATGCGCCCCGTGCGTTTTACCCGCCATTTCACCCGTCACGCGGAGGGTTCCGTACTGGTGGAATTCGGGGACACGCGCGTGCTGTGCAACGCCACGGTGGAGTCGCGCGTGCCGCCGTGGTTGAAGAACAAGGGCCGCGGCTGGGTCACCGCCGAATACAGCATGCTGCCGCGCTCCACCCACGAGCGCATGGTGCGCGAGGCCGCCCGGGGCAAGCTGGGCGGTCGCACCATGGAGATCCAGCGCCTGATCGGCCGCTCGCTGCGTGCCGCGGTTGATCTCGAGGCCCTCGGCGAACGCCAGATCATCGTCGACTGCGACGTGATCCAGGCCGATGGCGGCACCCGCACGGCCGCGATTAGCGGGGCCTACGTCGCGCTGCGCGATGCCATCCGCAAGGCACGCGAACAGGGCTTGATCCGCAAGGACCCGCTGCACGGACACCTGGCAGCGGTCTCCGTGGGCATCTTCAATGGCACGCCGGTGCTGGACCTCGATTACGACGAGGACTCCCAGGCCGAGACCGACCTGAACCTGGTAATGAACGAGGCCGGCGGGGTGATCGAGATCCAGGGCACGGCCGAGGGCCACGCCTTCCGCCGCGACGAGCTGGACCAGATGCTGGATCTGGGCGAGAAGGGCATCCGCGAGATCTGCGACGCCCAGCGCGCCGTTCTGGCCGAAGGCTGATTTGGGCCATGGTCGGCGAACCCCAACGCGTTGTGCTGGCCACCGGCAACCCCGGCAAGCTGCGCGAGATCCGCACCCTGCTGGAGCCGCTGGGCCTCGCGGTCGAACCGCAATCGGAGCATGACGTGCCCGAGGCCGAGGAGACCGGCCTGACATTCGTGGAGAACGCCATCCTGAAGGCGCGCAACGCCGCCCGGCACACCGGACTGCCGGCGATCGCCGACGACTCCGGGCTGGAGGTGGAGGCCCTGCGCGGCCAGCCGGGGATCTACTCCTCGCGCTACGCCGGTACGGACGCCGACGATGCCGCCAACAACGCGCGGCTGATGGAGGCATTGCAAGGCGTGCCACCGGAACAGCGGGGTGCGCGTTTCCGCGCCGTGGTGGTGTACCTGGAACACGCCGAGGACCCGGCCCCGATCATCGCCGAGGGCGTGTGGCCCGGACGCATCGCCGAGCAGGCCAGCGGCGCCGAGGGCTTCGGCTACGACCCGTTGTTCTTCGTTCCGGAGGAAGGCTGCACCTCGGCCGAACTGGACCCGGCGACCAAGAACCGCCTGAGCCACCGCGGCCAGGCCCTGCAACAGCTCGTGGCCAGCCTGCGCAACCGAATGGGCCACGCGCCGGCCTGACACCCGGTCCTGCCTGGCTCCGGGGCGCATCCAGGGAGATCGCCACGGCGCTGCGCGCCTCGCGATGACGGGGACCAGAAGTACCGTCATCGCGAGCGCCGCAGGCGTGTGGCGATCTCCCGGGCCTGGCCCCGATGCGGGCCCGAACATGCGCCGGGGTGTCGTCGGGCGGCTACTCGCTGCGCTCGGCCTGCGGCCGTTCAACGCGCTTCGCGCTTTTGTTCCACGGCCCCTACGGGGCCTCGCAACGACGGGGGCAAAAAACACCGTCATCGCGCGGCGCGCAGCGCCGTGGCGATCGGCGCGAAAACCCAGACGTCGGAGGCCGCAATGACGGGACTGGGTGCTTTCGACGCCACCCGGGGGCTCGCCTATGCTCCGCACATGAACTCCGCCCTGATCCATCCGCCGCCGCTGGCGCTGTACGTGCACCTGCCCTGGTGCGTGCGCAAGTGTCCGTACTGCGACTTCAACTCCCACGAGCCCCGCGGCGAGGCGCCGTTCGACGACTACGTGGCGGCGCTGCTGCGGGATCTGGAGGGCCAGCTCCCGGATGTATGGGGGCGGCGGCTGGAGAGTGTGTTCATCGGTGGCGGGACCCCGAGCCTGTTCCCGCCGGAGGCGCTGGACGCTCTCATGTCCGGTCTGCGTGCCCGCCTGCCGCTGCGCCCGGACTGCGAGGTGACCCTGGAGGCCAACCCTGGCACCGCCGATCGCGCCTACTTTCGCGGCTACCGCGAGGCCGGGGTCAATCGGCTGTCGCTGGGTGTCCAGAGCTTCGACGATGCGATGCTCGCCCGGCTGGGACGCATCCACGGCGCCACCGAGGCCCGCGACGCGGTGGAACATGCCCGGGCCGCCGGCTTCGAGGCGATCAATCTGGATCTGATGTTCGGCCTACCGGGTCAGTCGGTGGCGGCCGGGCTGGCGGACCTGCAAGCAGCCATCGAACAGGACCCGGGGCACATCTCCTGGTATCAGCTGACCCTCGAGCCGAACACCCTGTTCGCGGCGCGCCCACCCGAACTGCCGGAGGACGTCACAATCGAGGAATTGTTCACCCGCGGCCAGTCCCATCTGGCGGCGGCTGGCTATACTCGATACGAGATATCCGCCTATGCACGCGCGGGGCAGGAATGTCGCCACAACCGCAATTACTGGACCTTCGGCGACTATCTCGGCATTGGCGCCGGGGCCCACGGCAAGCTGACGCAGGTGCACGATGGCACGATCCTGCGGCGGGTGAAGCCGCGCCAGCCGGAGGCCTATCTCGCCGGGCCGCTGCAGCACAACGATCAGACCGTGCCGACGGCGGAGCGCCCCTTCGAGTTCATGCTGAACGCGCTGCGACTGGTGGAAGGTGTTCCGGCCGCGAGCTTCGAGGCGCATTGCGGCCTGCCGCTGGCGGCGCTCGAGCCGGCGCTTTCCGAACTGCGCGCGGACGGGCTGCTGGCGGCGGATACGGAGCGCCTGCAGGCCACGGAACGGGGCCTGGCGTTTCTCAATGACGTGCTGGAGCGTTTTCTTCCGGAAGGGACTCCGCAGGACTCGATCGCCACGCCGATAGCCTGGCCCGCGGGCCGGGAGGAGGGTCGATAATGCGTCCCGTCGAGTTTGTTGGTTTCGCCTGCCCCTGGTGCGGCGAGCCCGGCGAGATCACGGTGGACATGGTCAGCAATGACCGCGAATGGGTCGAGGACTGCGCGGTGTGCTGTGCCCCCATCGTGTTCCGCCGCGAGGATGCCGGCGACGAGGAGATTCCGCGCGTCGCTGCCCAGCGGGAGGGCGAGTGAGCGCGGCGCCACCGTATACCCCGATCGACTGCGAGCGCTATTCCGAGCTGGAGCTGGCCATCCTGCGCGGTCAGTCCCTGCGCACGCACTGGCGCCGCGGGGAGATGGACCGCATCGCGATCGTGCGGCCGCTGGACTTGCGCACCCGGCGCAGCGCGGAGTACCTGATCCTGCGTGACGCCGAGGGCCGGCGGCAATGGTGGCGCCTGGACCGGCTGATCAGCTTCGAGCCGGTCCCGGGCTGAACGCCATCCGGGCTGCGACCGGCGAGGTGGCTCGTCTGATCGCCGCACCACATAGGGCACAGCGGACACGGAGAAAGGCGCAGGGGTTGTCGGGGGCGGTAGACACCGCTGGATCATGCACAACGCAGAAGGCGTGGACCCTTTGGGGTACGCCCGTAACCGGGCTTCCGGCAACTTGCCATCCCCTGCGAATCAACAGCCCTGCAATCCCGCTGGACCAGAATGGGCCTTGTTCATCCTCTATGCGCTCCGTGCCCTCTGCGGGGCAACCAGGAGGGCTCGGAGCGCCAGCCCGGGAGGGACCGGGGCTGCGTGGGGCGATCGCTTCGCTGGCGCTCGCGCTGACAGGGGGCGGGCTGCGCCCGCCCCCTGTCAGCTGCGCTTCATCTGGTCGAAGAATTCGGAATTGGTCTTGGACGACTGCATGCGGCCGAGCAGGAATTCCATGGCCTCGATGTCGTCCATGCCGTGCAGGAACTTGCGCAGGATCCAGAGCTTTTGCAGCTCCTCGGGTGCGGTCAGCAGCTCCTCGCGGCGGGTACCGGAACGGTTCACGTTGATCGCAGGATAAATGCGCTTCTCCGCGATGCGGCGCTCCAGCTGGAGCTCCATGTTGCCGGTGCCCTTGAACTCCTCGTAGATCACCTCGTCCATCTTCGACCCGGTCTCGACCAGTGCGGTGGCGATGATGGTCAGGCTGCCGCCCTCTTCCACGTTGCGCGCGGCACCGAAGAAGCGCTTCGGGCGATGCAGGGCGTTGGCATCCACACCACCGGTGAGCACCTTGCCGGAGCTGGGCGAGACGGTGTTGTAGGCGCGCGCCAGGCGGGTGATGGAATCCAGCAGGATCACCACGTCGCGCTTGTGCTCGACCAGGCGCTTGGCCTTCTCGATCACCATCTCGGCGACCTGCACGTGGCGTTGGGCCGGTTCGTCGAAGGTGGAGGAGACGACCTCGCCCTGGACCATGCGGTCCATCTCGGTGACCTCTTCCGGGCGCTCGTCGATCAACAGGACGATCAGATAGCACTCGGGGTAGTTGCCGGCGATGCTCTGGGCAATGTTCTGCAGCATCAGCGTCTTGCCCGCCTTGGGCGGGGAGACGATCAGGCCGCGCTGGCCCTTGCCGAACGGCGAGACGATGTCGATGATCCGCGCGGTGATGTCCTCGGTGGAGCCATTGCCGCGCTCCATGCGCATGCGCTTGTTGGCATGCAGCGGGGTGAGATTCTCGAACAGCACCTTGTGCTTGGCGTTCTCCGGCGGCTCGAAGTTGATCTCCGAGACCTTCAACAACGCGAAGTAGCGCTCGTTGTCCTTGGGCGGGCGGATCTTGCCGGAGATGGTGTCGCCGGTGCGCAGTCCGAAGCGTCGGATCTGGCTGGGCGAGACATAGACGTCGTCCGGCCCGGCCTGATAGGAGCTGTCGGCACTGCGGAGAAAGCCGAAGCCGTCGGAGAGGATCTCGAGGACACCGTCGCCAAAGATGGCTTCGCCGCTCTTCGCGTGAGCCTTGAGCAGGGCGAAGATGATCTCCTGCTTGCGGGCACGGGACATGTTCTCGATGCCTTTTTCTTCGGCAAAGGCCACGAGATCGGCAGCGGACATCCGCTTCAATTCGGTCAGATTCATGCGTGGGATGCTGTGTTCAACGTGGATGATCGGCGACCGGGGGTGGTCACTCGGATTGACTGGAAGGAGGCAGGGAATGGCCTGGCGGCCACTCGAACTGGTTCGATGGTAAGCGAGGCGGCGGCGCGGGGCAACCCCGGTGAAGCCGGGCGCCTGCGAGGCCTGGCGGTTAACCGCCAGGCCCGGGTGTTACAGGTGCTGATCCAGGAACGCAGTCAGCTGCGACTTGGACAGGGCACCGACCTTGGTGGCCTCGACATCGCCGTTCTTGAACAGCATCAGCGTCGGGATCCCGCGGATGCCGTACTTCGGCGGCGTGGACGGGTTCTCGTCGATGTTCAGCTTGGCGACCTTGACCTTGCCGGCGTATTCTTCGGCGATTTCGTCCAGAATGGGGGCGATCATCTTGCAGGGCCCGCACCACTCGGCCCAGTAGTCCACCAGGACCGGCTGATCCGCCTTCAGGACGTCCTCGTCGAAACCGGCGTCCGATGTGTACACAATTTTGTCGCTCACTCCGAGCCCTCATGACTTGGGTTGGGGGAGCAGCCCGCACCGCCGGCTGCACGGCCCTTACTATCGACGATCAACGCCGGACAGTTCAAGTAATACGCAGGAACCGAGGAACCCCATGACCGAAACCGTGCAGGACACACCCCGCTTCGACCAGCTCGATCTGCCCGAACCCGTCCAGGCGGGCATCCGCGCCACCGGTTTCGAAACCTGCACCCCGATCCAGGCACAGACCCTGCCGATCGCGCTGGCCGGCCACGACGTCGCCGGCCAGGCCCAGACCGGGACCGGCAAGACGGCCGCCTTCCTGATCGCGACCTTCAACCGCCTGCTGCGCCAGCAGCCTTCGCCCAACCGGCGGCCCACGGACGTGCGCGCCCTGATCCTGGCCCCGACCCGCGAACTGGCGATCCAGATCCACAAGGATGCCGAATCGCTGGGCGCCGAGACCGGGCTGAAGCTCGCGCTGGCCTACGGCGGCACCGGCTACGACAGCCAGCGCGAACAGCTGGAGGCCGGCGCCGACATCCTGATCGGCACGCCCGGACGCATCATCGACTACTTCAAGCAGAAGGTCTTCGGCCTCAAGCATACGGAGGTGGTGGTGCTGGACGAGGCGGATCGCATGTTCGATCTCGGCTTCATCAAGGATGTGCGCTTTCTGATGCGTGGCTGCGCGCCGACCAGCGAACGCCTGTCGATGCTGTTCTCCGCCACGCTGTCCTTCCGCGTGATGGAGCTGGCGTACGAGCACATGAACAATCCGGAAAAGGTCCAGGTCGAGGCCGAGACCCTGACTGCCGACCGCGTGCGCCAGGTGATTTACTACCCGGCCAACGACGAAAAAATCCCGCTGCTCCTCGGGCTCGCACGCGACCTCAAGCCGGAGCGCGCCATCGTGTTCGTGAACACCAAGCACGGCGCCGAGAAGGTCTGCGACTGGCTGAACGTGAACGACCAGAAGGCCGCGCTGCTGTCCGGCGACGTGCCGCAGAACAAGCGCTCGCAGCTGCTGGAACACTTCGCCGCTGGCGAATACACCTACCTGGTGGCGACCGACGTGGCCGCCCGCGGGCTGCACATCCCGGCGGTCACGCATGTCTTCAACTTCGATCTGCCGCAGTCCGGCGAGGACTACGTGCACCGTATCGGGCGTACCGCACGTGCGGGCGCCGAAGGTGACGCGATCAGCTTCGGCTGCGAGGACTCGGCCTTCTACCTGCCGGATATCGAGAGCTACCTGGGCGAGCGCATCCCCACCGCGAGCGTGGACCCGGCACGCCTGTTCCAGGATGCGGTCAAGCCGAAACCGCGCCCGCGCAAGCCGCGCGACGATCGCCGCGGCGGCCCGCGCTCCGGCGGAGGCGGCCGCCCCGGAGGCAGCCGCCCGCAGCGCAGCGGCAACCGGGGCTGAGCGGACGCGGGAAAACCACAGAAAAAGATGGTGCCGGCGAGAGGAGTCGAACCTCCGACCTATCGATTACGAATCGATTGCTCTACCAACTGAGCTACACCGGCGAAGCGCGACATGATAGCGAGGGCCGGTGCCGACCACAATCCGGCGAGCCCGGACAATCGACCGATCACCGGCTCAGGAGCGGCGGCGGCCCACGCGGAAGACGACGTCCACACCCTCGAGTTCCTTGCCTTCCGGCAGGGCGGGCAGATCGGAGATGTCGATCCGCGCCGGATCCACGTCTTCCAGTTGTCCGGTATCGGTATGGAACAGGTGGTGATGCGGATTCAGGTTGGAGTCGTAGAACAGCTTGGCCGGATCAATCACGACCTCGCGCACCAGCCCCTTCTCGGCGAACAGGTTCAGGGTGTTGTACACCGTGGCCTTGGACACCCGCGAGGCATGCCGCATTAGCTGCCCGAGGATTTGCTCGGCGCTGAGGTGCTGATGGCGGGCGAACATCACGCGGGCAATCTCGACGCGCTGCTCGGTCGGGGAGATCGCGTGCTCGCGCAGCATTTCGCGCGCGGCGTGGACCGAGAGCAGATCCGGGTTGTTGGAGTCGATGTTCATGATTCCGACGATATAACAGGGGTCTGGAGCAAGTCCATATCCCGCTTTCCGGGGACCGGTGAGGCCGGGAAGCCTGATAGAATGGAGCGGGTGATGGGAATCGAACCCACATTAAGAGCTTGGGAAGCTCCCGTTCTACCATTGAACTACACCCGCTTGCGCCGCCGATTGTAGGCCTTGTCGGCCTCCGGCTCAACGGTAAACTGAGCAGTCGAAGAACCATGCAGATTCAGCTGAACGGCGAACCCTTTGAACTCCCCGATGATCGCGAGGCCACCCTGGCCGCGCTGATCGAGGCACGCGGCCTTGGCGGCCGCCGTCTGGCGGTGGAGGTGAACGAAGAGCTGGTCCCGCGCAGCGAGCACGCGGCCCATCCCCTGAAACCCGGGGATCGCGTGGAGATCGTGCAGGCAATCGGGGGCGGCTAGATTGCCCAGCCGCCCGGCCTGCGACCACTTTTCAACGAAGGAATGACCATGACCGAATCGGCCGCGTCCGCCGACGACCTGTTCCGCGTAGGCACGCGCGAGTTCACCTCCCGCCTGCTGGTGGGGACCGGCAAGTACCGCGATCTCGACCAGACCCGCGATGCCATCGAGGCGAGCGGCGCGGAGATCGTGACCGTCGCCATCCGCCGCACCAACATCGGCCAGAACCCGGACGAACCCAACCTGCTGGACGTGATCTCGCCGGAGCGCTACACGCTGCTGCCGAATACCGCCGGCTGCTTCAATGCCGAGGATGCGATCCGCACCTGCCGCCTGGCACGCGAGCTGCTCGACGGCCACAACCTGGTGAAGCTGGAGGTCCTGGGTGACGAGAAGACCCTGTACCCGGACGTCTTCGAGACCGTGAAGGCCGCCGAGACGCTGGTGGCCGAGGGCTTCGACGTGATGGTCTACACCACCGACGACCCACTGCTGGCGAAGCGCCTGGAAGACATCGGCTGCCTGGCGATCATGCCGCTGGCCGCGCCGATCGGCTCGGGCCTGGGGATCCAGAATCGCTACAACATCCGCGAGATCGTGGAGAACGCCTCGGTTCCGGTGCTGGTGGATGCCGGAGTCGGCACCGCCTCGGACGCCGCCATCGCAATGGAGCTGGGCTGCGACGGCGTGCTGATGAACACCGCCATCGCCGCGGCCGACGACCCGGTGCTGATGGCCTCGGCGATGCGCCACGCGATCATCGGCGGGCGCCAGGCCTTTCGCGCCGGGCGCATGGCGCCGCGGCGCTACGCCTCGGCCTCCTCGCCGCAGACCGGCCTGTTCTTCAGCTGAGCATGAGCGACCACGCCAACGCCGAGACGGACGACAAGCCGTTCTACCGCCGTATCCGCAGCTTCGTGCGCCGCGAGGGCCGGCTGACGCCGGGCCAGCAGCGGGCACTGGACGACCTGTTTCCGCGCTTTGGCCTGCAGCTACCGACACCCGCGGCACCGCTGGACCTGACTTCCGTTTTCGGGCGCACGGCACCCGTGACGCTGGAGATCGGCTTCGGGGACGGCGAGAGCCTGGCCGAGCAGGCCGCGAACCAACCGGAACGCGACTTCATCGGGACCGAGGTGCACCGGCCGGGGGTCGGACATCTGCTGCGCGAGGTGGAGCAGCGCGGCCTGACCAATGTGCGCGTCAGCGACGTCGATGCGGTGGAACTGCTGGAGCACTACCTGACGCCCGCCAGCCTGGACTGCGTGCAGGTGTTCTTCCCCGACCCTTGGCACAAGAAGCGCCACCACAAGCGGCGCCTGATCCAGCCGGCCTTCGTGCGCCACCTGGCGACGCGCATCCGGCCGGGCGGGCGGCTGCATCTGGCGACCGACTGGGCAGAATACGCCGAACACATGATGGTGGTGCTGGAGGAATGCCGGCCATGGTTCGTGCCGGATGGCCTGATCCCGGCTCCCGGCCGGCCGCCGGAGCGCCCGGTGACCAAGTTCGAACGGCGCGGGGAGCAACGCGGCCACCAGGTCGCCGATCTGCTCTACCGGCGCACCGACGAACCCGCCTGATGATACCCGGCGCGATGCCGGGTCGGATCAGACGTTCTTGACCACCAGGACCGGGCAGTCAGCCCCGCCAATCACGCGCTCGGACACGCTGCCCATCAGGAGGCGCTTGAGCCCGGTACGCCCGTGGCTGCCGACCACCACCAGATCGCGATGGTCGCGCGCAGCGACCTCCAGCAGGGTGACCTCGGGGCGCCCCTCCTCGAAGGTCGCATCGGCCTCCAGCCCCTTCTCGCGGGCCTCGCCCTGCAGACGCTGGATGGCCTGAACACCCTCCTGACGCCGCTCCTCGTTCTGCCCCGGGACCGCCACGGACACGATCGTGATCGGAAGCTTGCAATAGCCGGCCAGCTCGATTGCGGCACGCGCGGCCTGGTCCCCAAGGTCGGAGCCGTCGGTCCCCACCAGAAGCCCGCGATGCGGCGCCTGGGCGCCGCGCGGGACGATCATCACGTTGCAGGGTGCGAGCCCCACGACCTTGCGCGTGGCGTCCCCCACCATCAGGCGCGAGAGGTCACCGCGATCGCGTCGGCCGATGACGATCAGCCCGGCCTTGAACTCCTCGGCAATGGCGACGATCTCCTGGTGCCGGTCGACCCCGTGGCGCAGGATCATGGAGGCATCGATGCCCACCTCGCGGGCGCGCTTTTCCAGTGCGTCCAGATCGGTCTGGCCGGCAACGCTCGCCTCGTGGCTGCGCGGCGGAGACAACGCATCGTGCTGGGTATCGGTGCGGATAATCCGTGCGACGATCAGGCGCGCACCACAGCGCTGCGCCAGATCCAGCGCCACATTCTCGGCGGATTCGCTGAATTCGGAGCCATCCGTCGCCAGGACGATGGTCTCGAAACGGCACATCGGGGCATCGGATTCGGACATGCTGGGGTCTCCACCTGGACTTTTCCCAAGCATAACCGACATGCCGGCAAACGCCAGCACTCGGGCCCGCGCCCCAGCACTCGGGCCCGCGCCCCAGCACTCGGGCCCGCGCCCCAGCACTCGGGCCCGCGCCGACCGAACCGCCAACCCGACGCCGGCGCATTTTTTGCGTCCGTGCCCGCGGGATGAAATAATCCCGCGCTTTCAAGGGAAAGGCGGAATCTGTTTCCGCCGACCCGCCTCGGCGCCTGCGCCCGGCGCGAGTCCCCTTTTTCGGCTTCTGGCCACGCGCCGTCCGGCGCGGGTCCTCAGGACACGACTGGAACATGGAAAACCTTACGCTGACCACCGAGATGATCGTGGTGCTTGCGCTGCTCGCGTTCACGATCTTCCTGTTTGTCTCCGAGATCATCCGGGTCGACCTGGCGGCGATCTCGGTGATGGTCCTGCTCGGCCTGCTGACGCTGGTGCCCGGACTCGGGATGCTGGTCGGCCAGGAAGAGCTGTTCAGCGGCTTCGCCTCCAATGCGGTGATCTCGATCATCGCGGTGATGATTATCGGCGCCGGCCTGGACAAGACCGGCGTGATGCACAAGGTGGCGGCGTTCATCATGCGCGTGGGTGGCACCACCGAAAAAAGCATCATCCCGACCGTCTCCGGAACCGTCGGCGTAATCTCCAGCTTCATGCAGAACATCGGCGCAGCCGCGCTGTTCATGCCGGTGATGAGCCGCATCTCCAATCGTCTGAACATCCCGCTGTCGCGCCTGCTGATGCCGATGGGCTTCGCCGCGATCGTCGGCGGCACCATCACTCTGGTCGGGTCCAGCCCGCTGATCCTGCTGAACGACCTGCTGCCGTCGGACATGGAACCGTTCCAGCTGTTCGACGTGACCCCGATCGGCCTGGCCCTGCTGGCCACCGCCATCGTCTACTTCGTGCTGCTGGGCCGCTTCGTACTGCCGTCGGTCAAGAGCAAGGCCACCCAGCGCGAAAGTGCACAGGACTACTTCCAGCGCGTGTACGGCCTGTCCTACGAGATCCATGAGCTGTTCGTCCCGGAGAACGACCCGATGGTTGGGCGCACGGTGGCCGAGATTGAGCGCGAGACCGGGATCGCGATCGTCGGCACCTACATGCGCGACGAGCTGCGCATGGCACCGTGGACCGGCTACGAGATCCAGGCCAACTCGCACCTGGCCGTGCTGGCCAGCCCGTCACGCATGGAAAAGCTGTGCGAGGGCACGCGCAAGCGTCCCAGCACCCATCTCGACGTGTTCGCCAACGCCCTGGACAGTGGGCGTTCCGGCGTCGCCGAGGTCGCCATCGCGCCGGGCTCGAACCTCGCCGGCAAGACGGTCACCGAACTGGCGATGCGCCAGACCTACGGCCTGTCGGTGATGCGCATCCAGCGCGGCAACGAGACCTACGGCGAGGGGCTGCGCGACATCCCCCTGGAACCGGGCGACATCCTGGTGGTGCACTGCACCTGGGAATCGCTGGCCCGGCTGGAGCAGGACCGCGATTTCGTGGTGATCACGTCGGACTATCCGCGCGAGGAACTGGTACCGTCCAAGGTGCCGCATGCGCTGTTCTTCCTGGCGCTGACCGTGGGCCTGATCGTGTTCACCGACCTGATGCTCTCGGTCGCACTGCTGACCGGCGCACTGGGCATGATCCTGACCGGCGTCATCAGCCTCGACAACGCCTATCGCGCCGTCAGCTGGAAGACCGTCTTCCTGCTGGCGTCACTGATCCCGCTAGGCATGGCGGTGGAGAACACCGGAACCGCCGCCTGGATCGCGCAGAACACGCTGGAGATGCTGGGGACCGTACCGCCCTGGGTGCTGCAGGCGACGATCTTCGCCCTGGCCACGTTCTTCACGCTGGTCATGTCCAACGTCGGCGCGACCGTGCTGCTGGTGCCGCTGGCGATCAACTTCGCGATCGCCGCGCAGGCCGCGGGCATGGATGCCGACCCGCGCGTGTTCGCGCTGACCGTGGCGATCGCCACCTCGAATTCCTTCCTGATCCCGACCCACCAGGTGAACGCCCTGATCATGGGCCCCGGCGGCTATCGGGTGAAGGACTTCATGAAGGCGGGCGGCATCATGACCATCCTGTTCGCCGTGGTCGCCATGTTCATGCTCAACCTGATTTTCTAGTCTGTTAAACGCAACCTTTAGCAACCCGTTTGCAAGGAGAAATCCCATGTCCCAGAAGCATCCCGTGATTGCGGTGACCGGTTCCTCGGGTGCCGGCACCTCCACCGTCAAGCGCTCCTTCGAGTCCATCTTCCGTCGCGAGCAGATCAGCCCGGTTGTGATCGAGGGCGACAGCTTCCATCGCTATGACCGCAAGGCAATGAAGGAGGCGATGCAGAAGGCCGCCGCCGACGGCAACGATCACTTCTCGCACTTCGGCCCCGAAGCCAACCTGTTCGATCGCATCGAGGGGCTGTTCAAGACCTACGGCGAGACCGGCCAGGGCGAGAAGCGCTACTACCTGCACTCCGACGAAGAGGCGGCCGAGCACAACGAGCGCCTTGGCACCAACCTTGGACCGGGCGAGTTCACCCCCTGGGAAGAGATCCAGCCGGGCACCGATCTGATGTTCTACGAAGGCCTGCACGGCCTGGTCGTGAACGGCGAAGTGGACGCCGCGCAGCACGTGGACCTGGGTATCGGCGTGGTGCCGATCGTGAACCTCGAGTGGATCCAGAAGATCTTCCGCGACAACGCCGAGCGCGGCTATTCCGCCGAGGCGATCGTCGACACGATCCTGCGCCGCATGCCGGACTACGTGAACTACATCACCCCGCAGTTCGGCTACACCGACATCAACTTCCAGCGCGTGCCGACGGTGGACACCTCCAACCCGTTCATCGCCCGCGCGGTGCCGACCCCGGACGAGTCGATGGTGGTGATCAGCTTCAAGGATCCGGCGAAGCTCGGCATCGACTTCCCGTACCTGCAGAACATGATCCCGGACTCCTTCATGTCCGATCCCAAGACCCTGGTGGTCCCGGGCGGCAAGATGAGCTTCGCGATGGAGGTCATTCTGGCCCCGATCATCCACGAGATGCTGTCGCGTCGCGGCTGATCCGCAAGCCCAAGAGAAGTTCCCAAGCCCCGCTCCGGCGGGGCTTTTTTCGTTCATGGCCGGGCATTCCGCTAGGATTCGGGATTTAACCAACAGGACGGAGTTGGCGTGATCGGACTCTTCGGGCCACGGCCGGCCCAACAGATGGAGCGCTTTCGCAGCCGTTACGACGGACGCTCGCTGATCGTGCACCAGGGTTTCAACGGAGACTGGCTGGAGGAGCTCATCAAGCAGCCGGGCGGCGGGGGCCACTTCCGCATGGACAGCCGACCGCTGCCGCGGCGGCGCCCCACCCCGGTGGAATGGCTGGTGCAGACCTACATCCTGCCGCTGGAGCTCCCTCAGCCACTGTTTCTGGACGTACGCGAGGACGCCATCCTCGTGCGCCACCTGACGCGCGGGCAGCATGCCGTGCACCCCTCCGAGATCGCCTGGTTTCTGGAGGAACTGGACACTCGCCACCACGCCCGCCTGGTCTTCGCCGAAGACGGCGGCCTGCACGTGCACACCGGCCTGCCGGTCGACGACAACGAGGCCCTCAGCATGCTGGAGCATCTCGGTTTATGACCACACCCTTTCGCAGCGCCACCGCCCGCGGCGACGAGCCCGGGGCCCTGGCCACCACCCTGATCGCCGAGCTCGGCGAACAGCCGGTGCGTGGCGATGATCAGGTACGCGTCGGCTTCATCTATCTCTCCGACCCCCTGAGCCGCCACGCCCGCAGCCTGCTGAAACACCTGCGCGAAGGCCTCGGGATCGATCACTTCGTCGGCGGCATGGCCATGGCAATCATCGGCCCGCGCGACGAGCTCTACGAGCAGCCCGGTGTGACCCTGATGATCGGCGAGTTCCCGGCATCCAGTGTTCGGGTCATCTACCATCCGGTACGTCGCTTCGAGGATCTGGTACAGGAACTGGACGGCTTCCTCGACCCGCAGACCCCGGGGCGTCTGATCCTGAATGCCGACCCCCAAACGGAGGGCCTGGAAGACATACTGACGGAGATCGGCGAGCAGACCGCCTGGTTCGCCACCGGGGGTGTCAACTCCGGCGAGCCCGGCGTGGTACAGATCGCCGACGGGGTCTCCGCCTCGGGCATCACCGGCCTGGCGCTGCGCGACGATGTCGCCATCGCCGCGCGCCACAGCCAGGGCTGCACACCGCTGCCCGGCCAGCACGAGCTGACCGAGACCTGGCGCAACATCATTGTGCGTCTGGACGGGCAGCAGGCGCTGCCGGCATTCAAGGGCATCATCGGCGATGTCCTGTCGCGCGATCTGGAACGCGCGCTGGGCTACATCCTGGTCGGCTTTCCCATCGCCGGCTCGGATACCGGCGACTATCGCGTGCGCAACATCATCGGGGTGGACCTGGACCAGGAGGTCCTCGCGATCGGCGAGATGCTGGAACCGGGGTCGCAGATCCTGTTCGTGCGCCGCGACGGCCAGGCCGCCCGCGACGACCTGGAACGCATGCTGGAACAGGTGCGCGCCCAGGCACCCAACGGCATTCGCGGGGCGCTCTACGTCTCCTGTGTCGGGCGCGGACGCCACCAGTTCGGGCAGGAAGGCGCGGAGTTGGCTATCGTGCAAAAGGGGCTGGGGGACGTACCCCTGGTCGGCTTCTTCGCCAATGGCGAGATCTTCGCCAACCGCCTGTACGGCTACACCGGGGTCCTGACCCTGTTCACCTGAAACGCACTCCACCACACCCCGGGAGAAGGCATGCAGTACCGCAAGCTGGGACGTACCGATATCGAAGTCAGCCTGATCGGCCTGGGCACCATGACCTGGGGCGAGCAGAACACCGAGGCCGAGGCGCACGAGCAGCTCGACTACGCGCTGGGGCAGGGCGTGAACTTCATCGACGCCGCCGAGATGTATCCGGTGCCGCCGCGCGAAGACACCCAGGGCCTGACCGAGACCTACATTGGCAACTGGCTGGCGCAGCGCCAGAATCGCGAACAGGTCGTGCTGGCCAGCAAGGTCGCCGGCCCCGGCATGATCGACTACCTGCGCGGCGGCCCCCAGCTGAACCGCGAACACGTCGAGCAGGCCCTGAGCGACAGTCTCAAGCGGCTGCAGACCGACTATCTGGACCTCTACCAGGTCCACTGGCCGGCGCGCGCGACCAACTTCTTCGGCCAGCTCGGTTACAGCCACAAGCCCGACGATAACGCCACGCCGATCGAGGAGACCGCCGCCGCCCTGAAGGCCATGGTCGCCAGCGGCCGGGTGCGGACCATCGGCATCTCCAACGAGACCCCGTGGGGCTTCATGGAATGGATCCGCGCACATGACCGCGGCCTGTCCGAGCGCATTGTCTCCATCCAGAACCCCTACAACCTGCTCAACCGCAGTTTCGAGGCGGGCCTGGCCGAGATGGCCATCCGCGAGGACGCCGGCCTGCTGGCCTACTCGCCGCTGGCCTTCGGCATGCTCTCCGGCAAGTACCTGGATGGCGCCAAGCCGGCAGGTGCCCGCCTGACCCTGTTCGAGCGCTTCCAGCGCTACAGCAACGAATCCGGCCTGGCCGCGACCGCCGAGTACGCCAGGCTCGCCGCCGAACATGGGCTGACGCCAACCCAGCTGGCACTGGCCTTCGTCAACCAGCAACCGTTCGTGACCAGCAACCTGGTCGGCGCGACCACCATGGAACAGCTGCGCGAGAACATCGCCACCGTCGACATCACCCTGTCCGACGCCGTGCTGGAAGCCATCGAGGCGATCCACGCCCGCTATACCTACCCCTGTCCGTAGGTCGGATCCGTTGCACCTGATCGATACGCACGTCCACCTGGACCTCGACGCGTTCGATCCGGACCGCCCGGCGGTGCTGGACCGGGCCCGCGCCGCCGGCGTGCGGGAGCTGGTCCTGCCCGGCGTCACGCGTGCCCGCTGGCCGGATCTGGACGCCCTGCACCGGCACTACGATGGTCTGCATGTCGCCTACGGTCTGCACCCAATCTTCCTGCAGGACCATGCGGATGACGACCTCGACGCGCTGGAGCCCTGGCTGGACGCGCACCCGGAGACCGTCGCCGTCGGCGAGATCGGACTGGACGGCTACCACCAGGAGCTCGACTGGGACCGTCAGTGGCGGTTCTATACGCGGCAACTGGCCATCGCCCGGGAACGCGAGCTGCCGGTGATCATCCACAGCCGCCGCGCGCTCGACGAGGTCCTGAAGGGCCTGCGCCAGTACCCCGGCATCAGCGGCATCCTGCATGCCTTCATCGGGAGTCCGCAGCAGGCTCGGCAGGCGGCGGATCTCGGCTTTGCACTCGGGATCGGAGGGCCCGTGACCTACGAGCGCGCAAAGAAACTGCACCGCGTGGTGCGCGACGCACCGCTGCAGGCGCTGGTGGTGGAGACGGACGCCCCGGACCAACCGCTGGCCGGACACCAGGGCGAGCGCAACGAACCGGCCATGACCGCCGAGGTCAACCGCCAGCTCGCGGCCCTGCGAGACATGGATCCGGCCGAGATGGCTATAATCACGTCACAAAACGCACGCCGGGTCCTCCGGCTCCCGACCGGTTCCGCTGCATGAGCTCGCCCGCCGACGCCCCGCACAATCCCTTTACCGAACGCACGGATCTGCTGCTGGGGCATGACGTCACCGCGCGCCTGCGCGATCGGCATGTCTTCATCGCCGGACTGGGCGGTGTGGGCAGCTACGCGGCCGAGGCGATCGCGCGGGCCGGGGTCGGACGCATGACCCTCGCCGATCACGACGTGGTCGGGGCCTCCAACCTGAACCGCCAGCTCGTCGCGCTGCGCTCCACCGTGGACCGGCCCAAGACCGAGATCATGGCGAACCGCATCCGCGACATCGATCCCGACATCGAGGTCATCATTCGCCAGGACTTCCTCCAGCCCGACACCATCGGCGACCTGGTCCCCGAGGATGCCGACTTCGTGCTGGACGCGATCGACTCCATTGTCTGCAAGGCCGCGCTGGTCGCGACCGCCCAGGCCCGCGGGCAGGCCGTGATCTCGAGCATGGGCGCAGGTGGGCGCATCGACCCGACGGCCGTGCGCGTAGGGCCGCTGACCGAGACCCGCGTGTGCCCGCTCGCGCGGCAGATGCGCAAGCGGCTGCGGCGCCTGGGCGCACATCTCGACTACCCCGTGGTGTTCTCCATCGAGCAGCCGCGCAAGGGCACGGAGCACCGGCCGGTCGGCGACGGCGGGCGCCCGCGCTCGGTCAACGGCACCATCTCCTACCTGCCCGCGATCTTCGGCCTGACCGCCGCCGGCCACGTGATCCAGACCCTGATCACCCGCAGCTGACGCACACGAATCGAGTGCAGGAACCCGTATCGACTCGTCATTGCGAGGCGCAACGCGCCGCGGCAATCGGCGAGGGACACCCCTCAGCCGCGCCAGGCCGCGGGCACCCAACCCTAGTCGTCGAACACGGCCTCGATGCGGGCCTGGATGTGCTGGTCAGCGTCCGGGCCGAACTGTGTAGTGGCGGGATCAAATCGGTCGCAGAAGGCGTAGGCAAACTTCAGGTCTTTCACTCCGAGGGCACCGAACAGGCGTGCCTCGAAGGAATGATCCTCAGGGTTCTGGATCAGCGTGGGCCAGCCGTCCGCGCCCGGGGCCAGGGCAGGGCCGAAGAAGACCACGCCGGGCAGATTCTTCAGGCGCAGTGCACAGGTGCCATCGGTTACGCCGGCCATCGGCAGGAAGTCGATGGTGCGCGACAGGCGCTGCTTGCGGTTGAAGGCGATATCGATCTCGCCGCCCGCTGCGCGGATCGCCGGGGCCTCGGCCTCGAACGTGAGGGTCTCCAGTCCCGCAGCGCGCCAGGCATCCAGATCCTGCGCCCCATGCCGGCTGGGCAGGAACAGGTACGCGGGCTTGCTGATGGCCCGGATCGCCTCCAGGAGCGACTCCGAATAGATCGGCGCGTTCACCAGGATGCCGCCGAGCTCGAGGTCGTCGATCAGCCACACGGCCGGTTCCGAATCGCCGATCCGGTAGATGGTCCGGTCACGCAGTTCGACCAATGGGGCGCTGATCAGGGGTTCACTGGCCATCGGGCTTCTCCGTCGACAGGGTGGCGGGGCGAGGTTCGATCTCGGTCATGGTGGTCTCGATCCAGCTCTCGGCCTCGGACAGCACCTCGACCGGCTTGCGACCAGCGGTCTCGATCGGTGCCCCGATCACTACCTCGACGGTGCCGGGATAGCGCCGCAGGCCCTTTTTCGGCCAGAAGCTCCCGCTGTTCAGCGCCACCGGCAGGACCGGGTAGCCGGTGCGCACTGCGAGCATCGCGCCGCCCTGACGGTAGCGCCCGTGTTCGCCCGGGGCCACGCGCGTGCCCTCGGGGAACACGATCACCCAGCGGCCCTGGTCCAGGCGCTGCTTGCCTTCGGCCACCAGGTTCTCCAGGGCCTGGCGTCCGCCCTCGCGATCAATCGGTACCGGATCGAGCATGGACAGCGTCCAGCCGAACAGGGGGATCCGCATGAGTTCACGCTTGAGCACCCAGGTCTGCATGGGAAAGATCGCGACGAAGGCCACGGTCTCCCAGGCCGACTGGTGCTTGGACAGCACCACATGCGGGCGCGAGGGGTCGATGTGCTCGCGCCCATGCACCCGGTAATCGATGCCGCAACTGACACGCAGCCACCAGACGTTGAACCGGCCCCACAGGGTCAGGACACGGTAGCGGACGGGGCGGGAAAACGGCCAGATCAGCGGGGGTACCAGCAGCCCGAAGACCAGGATGGAGCCAACGAGCCCCAGCTGGAACAGCAGACCTCGGATCAGGGGCAGCATCGCCCGGCCCTACCCCGTCGCCAGGCGGCCGATGTCGGCCACGGTCTCGAACGCGCGACGCAGTTCACGCAGCAGGGCCAGGCGGTTGCGCCGCTCTGCGGCGTCCTCGGCCATCACCATCACCTGGTCGAAAAAGGTGTCCACCCGGTCTCGCAGGCCTGCCAGTTCGCCGAGCGCATGCAGGTAGTCACCGTCGGCCACCGCCTGCTCGACCCCCGGACGCACGGCCTGCAGGCCCTGGTACAGCTGACGCTCCTCGTCCAGCGCCAGGGCCTCCGGATCGAGTTCCGCCTCGGCCTCCTCGCCGGCCTTGCGCAGCAGGTTGTGGATCCGCTTGTTCGCGGCGGCCAGCGCCTCGGCCTCCGGGCGTTCGCGGAACAGGCTGACCGCGCGCACGCGGCGCACGAAATCCAGCGGGGCATCCGGCGCGACCGCGGCCACCGCCTCGATAGTCTCGTGCGCCTGACCCTGTTCCAGCAGGTACCCACGCAGGCGCTCGAGGATGTACTCGCGTACCGGCTCCACGGCCTGATCGGCCTCCGGCACGCGTTCGCGGATGGGTTCGGCGGCGGCCTGCAGCAAGGGGGTCAAGGCCAGCGGCAGTTCGCGCTCGACCAGGATGCGCACCAGCCCCAGCGCGGCGCGGCGCAGGGCGAACGGGTCCTTGGTGCCACTGGGCTGCTTGCCGATGGCGAAGATGCCGACCAGGGTGTCGAGACGATCGGCCAGCGCCAGCGCCTGGGCGAGCGGGGCGTCCGGCAGCTCGGAGCCGGACTGGCGCGGCCAGTAGTGCTGCTCGATCGCGGCGACGACGGTCTCGTCCTCGCGGTCGTGCAGGGCGTAGTAACGCCCCATGGTGCCCTGCAACTCGGTGAACTCGAACACCATCTGGGTGACCAGGTCGCACTTGGCCAGACGTGCGGCGCGCGCAGCGAGGGGTGCGTCGAGGCCCATCAGCCCGGCCAGGCGCTGCATCAGGGCCTCCAGCCGCATGGACTTGTCGCGCAGCGTGCCCAGGCGCTTTTCGAACACGACCGAGTCCAGCGCCTCCAGGCGCTCTTCCAGGCGCTTCTTGCGGTCCTGCTGCCAGAAGAACTCGGCATCCGCGAAGCGCGGGCGCAGCACGCGCTCGTTGCCGTCGCGCACCGCGTGCGGGTCGCGCGATTCGATGTTGCTGATCACGATGAAGTGCGGCTGCATGCGGCCAGCCTCGTCGACCACCGGGAAGTATTTCTGGTTGTCCTGCATGGTGGAGATCAGCGCCTCCTGCGGGACGTCCAGGAAACGCGGGTCGAAACCGCCGGTCAGCGCCACCGGCCACTCGACCAGCGCGGTCACCTCGTCCAGCAGGTCCGCATCCACCAGCGCACGCCCACCCAGGGCCTTCGCCTGCTCGTGGACCTGCTCGAGGATGCGCTCGCGGCGCGCCTCGAAAGACGGCTCGACAAACCCCGGGCGACGCAGCCGCTCGGCGTAGTCGTTCCCGCGCTTGAGCTCCAGGGCGCCGGGCTGATGGAAGCGGTGGCCGTGGGTCTCCCGACCCGCTGTTTGTTCCAGCACGGTCATCTCCAGCACCTCGGGCCCGTGCAGTACGACCAGCCAGTGTGCGGGCCGCACGAACTCGGTACGGCTGCTGCCCCAGCGCATGCGCTTGGGTGTGGGCAGGGCGTCCAGCGCGGCCTCCAGCATCTCCGGCAGCAGTTCGCCGAGGGCGCGCCCCGGCTGCAGCTGGCGAAACACCAGGTATTCGCCCTTGTCGGTGGTCTCGCGCTCCAGGCGCTCGACCTCGACGCCACAGGATCGGGCAAAGCCCAGCACGGCCTTGGTCGGCTCGCCGGCATCGTCGAAGGCCGCGGCCACCGCCGGGCCGCGGCGCTCCTGCAGCTGGTCCGGCTGGCGCGCGGGCACGCTCGGGAACAACACGGCCAGGCGCCGCGGGGTGGCGAAGGCCTCGGGCTCGCCCGGCTCCAGCCCGGCCTCGCGCAGGCGGGTGGTCAGGCCCTCGGCCAGGGCGTCGCGCAGGCGCGCGAGGGCGGTCGGGGGCAGCTCCTCGGTGCCAAGTTCGATCAGGAGTTCGCGGGCTTCGGCCATGTCGGGTCCAGGTTGGGTCCAGTACGCGCCGCGCGACCCAGGGGGCCGGCCGGCGCGGGATTGCGGGATTCAGGCGGCGTCGGGCTTGTTCGCGTCGTCTTCGGCACACAGCGGGAAGCCCAGGGCCTCGCGCGACTCGTAGTACTTCCGGGCGACGTTCCGCGACAGCTCGCGCACGCGCAAGATATAGCGCTGGCGCTCGGTGACCGAGATCGCGCCGCGCGCATCCAGCAGATTGAAGCTGTGCGAGGCGCGCAGCATCTGCTCGTAGGCCGGCAGGGGCAGGCCCAGCTCGATCATGCGATCGCTCTCGGTCGCGTGCTGGTCGAAGGCGGCGAACAGGGCGTCGCGGTCGGCATGCTCGAAGTTGTAGGTGGACTGCTCCACCTCGTTCTGGTGGTAGACGTCGCCGTAGGTGATCGCGCGGCCGTCCGGGCCGTTGGTCCAGACCAGGTCGTAGACGCTCTCCACACCCTGCAGGTACATCGCCAGGCGCTCGAGGCCGTAGGTGATCTCGCCGGAGACCGGGTGGCAGTCGAGCCCGCCCACCTGCTGGAAGTAGGTGAACTGGGTCACCTCCATGCCGTTGAGCCAGACCTCCCAGCCCAGCCCCCAGGCGCCCAGCGTCGGGGACTCCCAGTTGTCCTCGACGAAGCGCACATCGTGGGTCAGGGTGTCGAACCCGAGCGCCTCCAGCGAGCCCAGGTAGAGCGCCTGGATGTCCGGCGGCGAGGGTTTCAGCAGGACCTGGAACTGGTAGTAGTGCTGCAGACGGTTGGGGTTGTCGCCGTAGCGCCCGTCGGTCGGGCGGCGGCTCGGCTGCACGTAGGCCGCGCGCCACGGCTCCGGCCCGATGGAGCGCAGGAAGGTCGCCGGATGGAAGGTCCCCGCGCCCATCTCCATGTCGTAGGGCTGCAGGACCACGCAGCCATGATCGTTCCAGTAGTCCTGCAGGCGGCGGATCAGGTCCTGGAAGGTCGGGCTGCGGCTGGGCGGGGTGCGTTCTTGCGACATGCGGGATCCCGGGTCAGGGCAAAGCCGACAGTATATCGGCCCGGCTTCGGCCACGGCCACCGCTCGCGTTGGCGCGGGCGTTTTGCATGCAGCCAAAGCGCGCCCATACTGGGGCCCTGATTCTGTTCGGGAGAGTGGCCCTGAGCGACCCCCTCGCCAATTCCGGACCTTCGGTCACGCCGGAGAGCGGCCAGCGCTATCGTGATACCCGCCGGGTCACGTTGGTGGGCGCGGCCGTGAACAGCTTCCTCGCCGTGGCGCAGCTCGTCAGTGGCTGGCTGCTGAACTCGCAGGCCCTGGTGGCGGACGGCGTGCATACCCTGTCGGACCTGATCACCGACGGGGTGGTGCTGTTCGCGGCGAGCAAGGCCGCCGCCTCCCCCGATCAGGAACACCCCTACGGTCACGCGCGGATCGAGACCCTGGCCACGGTGATCGTCGGGGTCTTTCTGGCGCTCGCGGGTCTGGCGATTGCCTGGGCTGCCGGCAACCGCCTGGTCGAACCCGAGGCCATGACCGGCCCCGCAAACATGGCGATCGCCTTTGCCCTGCTGACCCTGGTAGCCAAGGAAGGCCTGTATCAGTACACCCACCGGGTGGCGAAGCGCCTGAAGTCGCGGATGCTGGATGCCAACGCCTGGCATCACCGCACGGATGCGATCTCCTCGCTGTTCGTGCTGGCCGGGGTGGCCGCTGCGGTGGCCGGGTTCCCGTGGGCGGACGCCCTGGCCGCGCTGATCGTGGCGCTGTTCATCCTGCATATCGCCGGGCGGCTGATCGTGCGCAGCGCGGCGGAGCTGATCGACACGGCACTGGAGCCGGAGAAGGTCGAGCGCATCCACCGCACGATCATGGATGTGCCCGGGGTCAAGGATGCGCACATGCTGCGCACGCGCCGCCACGGCAGCGAAGTCGTCGTGGACGTGCATATCCAGGTCGCGCCGATGATCTCGGTCTCCGAGGGCCATCGGATTGCCGATGCGGTGTTCCACGCGGTGACCGATGCACATGACCGGGTGAACGACATCACTGTGCACGTGGACCCGGAAAACGACGCGGAACAGGCCCGGAGTTCCATGCTGCCGCTGCGCCCGACGCTGGTGGAGGCGCTGCGCGAGGCCTGGGCGGACGCCCCGGAGCTGGATGCGGTGGAGCACCTGTCGCTGCATTATCTCGGCGGTCGGGTACACGTGACGCTGACCCTGCGCCTTGACGGGGCAGCCGCGCCGGCAGACCTCGAGGCCCGCACCCAGGCCCTGGCCGACCGACTGCACCGCCATCCCGGGGTAGGCGACATGCTGGGCGAGGTCACGCTACTCTATCGGCCCTGCACTCATTAGGTGCGGGCTACCACGATGCGCACAAAAGTTGTGCAGATAAGGCACCAGATTGGTGCATACAGGATGCGGCGGGGCGCCCCGGGTGCCCGTTTTTCGCGCGCCCGGGCCAAACAGGACCGGATGGCATGATGCCTGCATAATGAACCGCGACGCCGCGCAAGCGCCCGACGGGCCGGCCGGCCACCTTTGAAGACTCAAGTAAAGACCAAGGAGATCCCCATGTCCGCAGCCGACGTGCTGAACCAGATCAAGGAAAAGGAAGTTCGCTTCATCGACTTCCGTTTTACCGACTCCAAGGGCAAGGAACAGCATGTGACTGTGCCGGCCCACGAGATCGAGGAAGAAACCTTCGAAGAAGGCAAGATGTTCGACGGCTCGTCCATCTCGGGCTGGAAGGGCATCAACGAGTCCGACATGATCCTGATGCCGGACGCCGAGTCGGCCGTGATCGACCCGTTCTTCGAAGACATGACCATGAACATCCGCTGCGACGTGGTCGAACCGGCCACCATGCAGGGCTATGACCGCTGCCCGCGCTCCCTGGCGCGCCGCGCCGAGGCCTACCTGCAGAGCACCGGCATCGCCGACACCGCGCTGTTCGGTCCGGAGAACGAGTTCTTCGTGTTCGACGACGTGAAGTGGGGCTCCAGCCTGTCCGGTTCCTACTGCCGCGTGGACTCCCAGGAAGCCTCCTGGAACTCCGAGCGCGTCTACGAGGACGGCAACATCGGGCACCGCCCGGGCGTGAAGGGCGGCTACTTCCCGGTCCCGCCGGTCGACAGCCTGCATGACCTGCGCTCCACCATGTGCGAAGTGATGACCGAGATGGGTCTGGAGACCGAGGTGCACCACCACGAGGTGGCCACCGCCGGCCAGTGCGAGATCGGCGTGGGCGCCGCGACCCTGACCCAGAAGGCCGACGAGGTGCAGATCCTGAAGTACGTGGTGCAGAACGTGGCCCACATCCACGGCAAGACCGCGACCTTCATGCCCAAGCCGATCGTCGGCGACAACGGCTCCGGCATGCACGTGCACCAGTCGCTGTCCAAGGACGGCAAGAACCTGTTCTCCGGCGACCTGTACGGCGGCCTGTCCGAGACCGCGTTGTTCTACATCGGCGGCATCATCAAGCACGCCCGCGCGCTGAACGCCTTCACCAACCCGTCCACCAACAGCTACAAGCGTCTGGTGCCGGGCTTCGAGGCGCCGGTGATGCTGGCCTACTCCGCGCGTAACCGCTCGGCCTCGCTGCGCATCCCGTTCGTGATGAATCCGAAGGGCCGCCGCATCGAGCTGCGCTTCCCGGACTCCACCGCCAACCCGTACCTCGCGTTCGCCGCGATGCTGATGGCCGGCCTGGACGGCATCCAGAACAAGATCCACCCGGGCGATGCGATGGACAAGAACCTCTACGACCTGCCGCCGGAAGAAGAGAAGGGCATCCCGCAGGTCTGCCATTCGCTGGACCAGGCGCTGGAAGCCCTGAACCAGGATCGCGAGTTCCTGACCCAGGGTGGCGTGTTCACCGACGACATGATCGATGCCTACATCGACCTGAAGATGGAAGACGTCACGCAGATGCGCATGACCACCCATCCGATCGAGTTCGACATGTACTACAGCCTGTAAGGCGTCCGCTTCCGGCCCCTCGGGGCCGCGAGGCCATCCGCCGCCGCGCCCTCCGGGGCCGGCGGCTTTTTTGTGTCCGGGCTCGGGCTCCACCAGGGAGACGCCCTGCTCGCCGACACGACCGGCGATGCCGGATCGGGCATCGCATAAAAAGGCCCCGCGGATGGTCGATCCGCGGGGCCTTCTCGTGTGGCACCGGGAGGACGCTCCCGGGCCTCTGACCGGGCATCGGCAATCAGGCGTGCCAGCCGAACTCCTCGGCCTTCTGCTGTGCCAGCGCCGGGATGTCGGTGGCCACAAACTTCTCGTACAGCACCTGCACCCCGATCATGTGGTTGATCACCGCGTCCAGCTGGACCTGGGTCGCGGCCGGGGTGTCCTCGGACTCGTGCAGCTCGAACACCTGGCGCACGCCCTCCGGATCCAGCAGACCGGCCTCCTCGACCTTCTCCGGCGCGAGGTAGCGATCGGCCAGGGCCTTCATCGCGGCCCACTTGACCGGATCGGTATGCGCCGGCGGCGCCATGAACGCGAACTTCTCGCGCTCGTAGAGCACCTTCGGCAGCAGGCCCTTCATCGATTCGCGCAGCACGTATTTCTCGGTGGGGCCCTTGATGCGCATGGTCGGCGGCAGGTGTGCGGCGAACTCGGCCAGGTGGTGATCGAGGAACGGCGGGCGCGCCTCCATCGAGTTGGCCATGTCCATGCGGTCGCCGCCCCAGGTCAGGATCTGGCCCTCCAGCATGGTCTTGATCCAGACGTACTGAGCCTTGTCCAGCGGATGCCGGCCTTCCAGCATGTCGTCATCCAGGGCGTTGGCGATCGCCTTGCCCGGCTTGTAGTCCTGCATGCGCTCGCGGCGCTTCGGGTGCAGCAGGCCCGGCACGTGGTCGGCCGCGGCCAGCCACGGCTGCAGGCAGGACGGGGTGAAGCCCATCATCTGCGTGAAGTCGGGGTCGTTGACCTCGTCCTCGGCCAGCATCGCACCGGAGACCAGCTCGTTGGACTCGTTCAGCATCTGCTGCCAGGCCTGGCGGTCGGCCTCCGGCAGGGTATCCAGGCCGTGCAGGAACATGTCGCGGCGGAAGGCCGGATAGCCGCCGAACAGCTCGTCCGAACCCTCGCCGGTGACGACGACCTTGTAGCCGGCCTTGTTCACGTGGCGGCTCATCAGCAACTTGGCGACACCCAGGGTGTTGTAGATGGTGCGCTCGGCGTGCCAGAGGGCCTCTTCGAAGTTGTCGTAGAGGTGGTTGGCGTCCAGGGTCATGATGTCCTGATCGGCACCCACGCTCTCGGCCATCTCGCGGGCGATCGCGGTCTCGTCATAGTCGTCGTTGTCGAAGCCGATGGTGAAGGCCTTGACCGGCGCCTGCTGGCTGGCCGAGGCCAGCCCCAGGGTGATGCAGGAGTCGATCCCGCCGGAGAGGTAGCAGGCGACCGGCACGTCGGCCTCCAGGCGCAACTGCACCGCCTCCATGAGCTGGTCGCGCACGCCCTCGATCCAGTACGCCTCGTCGGTCTCGCTCTCGGGCGGGCGCTCGGAGGCCAGCGGGAAGTCCATGTCCCAGTACTTCTCCTGGCGGATCTTCAGCTTCCCGTGGGCGCGCTCGACGATCACCATGTGGCCGGGCTTCACCTGCTGGATGTCCTCGAAGGCGGTGGTGCCGGGCACCATGGTCTGCATCAGCTGGTGGTAGAGGCCGTCATCGGAAAACTGGCGCGGCACATCGGGGTTGGCGAACAGCACCTTCAGCTCGGAGCCAAACACGAAGCTGCCGTTGGCCTCGGTGAAGTACAGCGGCTTGATGCCGAAGCGGTCGCGGATCAGGATCAGCCGGTCGTGCTTGCGGTCGTACAGCGAGATCGCGAACTCGCCACGGAAATGCTTGACCGCGTCCTCCAGCCCTTCGCGCTGGTACAGGTGCATGACCATCTCGGAGTCGCTCTTGGTGCGGAACTTCACCCCGCGCGAGGTGAGATCGGTGCGGATGCGCTTGTAGTCGTACAGCTCGCCGTTGACCGCGGTCATGATCTCGCCGCTGTCCATGCAGAACGGCTGACGGCCGCGGTTCTCGTCCAGGTCGATAATCGACAGACGCGCATGGGAAAAGCCCACACCGCGGTCATCCTGGGTGCGGTAACCGAAGCCGTCGGGGCCACGGTGATACTGGATCGCGGCCATGTTGACCAGCGTTTGCGGGTCGACCTTGCGGGTCGGGTCGGCGTGAAAGATTCCTGCGATGCCACACATGGCATGTCTCCTTGGTTATCCGTTCGGGGCGAGCGGGGCGCGGGCCGGGAAGGCCCGGCGCGCCACGCCGCTCGCGGTTCAACTAAAAGGCGGCGTCAGCCGTCCGGGGTATCCATCACCGCGCTGATGCGGCGTACCACCGTGGTCAGCAGCGCCATGCGCACGAATACGGCCCCGCGGGCCTGGGCGAAATACCAGTTGTGCGGGGTGGCATCGAGGTCGGTGGACAGCTCTTCACCTCGCGCCAGCGGATGCAGGACCACCGCGCCCTCCTTCAGCGGGGAGTGGCGATCCAGCTTCAGCCCCTCGCCCATCGCCTCGAAGGTGTCACCCACCCAGGCGATCGCGTTGATGTACACGACATCCAGATCCGGCAGCGCCGGGTCCAGGTCGTGCACCACGCGTAGCGAGATCCCGGCCTCTTCCAGTTCCTCGCGCTGACCCGGATCGAAATTCTCGTCCTCGCGCGAGACGAGCACGATCTCGTCGATCGCCTGCGGGAACAGGCTCAACAGGCGCAGCAGGGAGCGCACCGTGCGCATGCGCGAGGGCACCCCGATGATGCCGACCTTGATGCGCTGCTCCGGGGCCACCTCGCCGGTGAACAGCTCCGGGCGCCACTTGGCCAGGGCGTAGACGTCCGCCAGCGCCTGGGTCGGGTGTTCGTCGATCCCGTTGCCGGCGTTCACCAGCGGGATGCGCAGGTTCTCCAGCATATTGTGCGCGGCCTCGCCGTCGGAGGAGCGCAGGACCAGCACATCACCGTAGTTGTTGAACATCTCGGCGATGTCCGCCAGCGATTCGCCCTTGGCAATACCGGTGCTCTTGGGATCGGTAATCGACATGACCGAGCCGCCCAGGCGGTGCCAGGCACTCTCGAACGACAGCCGCGTGCGCGTGGACGGCTCGTAGAACGCGCTGATCAGGATCTTGCCCGCCAGCGGCAGGTGCATCAGCGCCGGCGTGGTCTCGTACTGCGCCGCCAGGCGGAACAGCTGCAGCAGCTCGTCGCGCGAGAACTGCTGGCTGGAGACCACATGCGAGGCCGCCAGCTTGAGAAGCGGGTCCGGGTCTTCCTCCACCGCCGCCAGCAACGCCTTCGGCCGGTCGGTACCGGCGGCGCCGTCTTTCGGGTGGAGCACGTGCAGGGGATCTTCGGTGTAATTCACCAGAGGCATCCTTTTTTCCAGTCGCGGATAAACAGGGCAATCAGCAGGATCGGGGTCAGGCTCGCCACCAGTGTGGCGATGATCACGATCACGGACAGGGCTGTAATGGAGATCGTCATGCGACCACCTCGCCGTCCGGACGGGCCAGGCGGCCCCAGTCGAATGGCCGCGGCATCAACCAGGTGCTCAGCACCATCACGGCCAGCGAGACAGCGGCCCCGACCAGCGCGGCCACATAAAATCCAATCAGGAAGTAGCTGGCCAGGCCAATGCCCGACCCCAGTATCATCGACCAGGCCGCGCCCTGCGGGTTCGCCCGCTGCCAGTACAGCCCGGCAACGATCGGCCAGATCGCGGAGGCCACGAAGGCGCCGGTGAAGTACAGAAGCTCGGCCAGCGAGCCGACGATCGGCAGCTCGCCGCGGTAACTGGCCGCCAGCCAGGTCACAAGGCCCAGGAGCACCACGATCACCTTGGTCGCGTGGAACTGGTGCTGTTCGCTGGCCTGCGGGCGGATGTGGCCGCGGTAGATGTCGCGGGTCACCAGGTCCGAGGTGGCCGCCAGCAGCGAGTCGAGACTGGAGGCGAGCGCGGCGAACACCACGATGAACACCACGATCGCCCCGGTCAGGCCCAGCACCTCGGCGGCCACCAGCGGCCCGACCATGTCCGCGGCGGGCACGTTGAGGCCCAGCGCTGGCGTGGCCAGGGCGATGAAGCCGGCCACGATCGGGATTGGCAGCCACAGCAGGCCGCCAAAGAGGTAGGCCCGGAAACCCACGTTGCGGCCAAAGGCGAAGGCGCGCGACCACCAGACATTGGAGTGGAAGATCTCGCCGACGCCAAACAGCAGATTGTTGAACAGGAACATGATCGCGGCCGGGAACAGCAGGTTCAGCAGCTCCGGGCGCTCTTCCATCAGGTTGAAGTGGATCGCCTCGAAGCCGACCTTGTCGATGGTCAGCCAGGCGATGAACGCCGCACCGGCGATGATGATGACGGTCTGGATGAAGTCGGTCCCGATCACCGCGCGCAGGCCGCCCAGCAGGGTGTAGAGCACGCAGACGGTCAAAATCACGGTCATGCCCACGCGGTAGTCGATGCCGGCCAGGGCGTTGATCAGCACACCGCCGGCCATCGCCATCGAGACCAGCCAGCCGAAGGCGTAGATCAGTGACACCACCAGGAACACCCGCCAGGTGAATTTGCCGTAGCGCAGCCGGATAAAGTCGCCGGAGGTAAAGCCCTCGGGCATCAGTTCGCGGATGCGCCGCGCCAGCGGCGCGAACAGGATCAGGCCCAGCGCACCCAGCGAGTAGCCAAGCATGCCCCAGACGCCCAATTGCAGCGCCAGCTGCGGGGCCGTCATCGTGGTGTTGGCGGTGACCCAGGTGGCCATCGCGGTGGCGGTGGCCAGCGCCAGGCCAACGTTGCGCCCCGCCAGCATGTGATCCTCGGCGGTCTTGTTGCGACGACCCAGCCACCAGCCCAGCACCACCCAGAGGACGCTGAACGCCGCCAGCAGCCCCCAGGCGATGGAGGTCGGGAGGATCGGGTCGTCGAGACCGGTCACGAAGCCTCCTGCACCTTCTTGATCTCGCGGATCGCCTCGTCGGTGGTCATCACGCGGGCGTAGCGGTCCTTGATGGTCGTGAGCGTGGCCTTCTGCATCTCCGGCGTCACCGTGGCCGTGGCGTCGTCCATCAGGGTGACATAAAAGCCCAGGTCACAGGCATCCCGCACGGCGGTGGATACGCACTCGTTGGAATACACGCCCACGATGAACAGCGCGCTGATGTTCAGGTTGCGCAGGATGTAGTGGAGGTTGGTGGAGTTGAAGACCCCGCTGGCGGTCTTGTCCAGCACGATCTCGTCCCCGACCGGGGCCACCTGCTCGACGAACTCGGCATCCTTGGAGCCGGGGGCCGCATGCAGGTTCAGGCGCTTGTGGCCCGGGCTGCGGTCGCGGCCATCATGCGTCAGCGAGCGGATGCGGGTATGGATCACCTCCAGCCCCTCTTCGCGGAAGGCATCCTGCAGGCGGCGCACATTGGGCAGCACCGTCTGTTCCAGGCGATTGAAGTAATACTCCTGGGCCTCCAGCGGCACGCCAGAGTCGGCGGAGTTCGCGAACACGCCGTGGCCGCGCGCGGCATCCAGATACTGCAAGTCGATGCACAGCAGGGCGACATGGTGCTCCCGCAACTCCTGGCGCAGCACCGGCGTGGTGATCAGACTCTCCTGGTACTGCTCGCGCAGCGGATCCAGGGAGTCGTAGTCGGTCAACTGGGTGACGTTGTCGTGTTCGGCCATTCCGGGCGCTTCCTCTCGTCGCGATTTATTGCCGAGCGGCCAACGCCAGGGCACTTTGCAGGGTCAGATTGGCGCCGGTCTCGATGTCTTCCCAGTTTGTCCATTCCGCGGCGGAATGGCTACGCCCCTGCAGGCTCGGCACGAAGATCATGCCGGTGCGGGTGATGCGGCTCATGCTCTGGGTATCGTGGGCTGCACCGCTGGGCATGGTGATGTACTCCAGCCCCATGCGTTCGGCCTGCGCCTCGATGGTCTGCACGACGCCGGGGTCACAGCGCACCGGATCGATCTCGGAGAGGACGTCGAACTCGAACATCAGGTCGCGTCGGCGCGCCAGGCTGGACAGGGTGCGCCGGGCCGCATGGGCCAGCGCAGTCAGGACCTTCTCGTCGGTGTCGCGCACCTCGAAGGAGAAGGTCGCCATGCCCGGCACGGTATTCGCCGCCCCCGGTGCCAGCTCCACGCGGCCGATGGTGGCGCGCGAGTTCGGACTGCCGTGCTCCTCGATCAGGCGATTGATCTCGCCGCCGAACTCCGCCAGACCCTGGAAGGGATCGATACGCATGTCCATCGGCGTGGTGCCGGCGTGGTTGGGCTGGCCCTTCAGGCGCACCTCCCACTTGAACAAGCCGGTGATTGCCTCGACCACCCCGACACTGAGGCCGCGCCGGTCCAGCACCGGGCCCTGCTCGATGTGGGTCTCGATGAAGGCATGCAGGCTGTGCGGATCGCGCCGCGCGGCCAGCGCGTCGTCGGCGTTCAGCCCCCAGTTGGCCATGGCCTCGACCAGGGTCACGCCTTCGAGATCACGCGCATGGCTGATGCTCTCCGGGGTGAGCTTGCCGGCCATCGCCTGCGAGCCGAACATGCCGCCGAAGCGGCCCTCCTCGTCGGTGAAGTCGATCACCTCGAGCGGGTACTCGAGGTCGACCGCGTTCTCCTTGGCGGTGCGCAGCACCTCCAGCCCGATCAGCACGCCCAGTGCCCCATCCAGCGGCCCCCCACCGGGCACAGTATCCAGATGCGAGCCCATGGCCACTACAGGCCGCTTGCCGTCGTAGTCGAGGCGCCCGTGCAGGTTGGCGGCACCGTCCTGCCAGACATCCAGGCCGGCGGCCTCGAGGCGCCCACGAAACCACTCGCGCCCGGCGCGGTCGCCGTCGCTGAATGCGCGACGATGCAGGCCCCGGTCGGCATCGCGGCCGATCTGCGCGAGATCGTTGATGTCCTGCTGCAGGCGCTGCATGTTGATCTTGAGATCCGTCATGGATACCTCCGAAAGCGGGCCCACCCCGGATCACGCGAGAACGTTAGCTCGACACGGATCGGCAGGGCTGGACCAAGTGAATCAGCTGCGCGGACGCCCGCGCAGGATGGCCCCGATCAGGACCAGAAAGACGACTGCGCCCACGGCAAAAAAACCGAAGGCTCGGGCCAGGCTGTGATGCTCCACCGACACCATGGCTTGATCGGCCCAGGTGTCCGGATCGGCATCCGCGGCGCGCAGGCGAAACCGGTAATCACCATCGGGCAGGCCGCTGATGACCGTGCTGGTATCGCCGCCCTGATAGAGGATGCGCGCATCCGCGTGGTCGGGACCCGAGGCCTGCTCCAGTACCACGGGCCCATCTGCCTCCCACGCCAGGGTGAAGCCGCCATCCGTTGAGCGCTCGGGTGGCGCATCAAACGTGGGCTGCGCACCCGCCGCCAGTGGAAGGCAGAGAAGAAACGGCAGCAGCACGCGAAAGAATCGCATCAGGGCCTCCGCGGCAGACGGTTCAGGACTTGCCGTCGAACGGCTGCAGGCCGGCCTTGGGCTCGGTGGTGTTCATCGCCTCGACCAGCAGGTCCAGGCCCTGGTCCAGCTCCACGAGACGTCCCTTCGGCAACGACTGCAGGGCGCGGTTCAGTTCGCCCTGCGGGGCGGCCGGTGCCCTCTCCAGCAGTTCCAGCCCGGCATCGGTGACGTAGAGCCGGACGATGCGCTGGTCCTTTTCCGGACGCCGGCGCTCGATCAGACCCCGGTGTTCCAGCTTGTCCAGAAGATTGGACGTGGTGGAGGCATGCACCGATAGTCGGCGCGACAGGTCGCTGACGTTCAGTCCCGGCGTGCGCTGCAACTCCCACAACGCCCACAGCTGCGAGGCGCTGATGCCGCAGGCGCGCTCCACCGACCGCGAATGCCCCTGCAGGGCGCGGATGATCACGCGCAGCTGGCGGATTACCGACCGCGCGACATCCGGCTCGGCCGGCGCACCGGCAGGGGTGCCGGATTCATCCTGGGGTGCCTGGTGCACGGCTTGGGTGGAGGTCATGAAAACTTCTCGCAATAAATCATTCGTCTATTTATTTTTGTACAAAAATAGTTTTATTGCAACTCGAGGTCGAACTGGCGAAATCGCGCCACGGGCTCTAAACAAGTGAGTTGGGGTACCTGCCCCGGCGAGAAACCCGCCTCCCCGCCGGGTCCGAGACGCGCGACCGAAGGGCCCCGAACCCTCGGGGCCACAAGGAGGAACACGGGGCGGGTGTGGTGGTCACACCACAGTGCGCCGAGCTCGGGTATCTTGTTTACAACGCATTAGAAACTGCTTATAAACGTTGCCGGCTACGATCAAGACGCACAGACGCACATTCCGTGTCCGCCCAGGATGGCCTCTGGCGACACCCGAACCGCCCGACCAGAGAGGATCGCAATGAAGAAGACGATGAGCTGGACCCTGGCACCCCTTTCCGGTGCCGTTGCCCTGGCCCTGTTCCTGGGCCCGCATGCCGCTTTCGCGCAGCAAGAAGGCGCAGGCGGCGTGGAGTTTGATTTCTATGGCTCCCTACGCCTGCAGTACGAAGCCGCCGACCCGGAAGGCTTCGACAGCTATGACGGATTCCGGGACGCCTATTCGCGCATGGGCTTCAACGCCAACTACGAAATCAACGAAGGCGTGAATGCCTTCGCGCAGCTGGAAGTCCCGATCGATCTGGCCAATGGCAAGATTCAGGATCCGTTCAATGGTGAAGACGAAGATATTCGTATCGGCAAGATCGGGCTGGACGGGGCATTCGGGACCGTCGCGTACGGTCGCGACTGGATGCCCTATTACAACGCGATCGCCTTCCCGGTGGACATGTTCTACTCCTACCAGAGTGGGTTCGCGACCTACACCACCTTCCGCGAAAGCGACAGCGTGATGTACTACTCGCCGGATTTTGACGGCTTTTCGTTCGCCGGCGCGTACAGCGCTAACTCCGGCGCCGATGGCGATGACCGCTACCAGCTGACCGGTTCCTACGCGGTAGATGACACGACCCTTTCGATCGGTGTGGACGATCTAAACGGCGAAAATAACCAGCGGATCTGGGGTTTATCCGCGATGCACTCGATGGGCCCGCTATCCCTCGCTGCGAAGGTCGAGTACATCGAAAGTGATAACAATGCCGTTGACGGTGATGTCGCTGCCAACATCTACGCGGCATACAGAATGGGTCAACACACATTCCACGGGACCTACGCGAACGTGGACAACTACGGCGAAAACATTTACCACTTGGGCTATGCCTTCAACTGGATGGATGGTCTGACCTTGTTCGCCGAGTACTACTACGAAGAAGAATCCACCGGCGCGGTGCCCGAATTCAAAGCGCGTGACACCGGTACCGACCCGATTGGGTTCGGCACCGGGGATGGCAGCAACAACGCGTTCATGGTCGGGATGCATTACAGCTTCTAATCGCGCGCTACCCGGAAGGGAATACTAGCCCGCACCGAGAGGTGCGGGCTTTTTTGTGTCTGCAGGAAGCCGAAGGGATTCCGACGGCTAGTCGCGGACTGGCGGGGGTGAGGTCTCCGGTCGGCCGGGCTGGGGCATACGGTCGGGGTTGGCCCAGCGCATCAGGGCGAAGGCGAGCAGGATGGTGGGGATGCCGATCAGGGCGGAGCTGGCGAAGAACCAGACCCAGCCGATGTGTTCGGCCAGCACGCCGGTGAAGCCGGCGAGGAATTGCCCCGGCAGGGTCATGATGGAGCTGAACAGGGCGTACTGGGTGGCGGTGTAGGCGCTGTTGGTCAGACTGGAGAGATAGGCGATGAACACCGAAATCGCCATGCCACCCGATAGATTGTCGGCCATGATCGCGAACACCAGCCCATAGGTCTCGGGCCCGAGCGTCGCCAGCCAGGAGAAGGTGAGGTTGGTCAGCGGCGCCAGGATCGCGGTCGCGATCAGCATGCGCATGATGCCGAAGCGCACCACCAGCAATCCGCCCAGGGCCGCACCGGTCAGGGTCATGGCCAGGCCGAAGGCGGCCGCAATATTGGCGATCTCTTCCTTGGTGAATCCGATGTCCAGATAGAACGGGTTGGCCATCACCCCCATGAAGATGTCGCTGATGCGAAAGACCGCGATAAACGCGATAACAACGAGGGCGATGCGGCCGAAACGCTGCCAGAACTCGACAAAGGGGCAGACCACCGCGCCGATGACCCAGGCCTTGAGGTCCCGCCACCAGCCGGTATCCGAGGTGTTGTTGAGGTAATGGACCACGCGATCCTCGAGCCGGGCCGTGGCGGCATCGCGTTTCGCGACCTCGGGCTCGCGCACGATCAACGTGCAGACGACACCTACCAGCATCAGCGCGGCCATGGCGGCATAGGACAGGCTCCAGCTACCGACGGCGGCGATGTGCAGCGCCCCGGCCCCCGCGGTCAGCAGTGCGACGCGATAACCGAACACGTAGGCCGCCGCCATGGCGCCCTGGCGCTCCTGGCTGACGGCCTCGATGCGATAGGCGTCGATGGCGATGTCCTGGGTGGCGGCGCCAAAGGCGGTGAGCACGGCCAGGACCGCAACCAGCCAGAGCTGTTCGACCGGGTCGGTCAAGGCGATGCCGACCAGCCCGAGGATGATCACGGCCTGGGCGAACAGCATCCACGCACGGCGGCGCCCGAATATCCGGGTCAGGAGCGGCAGGGCCAGGCGGTCGACCACCGGCGCCCAGAACACCTTGATGCTGTAGGCCATGCCGACCCAGGACAGGAAGCCGATGGAGGCCAGCTCCACCCCGAGATCGCGCAGCCAGGCGGTGAAGGTGCCGCCGGTCAGCAGCAACGGCAGCCCCGCGGCGAAGCCGAGGAACAGCATCCCGATGACCCGTGGGTGGCGGTAGACCGCCAGGGCCGCGCGCCAGTCGCGGCTCGGGGGACGCTGCGCTTCAGCGACTCCGGTCATGCGCCGACGTTACCGAATGCGAGGAACATGCCCCGATCAGGGCTGATAGTCATAGTCGATCCAGAACGGCGCGTGGTCGGAGAAGCGATCGTCGGTATGGATGTACGGGTCATGCGCGGTGGCCGCGATGCCCGGCGTGGCGATCTGATAGTCGATGCGCCAGCCCACGTTCTTGGCCCAGGCCTGGCCGCGGTTGGACCACCAGGTGTACTGCTCCGGGCGTTCGTCCAGTCGGCGGAACACGTCCACCATGCCAATCTCGTCGAACAGGTGGTCCAACCAGGCCCGTTCTTCCGGCAGGAAACCCGAATTCTTGCGGTTCGACTTGTAGTTGGTCAGGTCAATCTCGCGGTGGGCGATGTTCCAGTCGCCGCAGATGACCCATTCGCGCCCGTCCTGCATGCGCTCGGTCAGCCAGGGCCGGAAGAACTCCAGGAAACGCCACTTGGAATCCTGGCGATGGTCGCCGGAGGAACCCGAGGGCAGGTACAGCGAGACCACCGACAGGTTGCCGAAGCGCATCTCGGCATAGCGGCCCTCGTTGTCCGCCTCCTCGAAGCCGATGCGGGTCACGACCTCGTCCGGCTGGCGGCGGCTGTACAGGGCCACACCGCTGTAGCCGGGCTTCACCGCATCGACATAGACACTGTGGTAACCGGGTGGATGGAAGGGCTCGCCCTGGATCTGATGAATCTGGGCCTTGGTCTCCTGGATGCAGACCACGTCGGCCTCGGTCCCCGGGAGCCAGTCGAAAAAACCCTTGCGGGCGGCGGCACGGATGCCGTTGGCGTTCATCGAGAGTATGCGCATGGCGAGGAACGATACCGGCGCGCGCACGCGCAGGAAAGGGCCTGGCTGCGGAATCCGCGTGTCCCTGTGTCAGAATACGGCGTTTTACGACCGGAGCACCCCGATGACCGCCCACGCCTTCCTGGAATACGCCCTGCAACGCGACGTCCTGCGCTTTGGCGAGTTCACGCTGAAGTCCGGGCGAACCAGTCCGTACTTCTTCAACGCGGGCCTGTTCAACCGCGGCTCCGACCTGGCCCGCCTGGGCGAGTTCTACGCCCGAGCGATCGTGGACTCCGGCATCGAATTCGACCTGGTGTTCGGCCCGGCCTACAAGGGCATCCCGCTGGCGGCGGCGGTCACCGAAGCGCTGTTCCGCGACCACGGCATGGACCGCCCCTGGGCCTTCAACCGCAAGGAGGCGAAGGACCACGGCGAGGGCGGGAACATCGTCGGTGCGCCGCTGCAGGGCCGGGTGCTGATCGTGGACGACGTGATCACCGCCGGCACCGCCATCCGCGAATCGGTGGACCTGATCCGCGCAGCCGGGGCGACGCCAGTGGGCGTGGCGATCGCCCTGGACCGCGAGGAGCGCGGCCGCGGCGAGCGCTCGGCGATCCAGGAGGTCGAAGCCGACCTGGGCCTGCAGGTCATCCGCGTCGCGCGGCTGACCGATCTCGTGACCATGCTGGAGGATACGGGCCGCGCGCCCGAACACCTGGAGGCCCTGCGCGCGTACCGCGCCGAGTACGGCGTTTAGGAGACGCGGACCGGGGCAGGGGTTTACGCAGGGTGGCGGCATGTGCGCCGATCGGCGCTACAGCAGTTCGGTATCGTCGTGCGAGTAGGCCGGGGAGCAGCTGCAGAGGATGTGCAGCGGCTCGGTGCCAGTATTGAGGATGTTGTGCGGCGTGCCGGGATGGATACAGACGGTGTCACCCACAGCCACCGGGAAGGTCTCCTCACCCAGACGCATCTCGCCCTGCCCGCGGGTCACGTGATAGATCTCCTCGGTGCGGGCATGGCGATGCAGGCGCGTGACAGCACCCGGCTCGACCACCGCCTCGGCCAGGCTCTGGGCCGCATTGCCGTGCACGTCAGGGTGCATCAGCTCGCGGATCTCGGAGCCGTCCTTCGTGTCGTAGGCCGGTGTGTCGCTGTAGCGTGTATACATGGCGCGCTCCCTCAGGCCGAGGCCGGCACTTCCTCGAACAGGAGGCTGCGCCCGCCCATTGCAGAGGGCTTGGGCACGCCCATCAGCTCCAGCACGGTCGGGGCCACATCGGCCAGGCCGCCGCCGGTGCGCAGACGCCAGCGCTGCGAGTCGGTAATCATGCACATCACCGGATAGATGGTGTGCTGGGTGTGCGGGGCCCCGGTCACCGGATCCACGTATTCGTCGCAGTTGCCATGGTCCGCGGTGACGATCGCCGAATATTCGAGCTTCTTCGCCGCATCCAGCACCCGCCCGACCTCACGATCCAGGACCTGGACGGCCTCGATCAGGGCCTCGCGCTTGGCCGTATGACCCACCATGTCGCCATTGGCGAAGTTGACCAGGACGAACCCGTAGCGCCCGCTCTCCATCGCCTGGATGGTCTGGTCGGCGACCTCGACCGCGCTCATCTCCGGCTGCTCGTCGTAGGTATCCACCGACGGCGAGGGGACCATCACGCGCTGTTCGCCGGCGTAGGGCTCTTCCTTGCCGCCGTTGAAAAAGAAGGTCACGTGGGCGTACTTCTCGGTCTCCGCACAGTGGAACTGCGGGATGCCGGCGGAGGCGATGGTGCTGCCCAGAGTCGTCGACGGGCGTTCCGGCGGGAACGCGATCGGCGACAGGAAGCGCGGGTCGTACTCGGTCAGGCAGGTCTCGGAGACCGGGTGAAAGTCACCGCGGTCGAAGCCGTCGAAGTCGTCCATGCCCAGGGCCGCGGTCAGCTGACGCGGACGGTCATTACGGAAATTGAACAGCACGCAGACCGCATCCTGCCCCAGCGGCTCGCCACCGTTGATGATGCGCGGGTTGATGAACTCGTCGTCCTCGCCCGCCGCATAGGCCGCCTCGATCGCCTCGCGCGCGGAACCGGCGGCCTCCCCCTCGGCGTAGGCCATCGCGCGGAAGGCCTTTTCCGTGCGCTTCCAGCGCTTGTCACGGTCCATCGCGTAGTAACGCCCGCACACGGTGGCGATAGCGCCGCCAGCGTTCGCCAGCTCTTCCTCCAGCGGATCGAGGTAGTGGAGCGCGGAACGGGGTGCGGTATCGCGGCCGTCGGTGATCATGTGCACCATCGGGCGCGCGCCCTCGCGCTGGCAGATCTCCACCAGGGCGCGCAGGTGGCGGATATGCGAGTGCACACCACCATCGGACACCAGACCGATCAGATGCAACGGCTGGTCCTTCGCGGCCGCGGCGCGCGCAGCACTGACCAGGGCGTCGTTCTCGTAGAAGCTGCCATCGGTGATCGAGTCGTCGATACGCACCAGGTCCTGGTTGATCACGGTGCCCGCACCCAGGGTCAGATGCCCGACCTCGGAGTTGCCCATCTGCCCATCCGGCAGCCCGACAGCGCGACCACAGGCGTCCAGTGTCGTGTGGGTATGAGTGGAGAGGTACTCATCGAGGCGCGGCGTATCGGCCTCGGCGTAGGCATTGTTCAGCTTGGACGGGTTCACGCCCACCCCGTCCATGATGATCAGCAGGACAGGGCGGCGGGGGGTGGGACGCGGGTGTGCCATCGCGGGATCATTACCTGGGTCAATGGGTTACCCGGGTATTTTAGCAACTTCCGATGCTTGGCGGGGGCGCAGGCCTGCACAAATACGGCCGCCGGCGCGGTGACTCAGCGATCGCGCCCCGTATTGCCATCCTCCTGCGATGCGTCCGCGTCGGGCTGGCCGTCGTCAGCCGGGCCCTCGCCACCCTGGCTTTCGTCCGCCTCGGGCGCCGGATCGGCGGGGGCGTCCGTGGCGAGTGTGCTCGCGGACCCGCGCTGGCGACGCAGTTCGGCCTGCTCTTCCTCGATGCGGTCGAGCTCGGCGTCCATCTCGTCGTCGGTCAACGGCGTGTACCCGGTGCGCGCGGCGGCGCTGGCGCCCCCAGCGGCGGATGCGGCCGCCGTGGACGAATCGGCCCGCGTGGTGCCGGACGCCTTGCCCGAGCCACCGGGGCCACCGCGCGGCGTACCACCGCCGCCACCCGGTCCATCGTCGTCCGGACCATCATCGGCGTCGGCCGCATCGTCACCGCCCGCAGCCGCGCGGCGTTGCGCCTTCTTGCGCTCCATGATGCGCGACAGGATCAGGCCAATCTCGAACAGCAGCCACATCGGTAGCGCCAGCAGGGTCTGCGAGATGATGTCCGGCGGGGTCAGCACCATGCCGACCAGAAACACGCCGACGATCACATAGGGGCGCTTCTGCGACAGCTTGGCCGGGGTCGTGGCCCCCATGGAGACCAGCAGGATCGTTGCCACCGGCACCTCGAAGGCAATGCCGAAGGCGATGAACAGCATGATGACGAACGACAGATAGCGCGAGATATCGGTCATCACGGCCACGCCCTCGGGCGCCGTGGCCGTGAAGAACGCGAAAATCAGCGGGAAGACCACGAAGTAGGCGAACGCCATCCCCAGATAGAACAGCGCGGTGGACGACGCCACCAGCGGCAGCGCCATGCTCTTTTCGTGCGAGTAAAGCCCAGGCGCCACGAAGGACCAGACCTGATACAGCAGGTAGGGGATGCTGAGCACCACCGCCAGCAGCAGGGTCAGCTTGAACGGGATCAGGAACGGCGCGGCCACGTCGATCGCGATCATGCTGGTGCCTTCCGGCAGGTGCTGCATCAGCGGGCCGGCCAGCCAGGTGTAGATCGGGTTGGCGAACGGGAACAGGATCAGGAACATCACCAGGATGGCAATGAACATCCTGAGGATGCGGTCGCGCAGCTCGATCAGGTGCGTGAGCAGGGTCTCGGTCGCTTCCGGACTCGGCTCGACCCCCGGTTTGGTCTTGCTCATGAGTGCTTGTCAGGGGTCTGGTCGTTGTGGGTGGTATCCGCTTCGGGATCAGAGGCCTCGCCCCCCCGTGACTCGGCAGGGTCCGGGGTACGCCGTTCGCGCACCGCCGGTTTCGTCCGCTCCGGACGCGGGCCATCGGAGGCGCGCGCCTTTTGCTCGGCGGCCAGCGCCGGGTCGTCGGTCATCAAGTTGCCATCCAGATCGCCCTGGGTGGGCACACGCCGAACCTCGGGCGCATCCGCGTCGTCGGCTGCCTCCGGCGCACCCGTGTCCGAAGCACGCGCCGACGCATCCGGGCTGCGCATGGATGGCTTGTCCCGCACCGCGGGCTTGGCCTTGTTCTCGGCCAGGGCCTTTTGCTCCTTGCCGGAGAGATCCTTGCGGGTCTTCGGCTTGCCCTCGATATCTTCGCGCAGGTCCCGCTCGGTATCCTCGATATCCTCGCGCAGACTGGTCTCGGTCTCGTCCATCATGTTCTTGAGCTGGCGGATCTCGCGATCCTGGCTCTTCAGCATGTTGCGCAGTTCGTCGGTCTGCAGCTCCTGCTCGAAGTCCGATCGCACGCTATGGACGAAACGCCGGGTCTTGCCGACCCAGCGCCCGATTTCGCGCGCAAGCCCGGGCAGACGCTCCGGCCCCACGACCAGAAGCGCCACCAGCACGATGATGATGATTTCCCAGAAGCCGATGTCGAACATGGGCTATCGCTCGAGCCTGGCCGCCGCGCAGGGCGCGCGGCTCAGGACTTCTTGTCCGATTGCGAGGCGTCGGAATCCTTTTCGCTGCTCTTCTTCACCTCGGCGTCGACCACCCGGCCTTCGCTGTCGGTCTGGTTCTCGACCTCGCGCGGCTCTTCGCCTTCTTCGCCTTCCTTCTTCTCGGCGTCGGGATCCTTGACCGCCTGGCGGAAGTTTTTCATCGCCGAGCCGATATCCCCACCCATGTTGCGCAGCTTCTTCGTGCCGAACAGCAGCACGACGATGAGCAGGACGATGAGGAGCTGCCAAATGCTGATACCACCAATACCCATGGACTCTGTTCTCCAGTCATACAACTTTGGGGTTAGCCTGAACGGCGCCAGGCCCATAATCAACTCTGGGGCACACCGGCCACTGTGGGCGGTGTGCTGGAGTCGCTGTTTCTTCGCGGACAGGGCGCAGTGATTGCAGTGTAGCCGCGCCACATGAACGAACGCTTTACAGCCGGCGACTCAATGCGGCCCCCGGGGAAACACCGACCAATGTACAGACTACGAATGGTCGGACCGGCGACCACTGATTTCGCGCGCGGCCTTCTCGGCGACGCCCGACAGACCGAAACGCCGGCCCAGTTCATCGAGGACATCGTCCGGGTGCCGTCCGCGGGCCGCGAGCACCACCAGGGCATGAAACCACAGGTCGGCCATTTCCGACACCAGGGCGTCGGTATCGTCGTTCTTGGCGGCAATCAGCGTCTCCGCCGATTCCTCACCCAGTTTCTTGAGCATCTCGTCCAGGCCCCGGGCGTGAAGCTTCGCCACGTAGGACTGCTCCGGGTCGGCCTGGCGGCGCTGCTCGATCACCTCGGCGAGCGCGGAAAGCACCTCGGCACCACCCGGACGGGGAGTCGAATCGGTCATTGCGCGGCCACCTCGGCATCGTTCGGCCGCACCGGGACACCGGCCGCCGCCATCGCGTCCTTGGCCTCGCCCACCGTGTGCTGACCAAAGTGAAAGATACTGGCGGCCAGCACGGCATCGGCATGGCCCTCGGTCACACCCTCCACCAGGTGCTGCAGCTCACCGACCCCGCCCGAAGCAATCACCGGCACGCCGACCGCATCGCTGACCGCGCGGGTGAGGGGCAGGTCGAAGCCGATACGGGTGCCGTCACGATCCATGCTCGTCAGCAGGATCTCGCCGGCCCCCAGGGACTCCATGCGCTGCGCCCACTCGACCACGTCCAGCCCGGTCTCGCGGCGGCCTCCGTGGGTAAAGACCTCCCAGCGCGGTGGTTCATTCCCCGTGCTGACCTGCTTGGCGTCGATCGCGACCACGATGCACTGGCTGCCGACCCAGTCGGCGGCCTCGCGCACCAGCTCGGGCCGGTGCACTGCAGCGGTGTTGATGGAGACCTTGTCGGCCCCGGCGTTCAGCAGGCGGCGGATGTCTTCGACCGCGCGCACGCCACCACCCACAGTCAGCGGGATGAACACCTCGCGCGCGACGGCCTCGACCACGTGCACGATGGTCTCGCGGTCGTCGCTGGAGGCGGTGATGTCGAGGAAGGTGATCTCGTCCGCACCCTGGGTGTTGTAGCGCCGGGCGATCTCCACCGGGTCCCCGGCATCGCGGATGCCGACGAAGTTGACACCCTTGACCACGCGGCCGGCGTCGACATCCAGACAGGGAATGATGCGCTTGGCGAGCATCTCAGGTCGCGAGGGCCTTGCGGGCCTCCTCCAGGGTGAAGGCGCCGTCGTACAAGGCCCGGCCGACGATGGCGCCGGTAATGCCCTCGTCCTCGCGGGCGGCGAGGTTGCGCAGGTCGTCCAGCGAGCTGATGCCGCCGGAGGCGATCACCGGCACGCGCACGTTGCTCGCCAGGCGCGCGGTAGCCTCCACGTTGGGGCCCTTCATCATCCCGTCGCGGGCGATGTCGGTGTAGACGAAGGCCACCACGCCGTCCGCCTCGAAGTGCTGGGCCAGGTCGATCACGTCGTGGTGCGACAGCTTGGACCAGCCATCCACCGCCAGCTTGCCGTCCTTGGCATCCAGCCCGACGATGATACGGCCGGGGAATTCCAGACACAGGTCGTTCACGAAGTGCGGCGCGCTGACCGCGCGGGTACCGATGATCACGTATTCGACCCCGGCATCCAGATAGGCCTGAACCGTGTCCTCGTCGCGCACGCCGCCGCCGATCTGGATCGGCAGGTCGGGGAAGGCCTTGGCAATCGCGTGCACCGCCTTGGCATTGCGCGGCTGACCGGCAAAGGCGCCGTCGAGATCAACGATATGCAACCGCTCGGCCCCGGCATCCACCCAGCGCTTCGCCATCTCCACCGGGTCCTCGCCGAACACGGTGGAATCGTCCATGTTCCCCTGGCGCAGGCGAACGCACTTGCCTTCCTTCAGATCGATTGCGGGAATGACCAGCATCTTCGACTCCTCACGACGCCCCGGGACCGTCACCGTCCCAGCGCAGAAAGTTATGCAGCAGACGCAGCCCGCAGGCGGCGCTCTTCTCCGGATGGCACTGCATGGTGAACAACGAGCCCCGCGCCAGTGCCGAGGCAAAGGTCTCGCCATAATCGGTGCGCCCGGCGACATCGGCCTCGCGCTCGGGCTGCACCCGGTAACTATGGACGAAATAAAACCACGGGGTCTCCGGCAGGCCGTGCCACAGGGGATGCTCCTGCGCCGGCAGCACGCGGTTCCAGCCCATGTGCGGGATCTTCAGGCGCCGGCCATCCGGGCCCTGCATGGCGGGAAAGCGCGCGACCCGGCCCGGCAGGATGCCCAGCAGGTCGACGCCGCCGCTCTCCTCGCTGGCGTCCATCAGGATCTGCTGGCCCAGGCACAGGCCCAGGAACGGGCGGTCGGCCGCCAGCTCCGGCAGCAGCCGGTCGAGCCCGCGATTCGACAGCGCCTGCATGGCATCCCCGGCCGCGCCCTGGCCGGGAAACACCAACCGGTCGGCCTCGCGCAAGGTCTCGGGGTCGTCGGTCAGCAGTACGCGCTGGTCGCCCGCGGCCTCGTGCTCCAGTGCACGCACGACCGAGTGCAGATTCCCCATGCCGTAATCGATGACGGCAACAGTTTCCATGGCCGGGTCTCGTCCGTTGGTCCGTTACAGACTGCCCTTGGTGGACGGCGTGATCCCCGCGGAGCGCGGATCGAACTCCGCCGCCACACGCAGGGCGCGCCCGAAGGCCTTGAAGATGGTCTCGGCGACATGATGCGCGTTGTCGCCACGCAGGCAGTCGATGTGCAGGGTCATCCAGCTGTGGTTGACCAGGCCCTGGAAGAACTCGTGGAACAAGTCCACATCGAATTCGCCGATGTGCGAACGGCGGAAATCAGCGTGCATCTCCAGCCCCGGACGACCGGAGAAGTCGATGACCACCCGTGAAAGGGCCTCGTCCAGCGGGACATAGGCATGGCCATAACGGCGGATACCCTTCTTGTCCCCCAGGGCCTTGGCCAGCGCCTGCCCCAGAGTGATCCCAACGTCCTCCACCGTGTGATGGGCATCGATATGCAGATCGCCCTCGGCGCGTACGTCGAGATCCACCAGGCCGTGACGGGCCACCTGGTCCAGCATGTGGTCGAGAAACGGGATGCCGGTCTCGAGATGGCTTTGGCCGGTGCCGTCGAGGTTCAGCTCGACGGCGATCCGGGTCTCCAGGGTGTCGCGGCGGACAGATGCAGTACGTTCAGTCATGTTCCGGTTCGGGCACGGTAAAAGGTCAGTGTAGCAAGGCTGGCCGTCGCCCGGTATGACACAGGGAAACACGGGCCTATTCACGCTAGTTTCCTTTAACAAAAGTTCGTATTTTTATCGAGGCGATCGGTTAGACGGGCGATCGACGCGATAATTTGATCGGCTGTTTTGCGCCAGATGAACGGTCGAGGCTCATCGTTGTACGTCTTCAGGTATTCGCGGATGGAGTCTTCGAGTTCGCGAGTACTGCGATGCGATTGACGCTTGATCCAGCGCTGCGAGATGAGCGCGAAGAAGCGTTCGACCAGGTTGATCCAGGACGCCGAGGTCGGCGTGAAGTGCACGTGGTAGCGCGGTCGTGCAGCGAACCAGGCCCGAACCTTTTCGGTCTTGTGGGTGCCGTAGTTGTCCAGGATGAGGTGGACGTCGAGATCGTCGGGGACCTGGCGATCGATCTCGTTGAGAAACGCCAGGAACTCCTTGGCGCGATGCCTTCTATGGAGTTTGCCGATGACCTCGCCGGTGGCCACATCCAGTGCCGCGAACAGGGTGGTCGTGCCATGGCGCAGGTAGTCATGGGTGCGGGTCTCGGGATGGCCGAACGACAACGGCAACGCCGGCTGGGACCGGTTCAGGGCCTGGATCTGGCTCTTTTCGTCGACGCACAGCACCAGGGCGCGGTCCGGTGGGTGCATGTACAGGCCCACGATATCGTGCACCTTGGCCACGAAGTGCGGATCCGTGGACAACTTGAAGGTCTCGAGCCGATGCGGCTTGAGACCGAAGGCCCGCCAAATCCGGCTGATGGCCATCGCATTGAGCCCGGTCTCCTTGGCCATCAGCGTGGTCGACCAGTGCGTCGCGTTATCCGGCTTCGACTGCAGCGTCTTGTTGATGACTTCGGTCACCTTGTCGTCATCGATCGTACGGGGACGTCCGCTTCTCGGGGCATCCGTGAGCCCTCCGATGCGTGCCTGCTCGAAGCGCTTGCGCCACTTGCTCACCGTCTCCGCCGAGACGCCAACCCGCGCGCCAATCTCCGAAGCCTTCAGGCCTCGCGTGCTCAGCAGAATCATGCGCGCGCGCTGTTGTTCCGCCGCGGGCATCTGGCGCCGCCGCAGCCAGCTCTCGAGCTCGTCGCGTTCGGCTTCACTGATCGTCAACGTCTTGATCGGTCGTCCCATTCCGGTCGCCTCCCGAGTGCCTGTTATCAGGATACAGGGGGACAGTCACGGAGTCGATGAACTTTTGTTAAAGGACACTAG
>NZ_KB898896.1:0-15000 GCF_000377925.1 Thioalkalivibrio sp. AKL12
AGCGAGTTCAGCGCCGCCGGCCCGAGGGCCCTGGAGCAAGGTTCCCGGGCGGAATCCGGGTGTCCTTCTTTGGGTCCTTTCTTGGACAAGCAAGAAAGGACCTCGCGGCGCGCTGGCGAGTCAGCGCCTGGCAGGCGGCCAGACGAACGCACCGTAAACACCAGATGACGAACCCGGCCTAGCCACAACAGGGCAGGCGGCTGGGCGAAGGCATGTAAACACCGGATTTCGGGCCACGGTCAGCCTGTTCGCCGGCAACACGGAGGCACAAAAAAGGCGCCCGGAGGCGCCTTTGCGATGCGCGGGAGCGCGCGGCGTTAGTTGATGGCGTCGAGATCGGCGGCCAGCGACTCGCGGGTGCCTTCGGCGACCGCGTCCAGCCGGTGGTTGTAGTTCTCGTGCTCCACACCCATGGCAATGGCCGCACCCGACTTCGCCGCCGCGACCATCTCCGGCGTCAACTCGAAGCGCAGGAAGTGCACCGACGAGGTCTTGTCGTCCGTCTCGCGCTCGAGGTCCTCGTTCGCGATCGGGTAGACCTTGTCATGCCCTTCGACCTGCACATAAGTCTTGCGCTCGATCCCGATCAGCTTGGACAGCTGCACCTTGCGCTCGTCCACGTCCGGATACTCGACCATCATGGTCGCCTTCCAGTTGGAGCCGTCCGGGATCAAGGGGTTGTAGGAATCCAGCTCTTCCTGGATGCCCTCGGCGTCGAAGATCTTCTCGACCCGCAGCATCTCCTGGATCTGGTACTGCATCGTCTTGCGATCCTCGAAGTGCAGGCTCACGGCCGGGCCCACCTGCACGACGCGATTGCGTTTGTGCTGCATCACCTCGGCGCGGAACTGGGGCCGCATCTCGTGGTACTTCTCCAGCGAATACAGGTCTTCACGACTCAGCTTGTCCACACTTGCCTCCATCTTCATCTCGATACCTCCTTCGCGCCGGACGGGTCCGTCAGGATCAGCACATCTCAGTGATCGTGATGCCCCGTCTTCGTGTAGTCCTTGTCGGACCAGAGGTTGTCTTTCAGTTCGTGATCGAACACCGGGTTATGCCGACGGATCCATTCCAGCACCATCGCGGCGTGCTCGATCTCCTCGTCGCGGTTGTGCGCAAGGATCGCCTTGAGCTCTTCGTCCTTGCAGCCGTCGATGCGCTGCTGGTACCAGTCCACCGCCTCGAGTTCTTCCATCAACGAGACGATCGCGCGATGCATCTCGCGCGACTCGTCGCTCAGTTCCTCGACCGGTTCGTGGTAGCTGTCACTCGCCATGGGCTCTCTCCGTTCGCGGGCGTTCGTTCACGCCCTTGCTGGTCCTGATATGCCGCCCGGCAGCCTTACAGGCCATACGCCTGGCGCAGAAGGGTTAGCGGATGCTCGGGCGCCTTGTCCTCGCCCTTGCCCTGCAGCCCGTTCTCGATCATGTGGCCGGCCATCGGGCAATCGCTCGAGTAGTGGTCGGACTCGGCCTTCTGCACGCGGCTGACCACCGGACGGCAGATCTTGGATGCCGTCTCGTAGAATTCGCTTTTCACCCCGTAGGTGCCGTCGTGTCCGGAGCAGCGCTCGATCACGTCGATCTCGGTCTCCGGCACCAGTTTGAGCAGATCACGGGTCTTCAGACCCATGTTCTGCACCCGCAGGTGGCAGGCGGCGTGGTAGGCGATCTTGCCAAGCTTCTCGGGGAAATCGGTATTCAGCTTGCCGTCCTTGTGCCGCTCCATCAGGTACTCGAACGGGTCGAAGATGCGGTCGCGTACCGCGATCACATCGGCGTCGTCCGGGAACATCAGCGGCAGTTCCTGCTTGAACATCAGCACGCAGGACGGCACCGGGGCCACGATGTCATAGCCCTGGTCGATCATGCGCTTCATTGCCGGGATGTTGGCGTCCTTGGAGGCCTCTACCGACTTCAGGTCGCCCAGCTCCAGCTTGGGCATGCCACAGCACTGTTCCTTCTCGACCAGGGTAACCTCGATACCGTTGTGCTCGAAGACCTTGACCAGGTCCTCGACCAGATGCGGCTCGTTGTAGTTTCCGTAGCAGGTCGCGTAGAGGGCGACTTTGCCCTGGGTGGCACCGGCCGGCTCGGGGTTACTGACACCCTTCGCGGTCTTGGCAACGCGCGAGCGGCCCTTGCTGGAGTGGTACTCGGGGACCGGGGCGTCCGGGTGCACGCCCATGGTCTTGTCCAGCATCTTGCGCACCGCGCCGTTCTTGTTCGCGGCATTGACCGCGCCGGCGACCACCGGGATGCCCGCCAGCTTGCCGACCATGTCCGTGCTGGACATCAGCTTGTGCGAGGTCTTGGCGCCCTCGTTCTGGAAACGGAAGGCCTTGGCCCGCAACATCAGGTGCGGGAAGTCCACGTTCCACTCGTGCGGCGGCACATAGGGACACTTGGTCAGGTAGCACAGATCACACAGGTAGCAGTGATCGACGACCTGCCAGTAATCCTTCTTGTCGACCCCGTCGACCTCCAGGGTCTCGGATTCGTCGACCAGGTCGAACAGGGTGGGGAAGGAGTTGCACAGGCTTACGCAACGACGGCAGCCGTGACAGATATCAAAGACCCGTTCCAGTTCGCTGAACAGCGATTCCTCGTTGTAGAACTCCGGGTTCTTCCAGTCCAGCGGATGACGGGTCGGGGCTTCGAGACTTCCTTCACGTTGGTGCGTCGGCGCAGACATGCATCCCTCCGGTGTACGTATCAGTACGATGCTTCGAGGGAAACACGGAACAGCATGCGAGGTGAACTGCATTCAGCCACGCCACAGGCTGTTCCGTATCTCCCGGAAAACGGGGCCGGCGGACCGGCCCCGTGTACTTCCAGCACTGCGAGACGATCAGTCGTCCAGCTGGTCCAGCGCCTTCTGGAAGCGGTTGGCGTGGGAACGCTCCGCCTTGGCGAGGGTTTCGAACCAGTCGGCGACTTCGTCGAAGCCTTCGTCGCGGGCGGTCTTGGCCATGCCCGGGTACATATCGGTGTACTCGTGGGTCTCGCCGGCGACGGCGGTCTTCAGGTTGGCGGAGGTGGGGCCGAACTCCAGGCCGGTGGCCGGATCGCCGCAGCTCTCGAGGTACTCGAGGTGACCGTGGGCGTGGCCGGTTTCACCTTCCGCGGTGGAACGGAACACGGTGGCGACGTCGTTGTAGCCTTCCACGTCGGCCTTGGAAGCGAAGTACAGGTAACGGCGGTTGGCCATCGATTCGCCGGCAAAGGCCTCTTTCAGGGCTTCTTCGGTCTTGCTGCCTTTCAGGTCCATGGTGCTCTCCTTCTCTCTGGATAAGTTCTACACAACCACAGGAATGCCTGTGCAGACGGGCGTTTAGACTCGGTCTAAACCGTACGAAAACTCTAGTCGGCACCCGGTTCAGTGTCAACCGGAAGCCCCCCGGATTATGGGGGCGGTGGCGCCATAAACAAGGGCTGCCGTGTGCCACGCCTTTCCTCGCCGCAGCGGATCGGATACTTTCTCACCTTTTCGACCCGGTAATCCATCATGACCGACTCGCCCAGCGCCGACAGCCCGGCGGAATTCGAAGCCAGCCTGGAGGCCCTGGAGGCCCTGGTCGCCCGGATGGAGTCCGGCGAGCTCGGCCTGGAGCAGTCGCTGGGCGAATTCCAGCGTGGCATGGAACTGGTCAACCGCTGCCAGCTGGCGCTCGACGATGCCCAGCGCCGGATCGAGGCACTGGCCCAGGAAGCACCTTCCGGCACCACTGCCCAGAATGACCATCACGCAAGCACCCATGTTCCCCGAACACCGGAGCCGCACGATACGACGGACCCCGATGTCCCGTTCTAGCGAGCCGCCATTGACCGCCACCGCCCCCGAGCAGGCCCTGAACGAATACCAGCATCGCATCGAGGCCGTCCTCGACCGCCACCTGGGCACGGGCGGCGCCCCCGACGCCCGCCTGATCGAGGCGATGCGCTACGCCACGCTGTCCGGCGGCAAGCGCCTGCGCCCGGTCCTGGTCTACGCGGCCGGGCGCACGACCGGCGCCCCGGAATCGGCGCTGGATGCGATGGCCGCAGCGGTGGAGATGATCCACGTCTATTCGCTGATCCACGATGACCTTCCGGCGATGGACGATGACGACCTGCGTCGCGGCCGCCCGACCTGCCACAAGGCCTTCGACGAGGCGACCGCCATCCTCGCCGGGGATGCCTTGCAGGCCCTGGCCTTCGACATCCTGACCGATGGCGTCGCGGAATTGCCCGCGCCGACCGGGCTGAACGCGGTGCGCGAGCTCGCGCGCGCCGCCGGCCTGCACGGCATGGCCGGTGGCCAGGCGATCGACCTCGGGGCCTGCGGCCAGCCCATCGACCTGCCGGAACTGGAACGCATGCACCGGCTGAAGACCGGCGCCCTGATCCGCGCCTCGGTGCGGCTGGGGGCGCTGGCCGGCACGCCCGACCCCGACGCCCTGGAACGCCTGACACGCTACGCCGAATGCATCGGCCTGGCCTTCCAGATCCGTGACGACGTCCTCGACGTGGAAGGCGACCCCGAGATCCTGGGCAAGGCCTGTGGCGCCGATGCCCGCCTGCACAAGCCCACCTTCCCCTCGCTGCAGGGCCTGGAGGCCTCGCGCGAGCGGGCGGTGGCGCTGGTCGACGAGGCACTGACCGAGCTGCAACCCTTCGGTCAGGAGGCGGACTTGCTTCGCTTCCTGGCGCGGTACATCGTCGATCGCATGAATTGAACCGGCCCGCCTAGATGACCCCCACACCCCTGCTGGATGCAATCGAATGGCCCGCCGACCTGCGGGAACGCCCGGCCTCGGACCTCACCGGGGTGGCCGACGAACTGCGTCAATTCCTGATCGAGAGCGTCTCGCGCACCGGCGGCCATCTCGCTGCCAACCTCGGCACGGTGGAACTCGCGATCGCGCTGCACTACGCGTTTAACACCCCCGACGACCGCATCGTCTGGGACGTCGGCCATCAGGCCTACGCCCACAAGATCCTGACCGGACGCCGGGCCGACATGGCCCATCTGCGCCAGTACGGGGGCCTGGCCGGCTTCCCCAAACGCGCGGAGAGCGAATACGACGCCTTCGGGGCGGGGCACTCCAGCACCTCCATCAGCGCTGCCGCCGGCATGGCCCTGGCGGCGAAGCACGCCGGGCTGGACCGGCGCCACGTGGCCGTAATCGGCGACGGCGCGATGACCGCGGGCATGGCCTTCGAGGCGCTGAACCACATCGGCGATCTCGACTGCAACCTGCTGGTGATCCTGAACGACAACGATATGTCGATCTCGCCCAACGTCGGCGCACTCAATCAGTACTTCACCCGACTGCTGTCCGGCCCGCTATACAGCTCGATGCGCGAGGGCTCCAAGCGCATGCTGGAGTTCGTCCCGCCGATGAAGGCCTTCGCCCAGCGCGCCGAGGAACACATGAAGGGCATGTTCGTGCCCGGCACGCTGTTCGAGGAACTGGGCTTTCGCTACTTCGGCCCGGTGGACGGCCACGACGTGAACGGGCTGGTCTCGATCCTGAAGAACCTGCGCGGCACCCACGGGCCGCAGCTGCTGCACGTGGTTACCCGCAAGGGCCAGGGCTATGCACCGGCGGAGGAAGACCCCTGCCGCTACCATGGCGTGTCCAAGTTCGAGCCGGAAAACGGCCTCGCCCCGTCCGCCCCGAAGCCCCCAACCTACACCGACATCTTCAGCCAGTGGCTGTGCGACCAGGCCACGGCCGACAATCGCCTGCTGGGTATCACCCCGGCCATGCGCGAGGGTTCCGGACTGGTCGCGTTCTCCGAACAATTTCCACAGCGCTATTTCGACGTCGGGATCGCCGAGCAGCATGCCGTCACCCTGGCCGCGGGCATGGCCTGCGAGGGCCAGAAGCCCGTGGTTGCGATCTACTCGACCTTCCTGCAGCGCGCCATGGATCAGGTGATCCACGACGTCGCACTCCAGAATCTGCCGGTGCTGTTCGCCGTGGATCGTGCCGGAATCGTCGGCGCCGATGGCCCGACCCATGCCGGCACCTTCGACACGGCCCTGCTGCGCACGGTCCCCAACCTGCTGCTGATGGCACCCGCCAACGAGCGCGAGTGTCGCCAGATGCTGTCCACCGGCTTCGCCCACGACGGCCCGGCGGCGGTGCGCTATCCGCGCGGTGGCGGGCCCGGCGAACTGCCGGAGGGCGGCAGCGAGGATCTGGAAACATTGCCGGTCGGGCGCGCCGAGGTCGTGCGCGAGGGCCGGGGTCTGGCCATCCTCAGCTTCGGCGCGCTGCTGGAGACCGCCCTGGCGGCCGGCGAGGCGCTGGATGCCACCGTGGTCAACATGCGCTTCATCAAGCCCCTGGATACGGCGCTGCTGGCGCAACTGGCCGCCAGCCACCAGGGCTTCGTGACGCTCGAGGATCATGCGCGCGCCGGTGGTGCCGGCAGCGCAGTACTGGAGTGGCTCTCGGCCGAAGAGCTGACCCGGCCCTGCCAGGTACTGGGCATCCCGGATGCCTTCACCGAGCATGGCTCGCGCGAGCAGATCCTCGCCGATTGCGGCCTCGACACGGCCGGCGTACTGGCCACGATTCGCCACGCCTTCGGGCTGGAGAATTGCGCGGACGACGGCAGCCGGATAGGCTTCGCGGGCTAATCAAAACCCGGCCGCCATGGCCGCTCGCCCGGAAAACGATCATGAGTGCCCGTTACACCCTTCGCGTCCTGACCGACTTTGCCTCCGCGCATACCCTGCGCGACTACCCGGGGCAGTGCGCGAACATGCACGGGCACAACTGGAAGGTGGAGGCCGAGGTCCAGGCCGAGACCCTGGACGATTCCGGCATGGCGGTGGACTTCAAGGTGGTCAAGACCGCCGCGCGCGAGATCGCCGGGCAGCTGGATCACCGCTACCTGAACGACGTCCCGCCGTTCGACACGGTCAACCCCACGGCCGAGAACATTGCCCAGTGGTTCTACCGGGAAATGGCCGGACGCCTGAACCGCCCGGGCCTGCGCATGCACGCGCTGACCCTGTGGGAGACCGACCGCGCCTGCGTGCGCTACAGCGAAGACGGCTGAGCCCATTCCTCGCAACTGGCACCGTCATTGCGAGGAGCGGAGCGACGTGGCGATCTCCGTCCGGAATCATCTGGTTCAGTATCTTGCTCAGCGCGAGCTTCCGGAGATTGCCACGGCCCCTGCAGGGCCTCGCAATGACGGTGCCCATTTCGCGCTCCTTTGCCACCGCTTCGCTCCTTGCAATGACGGTGCCCGTTTCCCGCTCCGTTGCCGCCCCCGCGTTTGTCTTCCCGACATCTACAAGTGATTCGAGGCGTAGTCCGCCAGCCGTGAGCGCTCCCCGCGTGTCAGCGTGATGTGGCCGCTGTGGGTCCAGTTGCGGAACCGGTCCACTACATAGGTCAGTCCGCTGGAAGTTTCGGTCAGGTACGGGGTGTCGATCTGCGCGATATTCCCCAGCGCGACCACCTTGGTCCCCGGTCCGGCACGAGTGATCAGGGTCTTCATCTGCTTGGAGGTCAGGTTCTGCGCCTCGTCAAGGATGATGTAGCGGTTGAGGAAGGTACGCCCGCGCATGAAGTTCAGCGAGCGGATCTTGATGCGGCTGGTCAGCACGTCGTTGGTGGCCATGCGCCCCCAGTCCCCGGCGCCCTCGGACTTGGCCAGCACCTCGAGGTTGTCCATCAGCGCTCCCATCCAGGGGGTCATCTTTTCCTCTTCGGTCCCGGGCAGGAAGCCGATATCCTCGCCCACCGGGACCGTGACCCGGGTCATGATGATCTCCTTGTAGGTGTTGTCCTCCAGCGTCTGCGCGAGCCCGGCGGCCAGGGTCAGCAGGGTCTTGCCGGTACCGGCGGCCCCCAGCAGGGAGACGAAGTCCACCTCCGGGTCCATCAGCAGGTTCAGGGCGTAGTTCTGCTCGCGATTGCGGGCGTTGATGCCCCAGACGCTGTGGCGCGGGGTCATGTAGTCGTCGACCAGCTCGATTACCGCGGATTCGTTCGGCTGGTCGATCTCCAGCACGATCGCGGACAGCGGGTTCTCGCCCTCGCGGTAGACGAACTGGTTGGGCTGCCACTCGGCCACCAGCGGGCCGGTCACGCGATAGTAGGTGCGGCCGGACTCCTGCCAGGAGTCCATCTTGGCACCGTGGGTCTCCCAGAAGTCCGCTGGCAGTTCGGTCATGCCGGAGAACAGCAGGCTGACGTCGTCCAGCACCTGATCGTTGTAGTAGTCCTCCGCGTGCAGGCCGATCACCGTGGCCTTGATGCGCAGGTTGATGTCCTTGGATACCAGCGTCACCGGGGTGTCGGGATACTCGGTCTTCAGCGCCTGGGCAGTGGCGAGGATGTCATTGTCGGCCGAGGTGCCCGGCAGCGAGGCCGGCAGGCTGGAGGACAGGTTGCGGGTCTGAAAGAACAGGCGCCCGGTGGGCGCGAACGTCGACTCGCTGAGCGAATCCGCCTGCAGCGGCAACCCGGCGGCGATCTGCTCGTGCTGGGCGCCGGTGGTGAGCTCGTCAATGAAGCGCGAGACCTGGCGTACGTTGCGCGCGACTTCGGAAACCCCCTTCTTGCCACGGTCGAGCTCCTCGAGCACGACCATGGGCAGGAAGATGTCGTGTTCCTTGAAGCGGAACAGCGCCGTGGGGTCGTGCATCAGGACATTGGTGTCCAGGACGAGCAGGCGTTTCGGATCCTGGGCGGTCGCGTTCATGACACCTCCGGGGCGAAGTGGGGGAAGAGGGGCTCAGCTCCCTGCGAGTTCGCGCACCGCGGCGAGAACCTCGTCCACATGGCCCGGCACCTTCACCTTGCGCCACTCCTTGCGCAACACGCCATCGGCATCGATCACGAACGTGGAGCGCTCGATACCACGCACCTGCTTGCCGTACATGTTCTTCATCTTGATGACATCGAAGGCGTCGCACAGGGTCTCGTCGCCATCGCTCAACAGATCGAAGGGCAACTCCTGCTTGGCGCGGAAGTTCTCGTGGCTCTTCACGCTGTCGCGCGAGACACCGAGGATCACTGCACCGACGGCGTCAAAGGCGGCCTGGTTGGCAGCAAAGTCGCGGCTCTCGTTGGTGCAGCCGGGCGTACTGTCCTTGGGGTAAAAATACAGGACCACGATGCGGCCCTTGAAGTCGGCCGGCCCCATGGTCTGGTCGCCGGTCGCCGGCACACGCAGGTCCTCGGGTACCCGCTGGTCGATTGCGATGCTCATCAGGCGTTGCTCCTTGAGTAGAGGGTCTCAAAGCGTAAGACCACCGCGGACGCCACGCGAGCCCGGCCGGTTCAGGCCTTGATCGGGTCCAGCACGCCGTCCACGTTCAGTTCGTCACAGAAATCCATGAACTCGCCGCGCAGGCTGGCCAGGTGCTGCCCTGCGGGGATATCCACGACCATGTTGGCCGCAAACATGCGCGCCCCGGTCTGCTGGGCAATGTACACCCGGGTCTGGACGTCGCGCAGGTTCACTCCACGGCTGGTAAAGAAATCGGCCAGGGCATTCAGCAGGCCCGGGGTGTCCAGGGCTACTGCGTCCACGGCATAGGGCATCGCCGCCTCGGGGCGCTCCTCCAGCGGGCCGCGACGGGCCACCACGACCAGCCCCATCTCCGCCTCCAGGCGCTGCAGGCGGGACTCCAGGGTACCCAGGGTCTTCCAGTTGCCACTGGCGCTAAGCGCCATGCAGCAGTAGCCACCCACGACCGTGATGCGACTGGATTCGAGATTGCAGCCGGTGTCGGCGATCACGCGGGTCACGCTGGACACCAGACCGGGCTGATCGGGCCCGATCAGGTTGAGGATCAAGTGGGTGTGGGTGCCCGCGCCAACCACCTCAGCCATGCGGCACCCGCCGGCTGCGCGCGAGGCAAGGGGCGGGCAAGCACCCGGGGGTTCTCTGCGTGAAAGCGGCAACAGGCATGATGGCTCGCAACATACCACCTTGCCCCGGCGGCGCCAACGCAGCCGGGCGACTTGATCCGCGTCTCTCCCCGCCAGGGGAGGCGACCGGGTGCACGAAAGACGAGATACGGCGAACACCCGGCCGAAGGAATCTTGAATGCCCTGTCACCCGCCCGTTAGACTGCACCATTACCGTTGTTGGAGGAGTCGATGTTTCAAGGCAGCATGGTCGCACTGGCGACCCCGATGCACGCGGACGGCAGCCTGGACTGGCCGGCCCTGGATCGGCTCCTGGAATTCCACATCGAGGCCGGCACCGATGCCATTGTCGCCGTCGGCACCACCGGCGAATCCGCGACCCTCGATTTCGACGAGCACTGCGAGGCCATCGCCCACACGGTGAAGACCGTCGCGGGGCGCCTGCCGGTGATCGCGGGTACCGGGGCGAACTCCACGCGCGAGGCCATCGCCCTGACCCGCTGCGCCAAGGAAGGCGGCGCGGATGCCTGCCTGCTGGTCTCCCCCTACTACAACAAGCCGACCCAGGAAGGCCTTTACCTGCACCACAAGGCCATTGCGGAAGCGGTGGACATCCCGCAGATCCTGTACAACGTGCCTGGCCGCACCGCAGTGGATCTGTTGCCGGAGACGGTGGAGCGTCTGGCCGACATCCCGAACATCATCGGGATCAAGGAAGCCTCGGCCAGTAACGAACGCACCGCCGAGCTGGTCGCCCGTGTCGGCAACCGCTTGGACCTCTACAGTGGGGATGACGGCAACGGGCTGGCCTTTCTGCTCGCGGGCGGCCACGGGGTTATCTCTGTCACCGCCAACGTCGCACCGCAACTGATGGCCGCCATGTGCCGCGCCGTGCGCGAAGGCCGCCCCGACGAGGCGCGCGAGATCAATCGCCAGTTGGACGGGCTGCATTCAGCCCTGTTCCTCGAAGCCAACCCGATTCCGGTCAAATGGGCGCTGCAACGCATGGGCCTCATGGAGGAAGGCATCCGCCTGCCTCTGACTCCGTTGTCCGAACCCTTCCATGCGCCGGTCCTGGACGCGATGCGCCAGGCCGGCATAGAGGTCTGATCCCCGACATGAAACAGTCTGCCAAGCTCCACCGTCACGCGACGCGCACCGCCCTGGCCCTGGCTACGGGCCTGGCCATCGCCGGGTGCTCGACCTCCGGCGACCGCCAGTCCGGCCCCGAGTACGAAATGAGTCGGCAGATGGACAACCTCGAGGTCCCACCGGACCTGATCGCGCCCGACAGCGAACGCGCCTACCGTATTCCGGACGCCCCGGGCGAACGGATCAGCGCCCGCGAGATGCAGCAAGACTCCGCGGCCCGCCAGCAGCAGCGCCAGCCCACCGGGGCAACCGCGCCGGTCCGCAGCGATGCCCGGGTCCTTCCGGAATCGACCGAGATCCAGCTGATGCGCGAAGGCAGCGTCCGCTGGCTGAGTGTCGAGGTGGCCCCGGAGGATCTCTGGGATCGCCTGACCGCATTCTGGGACAGTCAGAACCTGCGCCTGGAGCGCAACGAACCCCAGGTCGGCGTCATGGAGACCGAATGGGCCGAAGACCGCGCCGGGATTCCGCTGCGGGGCACACAGAACATCTTCGCCCGTGCGCTGGGTAACGTGTACGACGCCAACACGCGCGACCAATACCGCCTGCGCGTCGAACGCGACAATGGCCGCTCAGCCATCTACATCTCGCACCGAAGGGCCACCGAAGAACCCGAGGGCGAGACCTGGCGCTGGGCAATGCGCCCGTCCGATCCCGAACTCGAGGCCGAAATGCTTAATCGCCTGCGTGTCTACCTCGCCACGGGCGAGACCCCCGAGGGCGGCACCCGGGTAGCCGAGACCATTGGCGACCGTCCGACCGAGCTGCACCAGACGGAACACGAAGGCCACCCGGTACTGGTGACGGGCAGCGACTTCAACCGCATGTGGTCGCAGATGGGCACCTACCTGGACCGCGCCGGCCTCCTGGTGGACGAGCAAGACCGCAATACGGGGACCTTCGAGGTGACCTATCGCCCCGACATGGTCGGCGAGAGCGAACGCGGCGGCTTCTTCAGTCGGATCTTCGGGCGCGGCGGTGATCGTCGCGAGAACGAGCGTTATCAGATTCGCCTGACCGACATCGGCGACGGCGATCTGCGAATCGAGGCGCGCGACATCGATGGCGAGCCCCTTGGCCGCCGTGACGCCGAGTTCGTACTGGAGCAGATCGAGCAGCAGATCCTTCGCTAGAACGCGGCGAGCCCAGCCACCATGATCCGCTTCTGCTCCCTGGGCAGCGGGAGTTCCGGCAACGCCCTGGTGGTCGAGATCGGTGCCACCCGCCTGCTGGTGGATTGCGGATTCTCGATGCAGGAGCTGGAACGCCGCCTGTCCCGGGTCGACCTGACCCCACAGGACCTGACGGCCGTCCTGGTGACCCATGAGCACGCCGACCACATCGGCGCCACCGCGCCGCTATCCCGGCGTTACGGCCTCACCGTATTTACCAGCCCCGGCACCCGATTGGCCGCCCGCGACACCGGTTTTGCTCACATCCAGGAGATCCAGGCGGATGCACCGCTGGAGATCGACGACGCCTGGGTGCAACCGTACACGGTGCCGCACGACTCCCGCGAACCCATCCAATTCGCGTTTTCCGACGGCGATCACCGGCTGGTCCTGATGACGGATGCCGGCCACATCTCCCCGCACATGGTCGACGTGGCCAATGCAGCCGAAGCCCTGCTACTGGAGTGCAACCACGACCCTGCCATGCTCGCCGCCGGGCGGTACCCGGCGTCGCTCAAGCGACGTATTGCGGGCGGGTACGGCCACCTACCGAATCACGCGGCCACCGACCTTCTCCATCGCATCGATCGATCCAGGCTACGCCATGTGATCGGTATGCACTTGTCGAGTGACAACAACCACGAGACGCTTGCATGCCAGGCGCTCGCCGAGGGCCTTGGCTCCTCACCATCCGATCCCGAGATCGCAACCCAGGACTACGGCTTCACGTGGCGAACCACGGCTCAAGCCTGACTCCAACTACCGGTCCAACGCCGTGCCCCCGGTCACGTCAGCCCGGCCGCGGCCGCATGTCGAAGGGCTGCGCCAATCAACCCACATGGCGCAGCCCCCTCCGGCCACCTGACGCTGCGGTCGGAAACCAAGGCCGGCTCTCCAACGTGGTCCCAAGCCCAGTGTGATCAGCGGCGCGACTCCCGAAGGAAATACAGGCCCCCGATCACGAAGGCCACGCCAATGACTGTTGCCACCGGCCCGCCAAACCCGGAACCCTCCCGCGGCGCAATGGGCGTGAAAGCCAACTGTCCGCCGAAAATCGCATAGAGTCCAATTCCGAGCAGGACCAGCCCTACCAGGACCAACCCTCCGTCCGTCCGCTTCTGTCTCATCCCAGCCTCCGTCTCGGCACCTGCGTCCCTTTCAAACCGGCCAAGGGCCGCAGCAGCAGACTTCACCGTCCGCACACGGTGCCTGACTAACACGCATAAAAAAAGCCCGGCCCCCAAAAAGGGGACCGGGCTTCGGATTAATGCCTGGCGGTGACCTACTCTCACATGGGGAGACCCCACACTACCATCGGCGCAGAGCAGTTTCACTTCCGAGTTCGGGATGGGATCGGGTGGTTCCTACTCGCTATTGCCGCCAGACAAACTGGCTAGACCACGCGGACTGTTCCACGTCATCTAAATTCGGAATGCATTCTAGGCTTGTGTACGTAGCGATGTGTCAAACGAGACCACCAACACTTTGGGTGTTATATGGTCAAGCCTCACGGGCAATTAGTACTGGTTAGCTACACGCGTTACCGCGCTTCAACACCCAGCCTATCAACGTTGTAGTCTTCAACGGCCCTACAGGGACCTCGAGGGTCCAGGGAGATATCATCTTCAGGTGGGTTTCCCGCTTAGATGCTTTCAGCGGTTATCCCTTCCGCACTTAGCTACCCGGCAATGCCACTGGCGTGACAACCGGAACACCAGAGGTGCGTCCATCCCGGTCCTCTCGTACTAAGGACAGATCCTGTCAAATCTCCGACGCCCACGGCAGATAGGGACCGAACTGTCTCACGACGTTCTAAACCCAGCTCGCGTACCACTTTAAATGGCGAACAGCCATACCCTTGGGACCTGCTTCAGCCCCAGGATGTGATGAGCCGACATCGAGGTGCCAAACACTGCCGTCGATATGGACTCTTGGGCAGTATCAGCCTGTTATCCCCGGAGTACCTTTTATCCGTTGAGCGATGGCCCTTCCATACAGAACCACCGGATCACTAAGACCTGCTTTCGCACCTGCTCGACGTGTCTGTCTCGCAGTTAAGCACCCTTATGCCTTTGCACTCGTCGCGCGATTTCCGACCGCGCTGAGGGTACCTTCGCACTCCTCCGTTACTCTTTGGGAGGAGACCGCCCCAGTCAAACTACCCACCACACACGGTCCCCGACCTGGATAACAGGCCTGGGTTAGAACTCCAAAATTGCCAGGGTGGTATTTCAAGGATGGCTCCGCCGAGACTGGCGTCCCGGTTTCAAAGCCTCCCACCTATCCTACACAAACAAGTTCAAAGTTCAGTGTGAAGCTGTAGTAAAGGTTCACGGGGTCTTTCCGTCTAGCCGCGGGTACACAGCATCTTCACTGCGATTTCAATTTCACTGAGTCTCGGGTGGAGACAGCGCCGCCATCGTTACGCCATTCGTGCAGGTCGGAACTTACCCGACAAGGAATTTCGCTACCTTAGGACCGTTATAGTTACGGCCGCCGTTTACCGGGGCTTCGATCAAGAGCTTCTCCGAAGATAACCCCATCAATTAACCTTCCGGCACCGGGCAGGCGTCACACCCTATACGTCCTCTTTCGAGTTTGCAGAGTGCTGTGTTTTTAATAAACAGTCGCAGCGGCCTGGTCTCTGCGACCTCGGCCAGCTCAGGGAGCAAGTCCCATCACCAGCCGAGGCGTACCTTCTCCCGAAGTTACGGTACCATTTTGCCTAGTTCCTTCACCCGAGTTCTCTCAAGCGCCTTGGGATTCTCACCCTGCCCACCTGTG
>NZ_KB898896.1:20000-175505 GCF_000377925.1 Thioalkalivibrio sp. AKL12
CTCGGCGGACAGCGGCGGACGCGTGGCGTTCTTGCCCGAGGGATCCCCAATACGGCCGGTGAAATCGCCAATCAGGAACAGGATGTGGTGCCCCAGGTCCTGGAGCTGGCGCAGCTTGTTGATCAGCACCGTGTGCCCCAGATGCAGGTCCGGGGCGGTGGGATCGAATCCCGCCTTCACCCGGAGGGGGCGGCCACTCTTGAGGCGCTCGACAAGATCGTCCTCGAGCAGGATTTCATCGGTGCCGCGACGAATAACGGCCAGCTGGTCTTCGAGTTCCATGACGCCCCTTGGTCGAGATCAGAGACCGGCCGGGCTGGCCGATCGCGCGCAAGGATACCGCGACCCCCGAACGGACGCGAAATGCCGCGGTGGTCCAGAATGGACGCCGACCCATGTAATGCGCGCGCGAGGATCACCACTATGACGGAACGCTTTATCGGGCTGATGTCCGGCACCAGCCGGGACGGCGTGGACGCCGTGCTGACAGAGATCCGCGAGACCGGGCCGGTACGCGTGGTGGATCACTGCCAGCTGGGGTACCCCGACGACCTCGCCCAGGAGCTGGCGACGGCGGCCACCACTGAAACCCTGCGCTACCGGCACCTGGGCGCGCTGGATGCGCGGCTCGGCATGCTGTTCGCCCGTACCGTGCAAGCCCTGCTGGACCAGACCGGTCTGGCGCCGACCGCGATCCGGGCGATCGGCAGTCACGGCCAGACCGTACACCACGCCCCCGACGCCGATCCGCCCTTCACCTGGCAGATCGGCGATCCCTTCCGCATCGCAGAGGCCACCGGCATCGACACCGTGGCGCAGTTCCGGCCGCGCGATATTGCTGCCGGCGGCGAGGGGGCACCACTGGCCTGCGGATTTCACGCTACGCAGTTCGGATCCACGGACGAGACCCGCGCGATCCTCAATCTAGGCGGCATCGCCAACATCACCTGGCTGCAGCCGGGTCAGCCCGTGATCGGCTTCGACTGCGGCCCGGCGAATACGCTGATGGACGACTGGAATCGGCGTCACCATCAGACGCCGTTCGATCATGACGGCGCATGGGCCCGCAGCGGCACGCCCGACCCCGAACTGCTGACCCGGCTGCTCCAGGATTCGTTCTTCCACCGCCCTCCGCCAAAGAGTACCGGGCCCGAATACTTTTCGCCGGCCTGGCTCCGTGCCGGGGCTGGCGACCGCCTGGACCGAGCCCGGCCCGAGGACATTCAGGCCACCCTGGCAGAACTGACCGTGGAGGGCGTGCGGCACGCGCTGGAGCATCTGCACATGCAGCCGCCCGCCCGCTTGCTGGTGTGCGGCGGCGGCGCGCACAACCGCCACCTGATGAAGCGCCTCGCCAAGGCCCTGCCCGCGACCCTGGTGGAGACCACCGAACGCCATGGGGTCCCCCCACAGCAGGTGGAGGGTGCCGCCTTTGCCTGGCTGGCCGCGCGAACCCTTGCCGGCGAGCCCGGCAACCTGCCGGAAGTGACCGGCGCGCGCGGCCCACGCGTACTTGGGTGCATCATCCCCGGTGGCCCCCGGGCACCCGGGGGCCACTAGCGCGGGCCGTTCGCCCCGACCCGAAACAAATAAGGGCCCGATCCGGAATCCCGGATCGGGCCCTTTCTTGACCGCTTTTCAGCGTCTCTCTAGACCGAGAAGCTGGAACCGCAGCCGCAGGTCGTGGTGGCATTCGGATTGCGGATCACGAACTGCGCGCCCTCAAGACCTTCGGAGTAGTCGATCTCGGCACCCGCCAGATACTGGAAGCTCATCGGGTCGATCAGCAGGGTCACCCCACCATTCTCCACGAGGGTGTCGCCATCGCCGACGGTCTCGTCGAAGGTAAAGCCGTACTGAAAGCCGGAACAACCGCCCCCGCTGACGAATACGCGCAGCTTGAGGTTGTCGTTGTTCTCTTCCTCGATCAGCCCCTTCACCTTGGTGGCCGCGGCATCGGTAAAGATCAACGGGCTGGGCATTTCGATGTCCAGTTCCGCTTCGGACGTCATGGGCTCGGACATTCGGGGCCTCCTGTAATAATCATTTTCATTCACGCTACGGAAGACTGAGCCCCGGAGTCAAGAATGCTCATCTTCCGTGGGATTGGCCAGGGCCTGGGTCTCGCTCGTCCCGTCCAGCTCGCCCTCGAGGGGATGCTCCACCCGTTTGAGCAAGCCGTCGATCTGCGCGCCCTCTGCCATCTGCAGCACGGTGTAGTAGAGGTTACCGGCCAGACGGGCCGTCTCGCCAAGCTCCACGTGCTCTCCCACATGGACATCGCCACGCACCTCGCCGTTCATCAGCAGGTGCGGAACCGCGACATGGCCCTCGACCACGCCCCCACCCGCGACCACCAGAACGGCCGACGAATCGGTCGCGGCCCGGATATCCCCGATCACGCGGCCTTCGATATGCAACCCGCCTCCAAACTCGATATCACCGTGGACCACTGTATGGCGCCCCACCAGGGTATCCACTTTCCGCGCGCGGCGGCCTCGTTTGCGTCCCATCATTGCGTACTCTCCAGCAGGCGATCCCAGTCGGCCCATTCCGAAACCGGTTCAAGATCCTCGTCGTTCGCGGCGCTCGCCCTCAGCGTCAACCCGACCGGCTCGAAGCCCTCCGGAAGATGGATCCGGGCGCGCTGATTGCGCAACAACCGAAACCCCTCGACCAGGCGATCGTTCTCCAGCCCCAGCGCATCGGTCTCCAGGGTGGACAGCGCCTCTTCCCCGGTCGCATAGCCTTCGACCTCCAGCGCCCAGCGCAAATCCACCGAACGACTCAACCCCGGGCGGTAGAGCTGGAACACGACATCAAACACGCCCGACTGCCCCGTGCGCTGCAACTGCAGCGACCGGATGCCCAGGGCATCTTCACCCGCGCCCTCCGCAAGCCGCCGATAAAACGCCAACTCCTCGCGCAACTCCAGCAACTCGGCCTCCTGGCGCTCGATGTCGCCGGAAAAGGCCGCGAGCTCCGCGGTCTTCATTTCCAGCTGCTGCTCGGCGTGGCGGCGCGCCTCCTCGGCAGCCTGGCGCGCGACGAGCGCCTGCTCCAGGTCATCCCGCAGGCCCTCGATACCGCGTTGCGCATCGACCGTGTCCCGTATGTCCTCGCGCCAGTTCTCGACCAGCCAGGCTCCGCCCGCCACCAACACCAGGATCAGCATCAGCAGCCCCGCGCGCCACCACCCGCCGCGGCGTCCCGACCCGCTGCGCCGCCGCGCGGGAATGCGCGGAATCCGGGGCAGACGTGGACGCGGGACACCCGTAGTCATGTGGCAGGCCAGGACATCAGGGGAAAACCGGCAGCCCGTCCATACCGGCTGTCTCGGCCTGGCCGAACATCAGGTTCATGTTCTGCACGGCCTGCCCGGCCGCGCCCTTCACCAGGTTGTCGATCACCGACAGCACCATCAGCCGTCCGGAGTGCGGCGGCTGCGCCAGCGCAATGCGACAAAGATTGGTGCCGCGCACGCTGGCCGTTTGCGGATGGGCCCCCGGCGGCATCACGTCCACGAACGGCTCGTCGCGATAGCGCTGCTCGAAACAGGCCTGCCAGTCCGCGTCCGCCACCTGCGGGCGCAGATAGAGCGTCGCGTGAATACCGCGCGTCATCGGCACCAGATGCGGCTGGAAGATCAGCCCGACCGACTGCCCGGCCACGCCACTGAGCGTCTGGTGGATCTCCGGCCAATGCCGATGCCCGCCACTGGCATAGGCGCGGAAATCTTCCTGCACCTCGGCGAAAAGCCCGCCGATCTGCGCCTTGCGCCCGGCCCCGCTGACACCGCTCTTGGCATCCGCGATCACGTCCGCGGGATCGACCAGACCGGCCTCCAGCAGAGGCAGCACCGCCAGCGACACCGCCGTGGGATAGCAACCCGGCACCGCGATCAGTCGCGCATCACGGATCTGCGCCCGGTTCAGTTCGGGCAGGCCGTACACGGCCTCGTCCAGATACTGCGGCGCACCATGCGCCTGTCCGTACCACCGCGCCCAGAGCTCGGGATCGCGGATGCGGAAATCCGCCGACAGGTCGATGATGCGCGTGCCCCGCTCAAGCAGCGGCGCGGCCAGGCCGTGGGCCACCCCGTGCGGGGTGGCGAAAAAGACCACGTCGCACTCGCCCAGGGTCGCCTCGTCCGGGGCCTGGAAGACGGCATCCACCGCGCCGCGCAGGCTGGGGAACAAATCCGCCACGGGCGTGCCCGCCTCGCCGCGCGAGGTCACCACCTGAAGATCGGCCGCGGGATGCCGCGCCAGCAGGCGCAGGAGTTCCACGCCGGTGTAGCCGGTGGCCCCGACAACCCCGATGCGGATGGGTTTGCTGTTGGTTGCATTCGTCATGCTGCGGCATGATACCGCCTTGGCCGGAACCACGGAACGCACGCGGTTTCGGCCAGTCCACAAATGCAGGCTATTCGATCAACGGATCACACCCCTATGAGCAAAGTCAGGATCGACCGCAAGGCCATCTTCGGAGGCATCTTCATCATCGCGCTGGTCGCCGTCGCCGCGACCATCTGGTTGACCGACGACGGCATGCGCCCGGCACCCGCCTTCGCCGCCACCACCCTGGACGGCGAGCCGGTGGCCCTGGAAGACTACGAGGGCCGGCCGGTGATGATCTCCTTCTGGGCAACCAACTGCCCGTCCTGCATCCGCGAGATCCCGGAACTGATCCACCTGCATGACACCTACGCCGACAAGGGCTTCGAGCTGCTGGCGGTCGCGCTGTCCTACGACCCGATCAACCGCGTGGAGGCCATGCGCGAGGACCGCGGGATGCCCTACAAGGTCATCCACGACAGCGACGATGCCTTCTCCCAGGCCTATGGCGGCGTGCGCCTGACGCCGACCACCTTCCTGATCTCGCCGAATGGCCGCATCGTCTACCAGAAGCTGGGCGACCCGGACTTCGAACAGATCGAACGCCACCTGGAACGCTGGCTCTCCTGAGCCGCCCCGCGCAGGGACATCGCACCCGTTTTCGAGAAGGACCTCCATGCAAGCCTATAACTGGTTCCTCAGCCTGCACGTGATCTTCATGGTCACCTGGTTCGCCGGGCTGTTCTATCTGCCGCGTCTGTTCGTCTATCACGCGATGACCGAGGACGCCCTCGGTCACGAGCGCTTCAAGGTGATGGAGCGCAAACTATTCTACGGGATCATGACCCCCGGCGCGCTAATCACCATCCTTTTCGGCGTGATCATGCTGGTGGATCGCTCGTTCTATCTGGCCGAGCCGTGGATGCACTTCAAGCTGACGCTGATTGCCGTCCTGGTCGCCTATCACGTCTGGTGCGGCAAGATCGTGCGCGACTTCCGCGATGACCTGAACCGGCGCGATCACACCTGGTATCGCTGGTTCAACGAGATCCCGGTCCCGATCCTGGTGGGCGTGGTCGTGCTGGTGGTCAACCGCTCTATCGTGGATGCGCTCATCGCCATCGGCGTGGTACTGGGGATCTTCCTGCTGAGTGCACTGATCGCGCTGTGGCGGGCACGCCGCACCTGAGCTGCGTCCCCTGCCGGCCACGGGTGAGCGCCGCGGTCAGGTCTTGCCGGCGCGCACCAGCCCGCCCAGGCCGGCCTGGACCAGGGCATTGTTCAGCAGCGACCGGATCTGATCGGCGTTCTCCAGCAGCCGGCACTGCGCCAGCAACGCCTCGGCGCGGTCAGTGGAGAAACTGCGGATCACCCACTTCACCCGCGGGATCGAGGACACGCTGACGCTCAGGCTGTCGATCCCCATCCCCAGCAGCAGGATCACCGCGGCCGGGTCGGCCGCCATCTCCCCGCAAACGCTGACCGGCTTGCCCGCGCGGTGCGAGCCGTCGGTAATCGTCTCCAGCGCGTGGATGCAGGCCGGGTGCAGGGTGTCGTAGAGATGCGCCACGCGGGCGTTGTTGCGGTCCACCGCCAGCAGGTACTGGACCAGGTCGTTGGTGCCCACGGACAGGAAGTCCACCCGCCGGGCAAGCATCTCCGACATGTACACCGCCGCCGGCACCTCGACCATCACCCCGATGCGCGGCATCGGGATGCGGAAACCCTCGTCCAGCAACTCTTCGCGCGCCCGGTTGAGCAGGGTCATCGCGCCCTTCAGCTCGTCCAGCGCCGAGATCATCGGGAACAGGATCTGCAGGTTGTCGTGGGAGCGACTCGCCTTGAGCATCGCCCGCAGCTGGGTCAGGAAGATCTCCGGGTGATCCAGCGAGATACGGATCCCGCGCCAGCCGAGGAACGGGTTGTCCTCCTTCACCGGGAAATATGGCAGGGCCTTGTCGCCGCCGATATCCAGGGTGCGCAGGGTCACCGGCATCGGATCGAAAGATGCCAGCACCTGCTCGTAGAGCTGGACCTGCTCCTCCTCGCCGGGGAAGCGGTCGCGGATCATGAACGGCACCTCGGTGCGGTACAGCCCGACCCCCTCGGCCCCGGACTCCAGCGACGGCTTGATATCCGCCAGCAACCCCGAGTTCGCGAGCACCGGCACCGCGACGCCATCGCGGGTCTCGGCCGGGTCCTTGGCCAGCGCGCGCAGGTCCTCCGCCAGCTCGCGCTCCTCGCGCACCAGGCGCTCGAACTCCACGCGCAGCTCGGCGTTGGGGTTCACGAACAGCCGCCCACGATAACCATCGACCAGGATTTCGCGCCCTTCCAGGCGCCCCACCGGGAGCTCGGACACGCCCATCACCGCCGGGATGTTGAGCGCCCGCGCCAGGATCGCGATGTGCGAAGAACCCGTCCCCTTGGCCGAGACCATGGCCCCCAACCGCTCGATCGGAACCTCTGCAAGATGCGAGGCGGTCAGGTCATCCCCGACCAGGATGCCACCATCGGGAAATTCGTCCTGACTGCGATCGGCCGGCAGCAGGTGCGACAGCACGCGGCGACCCAGATCGCGCACATCCGCCGCCCGCTCGCGCAGGTACGGGTCCTCCATGTCCTCGAATACCCGCACGCTCTCGCGCACCGTGTCGCGCAAAGCCGCCGGGGCCCACTGCCCATTACGGATGCGCGTCTGGGTCTTGTGCACCAGAGAGTCGGAACCCAGCAGCATCAGGTAGGCATCGAACAGCACCTGCTCGTCCGGCCCCAGGGCCTCGCCCATGCGCTGCTTCAGGTCCTCGATCTCGGTGCGGGTCTCCGCCACCGCCCGCCCGAAATGCTCCAGTTCGTGATCCACCCCGGCGCCTTCGCGATCCGGGATGGAGTCCATGTCCGCCAGGCGGTAGGCCACCACGGCCCGGCCAATGGCCACGCCCGGCGAACCGGCAATGCCGGTGGCCTCGACGTTCACATGCCCGATCAACGGGGTCTCGGAGGAGATCTCGTCGTTGAACTCGGCATAGGCGATCGCCCCGGCCAGCTGCGCCGCCAGGGTGATCAGGAAGGAGACATGCTCGTCATCGAACTTGCGCGCCTGGTGCTGCTGCACGACCAGTACGCCCAGCAGGCTGCGCTGGTGGATGATCGGGACCCCCAGAAACGCGAGGAAGTGTTCCTCGCCGGTCTCCGGGAAATAACGAAAACGCGGGTGGTCCTGAGCGCTGTCAAGGTTGACCGGCTCGGCCCGCGAGGCGACCAGACCCACCAGACCCTCCGACGGGTCCATCTCGACCTGCCCGATGGACTCCTCGCGCAGACCCTCCGAGGCCATCAGCACCAGGCGCCCCGACTGCGGCGACTTCAGGTAGATCGAACAGACATCAATCTCCAGCGCCGCCTTCACCCGCGTAACGATGATATGCAGCGCTTCGAAGAAATCCGCGGCACCGTTCACTTCCTGCACCACACGGCGCAGGACCTCGAGCATCGAGGGCTGCTTCGGGACCGTCAACGCGAGGACACCGGCGAACGGGGCTGGGGCTGGGGCTGGGCCGGGCCACGGCGGCCGGAACGTCGCGCGCGCGCCTGCTCGAGTTCCGGGAACATCAGCGGCACCAGCTCGCACAGCGCACGGCGATAGACCTGGCGCTTGAAGTGCACGACCTCGCGTGCCGGACGCCAGTAGTCGATCCAGCGCCAGTCATCGAATTCCGGGGTTTCCATCGCATCCAGCACCACGTCGCTCTCGTCTCCGACCATGCGCAGCAGGAACCAGCGCTGTTTCTGGCCGATGCAGACCGGGCGTTGATGGCGCCGGACCATGCGCTCCGGCAGGCGGTAGCGCAGCCAATGGCGGGTACTGCCCAGCACCTCGACGTGCCGGGGGAACAGGCCCGTCTCCTCGTGCAGCTCGCGAAACATCGCCTCCTCGGGCGTTTCTTCCGCATGCACGCCCCCCTGGGGAAACTGCCAGGCCGCCTGCCCGACCCGCTTGCCCCAGAACAGCTGCTGTTCCGCGTTGCACAGGATGATGCCTACGTTTGCGCGATACCCGTCACAATCAATCACTTGCATCAGCCAGACGCTTCTCTATTACTGGCATTGTTCCACAGCCGGTGCCCCGGCGGCAAAGCCCCTACCATGCCTCCGGTGCCGGCCCCAAAAGGGGCCTGTGGCTGCAGCCGACGACGCCCGCCGGTACACTCGCGTCCGATCCAAGCCAACCCGAGAGCACCCTCATGGCCCTGGCCCTGTTCGACCTCGACAACACCCTGCTCGCCGGCGACAGCGATCACGCCTGGAACGAGTTCCTGGCAGAGGTGGGCGCCGTCCACCCGACCTGTCACGCCGAGACCAATGACCGCTTCTACCAGGAGTATGTGGCGGGCACCCTCGACATCCACGAATTCTGCCGCTTCGCCTTCAGCCCGCTGGCCGAACACCCGCGCGCGCAGCTCGAGGCCTGGAGGGAGCGCTTCATCGACACGCTGATCCGGCCAATGATCGCCCCCGGCGCCCCGCCCCTGCTGGCCCGACACCGCGAGGCCGGTGACGAGCTGGTCATCATCACCGCGACCAACCAGTTCGTCACCCAGCCGATCGCCGACCTGCTGGGCGTGGACCACCTGATCGCGACCCTGGCGGAGGAAGGCGAGGACCGAGAATTTACCGGCGAACTGACCGGGGTGCCCTGCTTCCAGGAAGGCAAGATCGAACGCCTGCGCCAGTACCTCGCGGATCATCCGGATCCCGAGGACAGCATCGCGCAGGCCAGTTTCTACAGCGACTCGCGCAACGACATCCCGCTACTGGAACGTGTGGGGCACCCCGTCGCGGTGGACCCGGACCCGACCCTTGCCGCGCACGCTCACAACCAAGGCTGGCCAGTCATCTCGTTGCGCTAGGGAGACGGCGTCAGCTGAAGACGCTGGCGATCTCGGCAAGGCGCTGCCCCGCAGGGGTATCCGCCTTGCCGGCCGCCGCGACTGCATCGCGATAGCCGGCAACCAATTCCGGCACCACGGCCACCACCTGCTTGCGCCGCAGGCGCGCAGCACCGGTCACCGGCCAGGTCGCCCGGAAGTCGCAGTTGTCCAGCGCATCGCAGACCCACAGGCTCCATTCGTGGCGGGTCACATCGATCTCGTGCTGACGGATGACCAGCCGATAGACATGCTCGGCCTGCATGTCCGCCATGCCGACGGCGGGCCCCACGTATTCCACCTGCAACTCGCCGGCGAGCCGGTTCAACTCCTGCTCCAGCGCGGCCAGGGCCTGATCGACCTCTGCGTTCAGCGTGCCACCCGCTTCGGCGGCGGCGGCCAGGGGACGGAGGGACTCGACTTCGAACTCGCTGCTCATGCTGCGTACACTCCCGGGATGCGGAACAAGAACGCCCCGGGGGTGCCGGGGCGCGCGCAACCTTAGCACGGGAGCCCCCATTCATGAATCATCCCCCGATCGCGCTGACCATTGCCGGCTCCGACCCCGGTGGCGGCGCCGGCCTGCAGGCCGATCTGACCACCTTTACCCGCCTCGGCGTACACGGGGGTACGGCCGTGACCGCGATCACCGTGCAGGACACCCGCAACGTGTTGGACTTCAGCGTGCTGTCTGCGGAACAGCTGCGCGCCCAGATCGAGGTCACCCTGGCCGATCTTGCCGTCGCCGCAATCAAGATCGGCATGCTGGGCTCAGTGGAAAACGTCAAAATTGTCGCGGCGCTGCTGGCCGAGCACCCGCACATCCCGGTGGTGCTGGACCCGGTGATGGTCGCCGGCGGCGGCGGGGCGCTCGCGACCGAAGCCGTGGTGGACGCGACCCGCGAGGCCCTGCTGCCACGCGCCACCCTGATCACGCCCAACGGACCGGAGGCCGCGCGCCTGGCCCGAACCGACGATGCCACCCAGTGGGGCCAACGGCTGCGCGAACGGGGCGCGCGCAACGTCCTGATCACCGGCGGCCACGAAGGCGGCGATCAGGACCCCATCATCAACCGCCTGTACCGCGAGGACGGGCACATGCGCGCCTTCGAGCTGCCGCGCCATCCGGCCGGCTTCCACGGCTCCGGCTGCACCCTGGCTGCGGCGATCGCCGCCTTCCTGGCGCGCGGCCGTGACCTGGAGCCGGCGGTGATCGAGGCCCAGGCCTTCATGAACGACGCCGTCGCACGGGGCTACGCCCCCGGCCACGGCCAGCACGTCCCCAACCGGCTGTGCCCACATGGCGACTGAGCATACCCCCCGCCTGCGCGGGCTCTATTTCATCACCCCGGCGGTCCCGGAGGACGCGAACCCACGCGCCACACACCTCGCCAATGCCAAGGCGGCGCTGCGTGGCGGTGCGCGCCTGATCCAGTTTCGCGACAAGACCCTCGCAGGCGCCGCACGCGAGGCAATCGCCCGCGAACTGGTCGCCCTTGCGCATGCGCACGGCGCGCTGTGCATCATCAACGACGACACCGAGCTGGCCGCGGGCGTCGAGGCCGATGGCGTGCACCTCGGGCGTGACGACCCGGACCCGGTCGCGGCCCGCGCGCGGCTCGGCCCCGGCGCGGTGGTCGGCGTCTCCTGCTACAACGAGCTCGAACGAGCCCGCTCGGCACAGGTGGCCGGCGCGAGCTACGTGGCCTTCGGCTCCGTGTTCCCCTCCCCGACCAAGCCCGACGCGGCACGCGCGGATCTCGAACTACTGCGCGAGGCGCGCACCACACTGGAGCTGCCGATCTGTGCGATCGGCGGGATCACGGCGGCGAACGCCCCCGAGGTCGTCACGGCCGGGGCAGACCTGCTCGCCGTGATCCAGGGCATCAGCGCCGCGCCCGACCCCGAGGCCGCCGCGCGTCAGATAAGCGGACTGTTCGACTAATCCCTTTGCACCCGCCCGCAGCCGTCGCTATGGTTGCCAGGCTTCCCGAATTCATCGACCCGAATCTAACAATCACAGGACACCGTCATGCAGGAAACCGAGCGTCTGTTCGAGGCCGCCAAGCAGCACATCCCCGGCGGCGTGAATTCCCCCGTGCGCGCCTTCAAGGGCGTCGGCGGGACCCCGATCTTCATGGACCGCGCCAACGGCGCCTACATGTGGGACGCCGACGGCCAGCGCTATATCGACTACATCGGTTCCTGGGGCCCGATGGTGGCTGGCCACGCCCACCCCGAGGTGATCGAGGCGGTGCGCGAGGCCTGCAACAACGGCCTGTCCTTCGGCTGCCCCACGCGGCTAGAGAACGACATGGCCGCGAAGGTCTGCGAGCTGGTGCCGTCGATGGACATGGTGCGCATGACCAACTCGGGCTCCGAGGCGACCATGAGCGCGATCCGCCTGGCGCGTGGCTATACCGGCCGCGATCGCATCGTGAAGTTCGAGGGCAACTACCACGGCCACGGCGACTCGCTCCTGGTGAAGGCCGGTTCCGGGGCCCTGACCCTCGGCCAGCCGAGCTCCCCGGGCGTGCCCAAGGAACTGGCCGCGCTGACCAGCACCCTGACCTACAACGACCCGGACGGCGTGCGCGCGTTCTTTGCCGAGAAGGGTGACGAGGTCGCCTGCATCATCGTCGAGCCCATCGCGGGCAACATGAACTGCATCCCGCCCGAGCCCGGGTTCCTGGAGACCCTGCGCGAGGTCTGCGACCAGCACGGCGCGGTCCTGATCTTCGACGAGGTGATGACCGGCTTCCGGGTGTCGAAGAACTGCGCCCAGGGCTATCTGGGCGTGACCCCGGACCTGACCACGCTGGGCAAGATCATCGGTGGCGGCATGCCGGTCGGGGCCTTCGGCGGCAAGCACGCCATCATGGAACACCTCTCGCCGCTGGGCCCGGTCTACCAGGCCGGCACCCTGTCGGGGAACCCGATCGCGATGACCGCCGGGCTGAAGACCCTGGAGATCCTGTCGCGCCCGGGCTTCCACGACGAGCTGGAGACGCGCACGAAGAAGGTCGTCGCGGGCTTCGAGGATGCCGCGCGCGAGGCCGGCGTGGCCGTGACCACCAACCAGGTGCCGGGCATGTTCGGCCTGTTCTTTTCGGAGCAGAAGGTCACCGACTTCGCCGGCGCCACGGCCTGCGATACCGCCGCCTTCGGCCGCTTCTTCCACGCGATGCTGGGCGAGGGGATCTACCTGGCCCCCAGCGCCTTCGAGGCCGGCTTCATGTCCAACGCCCATTCGGACGCCGACATCGACGCGACCATCGAGGCCGCCCGCAAGTCCTTCAAGGCGCTCTGAGCGCGCCCTCGCCTCTCCTGCGCAGTGAACCGGCGACCCCAGCGGTCCGCCGGTCCGCTGGGCCCTGACTCGCCACTACGCACGAATGACCGAGACACTGATCCAGTCACCGCTGGCGCTGGGGCTTCTGTTTGTGGCGCTGGGCCTGGTCGCGGGCATCCCGGCTGGCATGTTCGGCATCGGCGGCGGGCTGATCCTGGTGCCAGTGTTCGTCGCCGTATTTAGTCTGCTGGCCTTCGACTCGGCCAGCCTGGTGCAGCTCGCGGTCGGCTCCTCGCTGGGCGCGATCGTCCCCACGGCGATCCTGTCGGCGCGCGCCCACCACCGCCGGGGCGGCGTGGACGGCGCGGCGGTACGCCGTCTCCTGCCGGGCATCATCGTCGGCGCACTGATCGGCGCCTGGCTGGCCACGCGCATCGACTCCGACCACCTGGGGCGTATCTTCGGCGCCTTCGAGGTGGCGATCGGCATCTGGATGCTCCTGAACATCCAGCCACCGGAGGCCCCGGTACCCCGGCGCAGCGTCTGGCTGGGCGGCGGGGCATTGATCGGTGCGATCTCCTCGCTGATCGGCATCGGCGGCGGCACGCTGACCACGCCGTTCCTGGTCAGTCAGGGGCTGGAGCTGCGCCGTGCGATCGGCTCGGCTGCCGCCCTTGGCGTGCCCATCGCCATCGGCGCCAGCCTAGTGTTCGCACTGCCGCAATGGACCGACCCGACCTACCAGGCGCCCGAGTGGGCCCTCGGCTATCTCTACCTGCCGGCCATCCTCGGCGTCGTGATCGGCACATCCATCAGCGTACGCGGGGGCGTATGGCTGACCCATCATCTGCCGGTCGCCCACCTCCGCCGCGGCTTCGCCGGCGTCCTGATCCTCGCCGGCCTCCTCATGCTCATCCGCTAGCACTCGCCCAGGCCCAGACAGGTCTTCATTCGTCACCCGTGTTTACGGTGCCTTCGGCCCACCGCCTGCCTGATTGTGGCTGGTCCCGGTTCATCATCTGGTGTTTACGTGCCTTCGTCCGGCCGCCTGCCACGCGCTCTCTCGCGAGCGCACCGCGAGGTACTTCTTTGCTCGTGCAAAGAAGTACCCAAGAAACACGCCCGACTGCCGCGACCCCGGCCCGCTGCGCGGACCGGGGTTTCCCTCGCTCCGAGGCTTTTCGCGGGCGGCGCTGAACTCGCTACGCCTGCGGCTCCGCTCAGACATCCAGCGCCTTTTCTCCCGCGAAAAGCCTCTCCACTCGGCGCGACGACAACGGGGAGGAAGGTCCAAACAACGGCGATCCCAGCGTTCTTGCCAGTGGATGATGGCTAGGTCTTCGAGCATCTTCGGCACGCTCGGCCTTCGGCCATGGCGTGCCGCGCCCGCGAAGCGGGCGCCGGGGGTGTTCGGGCGGCGATGCCTATGGTTAGGCAGAAGCGTGGGGATACGTTCGGTTTTGACCTTCCCCGCCCGTATGGAGCCCCTTGCGGAAGGGTGCTCGGGCCGGGAGAAGGCGCTGGATGTCTGAGCGAAGCGCAGCGTAGCGAGTTCAGCGCCGCCGGTCCGAGGGCCCTGGAGCAAGGTTCCCGGGCGGAATCCGGGGGCCCTTCTTTGGGTACTTTCTTGGGCAAGCAAGAAAGTACCTCGCGGTGCGCTCGCGAGAGAGCGCGTGGCAGGTGGCCGGACGAAGGCACCGTAAACTCCAGACGATGAACCAGGGCCAGCCTAGCGGACATGCGAAAACCGACCGCACGGAGCCTCAATGGTTAGGCGATGAGGCGGGTGGCGAGAGCGAACCACAGGGGCAGGGTGACCAACGACAGCGCCGTGGTCAGCGTGACCGCGGCCGCGTAGAGCCCGGTATCCAGGCGGAAGCGATCGCAGAACACCAGACCCAGGACCATCGCCGGCATCGCCGCCTCCAGCACCGATCCGACACCGGGCACACCCTCGAGGCCGGTCCACAGCACCAGCCCCAGCGCAAAGATGGGGGCCAGGATCAATTGCACAATGGCCACTACCGCCAGCGGCCGGGCATCGCGTCCACGAAAGCGATTGAATACGAGCGCCAGGCCCAGCGAGAACAGCATCAGTGGGGCCACGCTGTCCGCCAGGAAGCCGAGAAAGACGTCCAGCCAGTCGAGCAATGGGACCCCGGCGAGATTCAGCGCCACACCCACCACCGCCGCCCAGATCGACGGCACCGCCGCCAGCCCGCGCAGTGGACTCCCGCCCCCGTACAGGCGTACCGCCTCGGGATCGCCGTAGCGCCGCGCCAGCAGCACGCCCAGTGTCAGTACCAGCGGGAGGCAGGCAAAGAGGTCGTACTGGATCGCCACCGCGCGGCCAGGCTCGCCGAACAGGCTGTCGAGCACCGGGAGACCGAGATAGGTGGCATTGGGCCAGGCAGCCGCCAGCAGCATCGCGCCGATCGCCGCACGCTCCGCCATGCAGACGCGACAGGCCAGCAATGTGACCCCGACCATCGCCAGAACCGTGAGGCCCGCCACCAGGGCGATACGCAGGGAGTCGAGCCCCAGCGGGGCCACCCACAGCACCTGCAGGACCAGCGCCGGAAGCAACAGGTAGTAGACCAGGGTCGTAAGGACCCGGCGCGTCGTATCCGCATCCAGACCACCCGGCTGCAGGGCGCGCCAGACCACGCCCGCGACGATCAGCGCCCCCATCTGGGTCATCACGCTCAACATGGCAGGCGTCCGGCCTCGGGGAGCTGGGGCATGGTGACGGCATCCTTTCGCGCATGGCACAGGGGTTTGCGGTCATTCTACGATCCTGGCACGCGCCCCACACAAAAAAACCCGGCGGGGCGACGCCCCGGCCGGGTTCGGTCTCGCAGGCTTGGCTCGCGAGAAACCGTTGTCAGAGGCGGCTTACGCGCCCCCGGCCTGCTCCTGTTCCTGCTGCTGGCGCTCGACGTCGGCGCGCACCTGCTCCATGTCCAGCTCGCGCACCTTGCCCAGCACCTCGTCCAGCTGACCGGCGGACAGCACGCCCGGCTGGGAGAACACGATGATCTGCTCGCGGAAGATCATCAGGGTCGGGATGGAACGGATCTGGAAGGCGCCGGCGATGGCCTGCTCCTCGTCGGTATTCACCTTGGCAAAGACCACGTCGGAGTGCTTGCCGGAGGCCTCCTCGAAGGTCGGGGCGAACTGCTGGCACGGGCCACACCAGGGGGCCCAGAAGTCCATGATGACGATGTCATTCCCGGTAATAGTGGATTCGAACGTGTCCTGCGTGAGTTCCTGAACGGCCATGATGGCGGGCTCCGGTTAAAAATGTCCCCGAACCTTACCAGCCTCCGCGGCCGCTTTCAGGATTTCGATGCTGCGAGCATGGCCGCTCGCAGGCGTTCCAGACGCTCGATCGGGTCGTCGGCCTCCAGCAATTGCTGCTTGATTTCGAGGTCGATCGGGAGCAGTTCGGTCAGCCGCGCGGCAACCCAGGTCGAGTCGTCGAAGCGCCGTTCCAGGTGCGACCAGGGCGTGCCCAGCTGGTCCAGCAAGCGCTCCAGCAGATCGGCCAGCGAGGCATAATCCACCGGCAGACTCACCTCGGGATACTCCGGCAAGGGCTCCACATCACCCAGCCACAGACCGTCGTCGGCGTGCCGGGCATTGTGGATGACCCGCCGGCCCTCGCCCTTGACCAGGATCCCCAGCAGCCCGTCGGGGCGCTGGTCCCAGTCCACGATGACCGCCTCGGTGCCGACACTGTAGAAGCTCGCGGAGGGATCCGTCTCGGACGGGAGTTCACCGGATTCGCGTTCCGGTTCGGTCGCCACGATGACAAAGCGACCATCACCGCGCAGGCAGCGCCGCACCATATCCAGATAACGGGTCTCGAAGATCCGCAGCGGCAGCAACCCCTCGGGGAACAGCACCGTGTTCAGCGGAAACAGCGGCAGCGTGGTCATGCATCCTCTCCCGGCTCCGGGGCCGCGCCCCAGCGCGGCACCAGGGCGTGCTCGACGTCGAGGTGATCCAGCACCCGCGCCACCATGAAGTCGATCAGGTCATCGATGGACTGCGGACGGTGATAGAAGGCCGGATTCGCCGGCATCACCACCGCGCCCATGCGCGCCAGACGCAGCATGTTCTCCAGGTGGATCTCGGAGAACGGCGTCTCGCGCACCACCAGCAGGAGCTTGCGGCGTTCCTTGAGCACCACGTCGGCGGCGCGCTCGATCAGCCCGCGCGAGGCACCGGTCGCAATGGCCGACACGGTGGCGGTGGTGCAGGGGCAGACCACCATGGCCTCCGGCACGGCCGAGCCGCTGGCGACCGGGGCGGTCCATTGCTCGGGCCCGTAACAGTGGATCTGATCGGGGGCCGCCTGATAGCGCTCAGTGAAGTAGCGCGCAATCTCCACCGGGCGGCCGGGCAAATTCAGGTCCGTTTCCAGCCCGAGGACGACCTGGGCCGGCTTCGACAGCATCAGGTGCACCTGGACGCCGGACTCGACCAGGCACTGCAACAGCCGCAAACCATAGGGCGCACCGGAGGCGCCGGTCAGGGCCAGAGAGATGCTGCGCGGGCGTTCGGTCATGCGGGCGTCCCCTGCAGGGCGTCAATCAGGCGCAGGTGCAACCCGTCGAAGCCTCCGTTGCTCATGATCACCAGCGTATCGCCGGATCGAACGGTGGCAAGAATCCCCTGCAGCAGGGATTCGATATCGCGCGCCACGGACAGGTGCTCGCCGAGTTGCTGTTGCAGGCCCTCGGTGGACCAGTCGATCTCCGGGGCATGGTACAGATGCACTGCGTCGGCCTGCGCAAGCGCCGTACCCAGGGCCTCGGCGTGCACCCCCATGCGCATCGTGTTGGAGCGCGGCTCGAGGATCGCCACCAGACACCCACCCGGCGCCACCTGTCCGCGCAGCCCTTCGAGGGTCAGGCGGATCGCCGTGGGATGGTGGGCGAAGTCGTCGATCACCCGGATGCCATCGATCTCGGCGCGCAGCTCCTGGCGCCGACGAACGCCGCGAAACGCCGGCAACGCGGCCAGGCCCGTAGCCAGAGGAACGCCGGCATGCCGAGCGGCGGCCAGGGCCGCCAGGGCATTCGCCAGGTTGTGACGCCCGGTCAGCGACCATTCCACCCGCCCCTGTGCCACGCCATCGGCCAGCACCTCGAAGACCGAGGCCTCGGGGTTCAGGGCGCGCGCGGCCAGCGCGGGGGTCGCATTTCCAGTGTCGCCTTCAGGGTTGGTCGCGAGGCGCTCCACCGGCGTCCAGCACCCCATCTCCAGCACCCTCTCCAGTGCGGCATCACCGGCCGGCATCAGGATGCGCCCCTGCCCCGGCACCGTACGCACCAGGTGATGGAACTGGCGCTCGATCGCGGACAGGTCGGGGTAGATGTCGGCGTGGTCGAATTCGAGATTATTCAGGACCAGGGTGCGCGGGCGGTAATGGACGAACTTGGCGCGCTTGTCGAAGAACGCGCTGTCGTATTCGTCGGCCTCGATCACGAAAAACGGGGCATCCCCCAGGCGCGCACTGACCCCGAAATTGCCGGGGACCCCGCCGATCAGAAAGCCGGGGCTCATCCCCGCGTATTCAAGAATCCAGGCGAGCATGCTGGCGGTCGTGGTCTTGCCATGGGTACCGGCCACCGCCAGCACCCAGCGATCACGAAGGATGTGTTCGGCCAGCCACTGCGGGCCCGAGGTGTAGTCCAGCCCGCGATCCAGCAGGGCCTCGACGACGGGCATGCCGCGGCGCATTACATTACCGACCACGACGGGCCCCGCGTCGGGCAGCGTATCGGGGTCGTAGCCCTCGTGGTAGGCAATCCCGGCCTGTTCCAGCTGATCGCTCATGGGCGGGTACAGCTTCTGGTCGGAACCCGTGACCGCATACCCCTGCGCGCGCGCCAACTGGGCCAGTCCGCCCATGAAGGTCCCGCCAATGCCGAGGACGTGGAGCTGCCCGCCGGTCACTGGAACAGCCCGATCGCGGTCTGGGTGGCCACGCTGGAGACCACTATATAACCAAGCGCGATCAGCATTCCCACCAGACGCGAACCCAACCCCAGCGCCTGCTGCAGGATGTGACCAAAGACGAGCAGCAACCAGGCCAGGAGCACCAGCATCCCGAACACGACCCCGGTGGCGACCTCCTCCGGCTCGCGCGCCGGATCGGGTCCGCCCGCCAGCACCATCAGCAACGCCATCAACAAGCCCAGGACCGCGCCGGTCCCCGCCATCGCGGTGAAGGTCTGGCGCCAGCGATCCGCTACGCCCTGCATGTTCAGCAGGATGGCGACAAAGGCATACAGGACCACCAGGTCCATCACGTTCAGTGCCAGCGCCTGGCCGAAGCCGTACAGCGGGATCCCGATCACCATGCCGGCGATCAGGGCGATGCCGACCCAGAAGACCAGCGTGCCGTTATCCGCCGGCAGGTCCTGCGGCCCGGCGTGCAGGCGCAGGATGTTCAGCATCGCGGCAAGGCCGTTCAACGTTCGCTCTCCTCGGCCTCCATGGCCTCCAGCGCCTCGAGCTCATCCAGTTCGTCCAGCATGGCATCGGCCTCGCCATCCGGCCTGCCGCCCCGCACCAGGAAGTCCCGGCGCTGCAGGTAACCCTGGCGCATCGCGATGTAGGGGTCGTCGGACAGTTGCGCCAGCATGCGTTCGGTCGGGATCAAGCCGGCGCGCATGTCGACCACGTCCAGTGCGATCAGGCCGATCCACCACCCGGTGTGATCGTCGCGCAGGTTAGTGTGATAGAGCGGGCTGGTGTATCCATCCACCAGCCGCGCCGGGGCATCCCGTGCCGTGCTCGGTCCGAGGAAGGGCAGCTGGAGGTAGGGGCCTCGCGCCACGCCCCAGGCGCCCAGTGTCTGGCCGAAGTCCTCGTTGTTCTTGTCCAGCCCCATGGGCGAGGCGACGTCGATCAGCCCGAACAGCCCGAAGGTCGAATTGAACATGATTCGCCCGGTATCCGAGGCGGCGTTTTCCAGGTTGCCCTGCAACAAGTTGTTGAACAGGACCGTGAAGTCATTGAGGTTGGAAAAGAAGTTGCCCACCCCGGTCTGCACCGGTTGCGGCAGGCGCTGGTACTGCACTGCGGCCGGGCGCAGCAGCGACTCGTCGAAGTCCTGATTGATCTCGAACACCGCCCGGTTGTAGGACTCCCAGGGATCATCGGGGTGGCGGTCCTCGCTGGGCACCGTCGCGCAACCGGCCAGGCCAAGGAACATCAGGGCCAGCAGGCCCGGGCGCAAACAGGAGACAACAGACATGTGATTCCTTAATTTTTCGATCCGGCGCCGAGCCGGTTACGCTCAGGCCCCCGTGATCGGGTAGATGTCCGCCTTGCGGGCAACCCCGACCTGACCGCGGCCCTGATCCTTGGCTTGATAACAGGCGCGATCCGCTGCGACAAAGGCCTCGTCCACCCCCGGCACGTCCGGTCCCAGCTCGACCACGCCCACCGAGGCGCCAATGGTGACGTCCCGGGCCTCCACCTGCAACGGCCGGTCGGCAAGGGCCGAGCAGATCCGCTGACCAAGGATACGCCCATACTCCGCGTTCGTATCGCGCGCGATCACGGCGAACTCGTCACCCCCAATCCGGGCCACGGCATCGTGACCCCGGGTCAGCTGGCGCAGCACATGAGCAACCTGGCGCAGCAGTTCGTCGCCGACCCGATGGCCATGGCGGTCGTTCACGTCCTTGAAGTAGTCGAGGTCCACCAGCAGCAGGCTGGCCACCGCACGGTTGTCGCGGGCGGCATGCATGGCAATCTCCAGCTCGCGCTCGAAGGCGCGCCGGTTCAACAAGCCGGTGAGGCCATCGTGGCTCGCCTCGTGCACCAGCCGATCCACCAGCCTGCGTTCCTCGGAGACATCCGTCAGCACCAGCAGGGTCCGCACGGAACTACCGGCTACCGGGTCAAGCGCGGTACGGGCGATACGCACGATCAATTCGTGACCGTCACGCCGGACCAGGCGGGCATCCGAACGCTCGCCGAGGGCCTGGTTCAGCGCTTCGCCCCGGGCATCCGCCGGCAGCAGGGGGCGGCCGGTACCCAGTTCGCGCAAGTCGAGCAGTTGATCCAGGGAACAACCCAGAACCTGATCCCGGGTCAGGCCCGCCAGCTCGCGGGCCGCAGGGTTCACGTAGGAGATCCCGCCACGTGCATCCAGGGTGATCACCGCATCCGGGATCGCGTCCATGCTGCGCTCGAGGTTGCGCCCGGAGCGGCGCACCCGGGTGTGGACCCGCGAGACATACAGCAGCGCCAGGAGCGCGACCACGGCCAGCGCCGAGACCAGCCACAGGATGTTGTCACGCAGCCAGACCAGGATATCGAAGGGCTGCGGCGCATACAGGCCAACTCCCAGTTCGTACATCAGCCCGTGCACGTCCTCGTAGGACCGGGGTGCTGCCCAGCCGCCGATGCCGGCCGCCTGACTTGCCGAATGTTCCGCATCCAGCGACAGGGTCGCCAGCAGGATGGCATGCGCCAGCCCGGTATCCAGGTCACCACGCATCGCCAGCGGCCACTCGGGGTACAAACGGGTACTGGCGCGGTAAGTGAACGATGGGAAGGCGCGCTCGCCGACCACCCGAACCTGCTCCACCCGTGGATCGCCACGTGCCTCCAGGTCCTCCAGGATGCCGGTCCGGAAGGTCGCGGCATCGACCTCCCCCTGCAGCACCCAGTCGAGGCCGCGGCCGACCGGAAAGCCGGTAAATACCACCGACGCCAGATCACTCTCGACGTCCAGCCCGGCCGCCTGCAATTCGCGCCAGGTCATCCACCAGCCCCCAAAGGCATCAGGATGCACCGCGGACAAGCGCTGCCCCCGCAGATCGTCCAGCTCCACCAGGTCATCCCGATCGGCGCGGGCGATCACGACGGCCCCGAACCGGTCCTCGTCACGGCCCACCTGACGCGGCTGCATGGTCGCGATGCGCGATATCCCGTGCTGCTGCTCCAACATCACGTAGGAACCGCTGTTGGTCAGGATCAAATCGAAGCGCTGGTCTGCTACCGCCGCCTGCAACCCGTCGTTGTCCACCGGCTCCAGCACGAAACGGGCCCCGTCGATCTGCTCTGACAGGTACTCGACGAATGGCGTCCAGCGTTGGCGTGCCACATCGTCGCCGCGGTGGGCGAGCACCCCGAAGACCAGGCGCTGCTCGTCCACCGCCGCCGTTTCCTCCGCGAACAAGGGCGCCGAGGGATACAGCAACAGAAAACCCACCAGGAACACCGCCAGGCCACCAGACATCCACGCGTTTCCCGGGCGCCGGAGCGGGGCAACCCTCAATGAGGAGCGCTGGCGGCCCGCCCCGCTCATTTCATGTCGGCTTGCGGTTGCGGCTGGCGGCGATACGCAGGCGCAGCGCGTTCAGGCGGATGAAGCCCTCGGCGTCCTTCTGGTCGTAGGCGCCGGCGTCATCCTCGAAAGTGGCGATGGCATCGTCGAACAGGGTGTCCTCGGAGCGACGCCCCGCGACGATCACGTTGCCCTTGTACAGGCGCAGGCGCACCTCGCCGTTGACCACGCCCTGGGTGTCGTCAATCGCGGCCTGCAGCATGCGCCGCTCCGGGCTCCACCAGTAGCCGTTGTAGATGATGCTGGCGTAGCGCGGCATCAGCTCGTCCTTCAGGTGCGCGGCCTCGCGGTCCAGGGTGATGGATTCCAGCGCCCGGCGGGCACGCAAGAGGATCGTGCCACCCGGGGTCTCGTAGCAGCCGCGCGACTTCATGCCGACATAGCGGTTTTCGACGATATCCAGGCGGCCGACACCGTGGGCCCCGCCGCGCTCGTTGAGCTTCGCGAGCAACTCCGCCGCGCTCAGGCGCTCGCCGTTGATCGAGACCGGATCGCCCTTCTCGAAGCCGATGGTCAGGGTCTCGGATTCGTCCGGCGCGGCCTCCGGGGAGACCGACCAGCGCCACATGTCTTCCTCGGCCTCGGTCCACGGGTCCTCCAGCGGGCCACCTTCGTAGGAGATGTGCAGCAGGTTGGCATCCATGGAATACGGCGACTTGGTGCCCTGCTTCTTGTAGTCCACCGGGATGTTGTGCTGCTCGGCGTAGGCCATCAGGCGCTCGCGCGAGTTCAGGTCCCATTCGCGCCAGGGGGCGATCACCTTGATGCCCGGCTTCAGCGCATAGGCGCCCAGCTCGAAACGCACCTGGTCGTTGCCCTTGCCGGTGGCGCCGTGGGCGATCGCGTCGGCTCCGGTCTCCTCGGCGATCTCGACCAGGCGGCGTGCGATCAGCGGGCGCGCGATGGAGGTACCCAGCAGGTACTCGCCCTCGTAGATCGTGTTGGCGCGGAACATCGGGAACACGTAATCGCGCACGAAGGTTTCACGCAGATCCTCGATGTAGATCTGCTTCACCCCCAGGGCCTCGGCCTTGGCGCGGGCCGGCTCGACCTCCTCGCCCTGGCCCAGATCGGCGGTGAAGGTGATGACCTCGCAGCCGTATTGATCCTCCAGCCATTTGAGGATGACCGAGGTATCCAGACCGCCGGAGTATGCAAGGACGACGCGCTTGATCGAGGAGCTCATAAGAATTTCTATCCTTTTCCTAAGGTAAAGATATAGTCGTTTTCGTGACCGGCGTCACTACCACGCCGGGGTCGCGGAGGGTGCGGCCGGGTCCGGAACGGGGCCGGGGGCGCGGCCCTCGGACCCTTCCGTGTCGGCGACGGGGGCGTCACCCGCGTCCGCATCGCCGCTGTCCAGCCACCAGATATCACTGCGCCGCGAGGCCTGGCGCGCGCCATCGGCGGCCGGGTCGACACCCGGGGCCTCGATCTCGACACCCGCAGCCGGGAGACCCGCCTCCACCAGTGCCTGACGTACCACCTCCGCACGATTGCGGCTGAGGGGACGGTTGATCTCCAACGGCCCGGCGGCATCCGTCCAGCCAACGACCCGAACGCGCGGGGTCTCCGTAGCCGTCAGGATGCGGGCCGCGCGCTCCAGAACCTCGCGTGCCTCGGGATCCAGACGATGGCTACCGGTTTCGAAGTAAACGCTCCAGCGATCCAGCGCGCCCCCGTCCGGGCTCGCGGCAGGCGCGTCCTGCCCGCCATAACAGGCGCGGAAATCGCGCGCACGGAGGGCAAAACGAATGCCGCGAAAGTGCACCGAGTCGTCACCATCGGGAAAATCGATGCGCACGTCATGGCCTGCCAGCAGGCGGGCCTTCAGGAGTTGGGCCGATCCCTGTGGCACCCGGAACAAGCGATCGTCACGGGCCTGCAGCCGCAGATCCAGGGGCGACTGGGTCGCCGGACGCAGCCATTCCGGCGCGCCGGTGCGCAGCCGCGGCGCGACGCCCGCCGGCATCGCGTAGGGAGCCTGCCAGAAGACTGCGGTCAACAGGCCCGGCCGGGCCTCGAAACGCAGCGTACCGCCGTGACGCACGGTCTGCTGGATGCGACAGGTGGCTTCTTCCTCGGTCAGCTGCCAGTCACTACGCTCCAGCGGTTCGCTGTAGGGCGCAGCACCCGCCGTGGCCATACCCACCCCCAGCAGCACCATCCCCGGGAGTGCGCAACGCAGCCACTGGCGCAAGCGGGCCACGACCCGCTAGCGCTTTTTCGGCGGCAGGATATCGGTGATCGAGCCGTGCGCGACCTCGGCGGCGAAGGCCACCGTCTCGCTGAGCGTCGGGTGCGGGTGCACGGTCAGACCGATGTCTTCCATCTCGGCGCCCATCTCCAGCGCCAGCATCGCCTCGCCGATCAGGTCGCCCGCGGACGGGCCGACGATACCGGCTCCGATCACGCGGCCATCCGCGTCGAACAGCAGTTTGGTCAGGCCGTCCTCGGCACCCAGCGCGATCGCCCGCCCGGAGGCAGCCCAGGGGAACACGCCCTTGGTGTATTCGATGCCGTCGGCCTTGGCCTGCTCCTCGGTCACGCCCATCCAGGCGACCTCGGGATGGGTATAGGCCACCGACGGGATGGCGCGGGCGTCGAAGTGGACCTTGTGCCCGGCGATCACCTCGGCGGCGACCTTGCCCTCGTGAGTGGCCTTGTGCGCCAGCATCGGCTGGCCGACCACGTCGCCGATGGCGAAGATGTGCTCGACGTTGGTGCGCTGCTGGCTGTCGACCTCTATGAAGCCGCGCTCACTCACCTGCACGCCGGCCGCCTCGGCCTTGATCTTCGCCCCGTTCGGGCCGCGGCCCACGGCGACCAGCACGCGATCGAAGGTGTCCTCTTCCGGCAGGCCCTTGGCCTCGCCCTCGAACTGGCAGACGACCCCGGCCTTGGTTGCCTTGGCACCGGAGACCTTGCTCTTCAGGAAGATATTCTCGAAGCGTTTCTTCGCGCGCTTCTCGAACGGGCGCACGATGTCGCGGTCCGCGCCCGGCATCAGGGTGTCGGACAGCTCCACCACCGTGACCTTCGCACCCAGCGACTCGTACACGCAGGCCATCTCCAGACCGATGATGCCACCACCGACCACCAGCATGCGCTCGGGGATCTCGGCCAGGTCCAGCGCGTCGGTGGAATCCATCACCCGCTCGTCGTCCCAGGGGAAGCCGGGCAGCTTGATCGCCTGCGAACCGACCGCGATGATCGCGTGCTCGAAGCCGATCACCTCGCGGCCGTCATCGCCCTCCACTGCGATGCTGTTGGCGCCGGTGAATTCGCCGACGCCCTGGACCACGCGCACCTTGCGCTGTTTGCACAGCTGCTTGAGCCCGCCGGTCAGCTTCTTGACCGTGCCGCCCTTGTAGCCGCGCAGGCCCTCCAGATCGATCTCCGGTTCGCCGAACTTGATACCCAACGCGGCGAAACGCTCGGCCTCGTGCAGCACCTCGCCGGCATGCAGGAGCGCCTTGGACGGGATGCAGCCGACGTTCAGGCACACGCCGCCGATCTCCGGGTAGCGCTCGACCATCACCACGTCCAGGCCCAGATCCGCGGCGCGGAAGGCGGCGGTATAACCGCCGGGGCCGGAACCTAGAACCAGCACCTGGCACTGGCTGTCGGTGTTCGGGTCGGCGGCCGCCTTGGGGGCCGCCGCCTTTTTCGGCTCACTCGCGGCGCCGGACTCCGCCTTCGCGGATTCGGCTTTGGCATCACCGCCGGAGGCGCCCTGCTCCTCGGTGTCCGCAGCGTCGCTGCTGGCCTCGAGATCCAGGAGCTTGCTGCCCTTGGACACCTTGTCCCCGACCTTCACGTGCAGCTTCTTCACCGTGCCGGCCTCGGGGGCGGGCACGTCGATGGTCGCCTTGTCGGACTCCAGGGTGATCAACGGATCTTCCGGGGCGATCTCGCTGCCCGGCTGCACCAGGACCTCGATAATCTCGACGTCCTTGAAATCCCCGATGTCCGGGACCTCGATGGTCTTGGTCTGGCTCATCCAATCGCTCCGGTTCGAATTCGGTTACAGCAGCATGCGGCGCATGTCGGACAACAGCCCACTCAGCGTGGTAGCGAAGCGCGCGCCCAGGGCGCCGTCGATCACCCGGTGATCGTACGACAGCGCCAGCGGCAGGATCAGGCGCGGCTCGAACTCCTTGCCGTTCCAGACCGGCTTCATGCTGGAGCGCGACACGCCCAGGATCGCGACTTCGGGGGCATTCACGATCGGCGTGAACTGGGTGCCGCCGATCCCGCCGAGGCTGGAAATGGTCAGGCAGCCGCCCTGCATGTCCGCCGGTTTCAGCTTCTTGTCGCGGGCACGCTGGGACAGGTCCATCAGCTCGGAGGCGATATCGACCAGGCTCTTGCGGTCCACGTCGCGCACCACCGGGACGACCAGGCCGTCCGGGGTGTCCACCGCGATGCCGAGGTTGTAGTACTGCTTGATGATCAGGTTCTCGCCGGTCGCGTCCAGCGAGGCGTTGAAACGCGGGTACTGCTTGAGCGCGGAGACCACCGCCTTCATCAGGAACGGCAGGAAGGTGACCTTCACGCCCTTCTTTTCGTACTCGGCCTTCAGCGACTTGCGGAAGTCCTCGAGCTCGGTGATGTCGGCCTCGTCGAACTGGGTCACGTGCGGGACGGTGACCCAGTTGCGATGCAGGTTCTTGCCGGTGAGCTTGTTGATCTTCGACAGCGCCTGGGTCTCGGTCGGACCAAACTCGGAGAAGTCGATCTCCGGCATCGGCTCGACCCCCAGCCCGCCACCAGCGCCCTGGCTCAAGGCGCGCTTGACGAAGCCCTGCACGTCCTCGCGCAGGATGCGCCCCTTGCGCCCGGAGCCGTCGACCTTGCTCAGGTCGACGCCCAGCTCGCGCGCGAACTTGCGCACCACCGGCGAAGCATGCGCCTTGCGGAAGGCCGACTCGTCACGGATGTGCTCGGTGGGCGACGGGCGCGGGTCGGCCCGGTCGGCGGCCTTCGGCGCCTCGGAGGGCTGCGGCTTTTCGGCCTCGGGGGCCGATTCGGCTTTGGCATCCGAAGAGGATGCTTCCTGCTTCGGCGGCTCGTCTTTCGCGGACTTGTCCTCGGCGGCACCCTCGTCGGAGGGTTCCAGCTCCAGGATCGGATCGCCCTCGTTGACGCGGTCGCCGGCCTTTACCTTGACTGCTTTCACGGTCCCGCCCTGCGGGGCCGGGATCTCGATGGAGGCCTTGTCCGATTCCAGCGTGATCAACGGATCCTCCGGGGCGATGGTGTCCCCCGGGCTCACGATCACCTCGATGATCTCGACGTCCTTGAAGTCACCGATGTCCGGTACGTGCACGGTAGTCGTGTTGCTCATGTCTGCTCCTGCCTCGGTACCGGCGGCCTCAGGCCTGCAAGGGGTTGGGCCGTTCGACGTCGATCTTGTACTTCTTGATCGCGTCGGTGACGGTCTTGACCTCGACGGTCCCGGCGTCGGCCAGGGCCTTCAGGGCCGTGACCGCGATGTGGTAACGATCGACCTCGAAGTGCCGGCGCAGCGCCGCGCGGGTGTCCGAGCGGCCGAAGCCGTCGGTGCCCAGCACGCGATAGTCGGCCGGCACGAAGGCGCGGATCTGGTCGGCGTAGGCCTGGACGTAGTCGGTCGCGGCGATGACCGGGTCGTCCGAGCCACCCAGGCACTCCTCGACCCAGGACTTGCGTGGCTTGGCCTCCGGATTCAGGCGCGCATGGCGGTCGGCATCGCGGCCGTCGCGGGCCAGTTCATTGAAGCTGGTCGCGCTCCAGACCTCGGCGGCCACGCCGAAGTCCTTGTCCAGCAGTTCGGCGGCGGCGATGGCCTCGCGCAGGATGGTGCCGGAGCCCAGCAGGCGCACCTTCTTTTTCTTGCGCCCGCCCGCCTGGAAGCGATACAGCCCGCGGCGGATGCCTTCCTCGGCACCCTTCGGCATGGCCGGCTGCGGGTAGTTCTCGTTCATCACGGTGATGTAGTAGAAGACGCTTTGCTGCTCCGCGTACATGCGGCGCATGCCGTCCTGCACGATCACCGCCAGCTCGTAGGCGAAGGTCGGGTCGTAGGCGATGCAGTTGGGGACGTTGGCCGCCATCATCTGGCTGTGGCCGTCATCATGCTGCAGGCCTTCGCCGGCCAGCGTGGTGCGCCCGGCGGTCGCGCCCATCAGGAAGCCCCGGGCGCGCATGTCGCCGGCGGCCCAGATCAGGTCGCCGATACGCTGGAAGCCGAACATCGAGTAGAAGATGTAGAACGGCACCATCGCCACGCCGTGCGTGGAGTAGGAGGTCGCGGCCGCGATCCAGGAGGACATGGAACCGGCCTCGTTGATCCCTTCTTCCAGGATCTGGCCCTTCTTGTCCTCCTTGTAATACATCACCTGGTCCTTGTCCTGCGGCTCGTAGAGCTGACCGACCGAGGAGTAGATCCCCAGCTGACGGAACAACCCTTCCATGCCGAAGGTGCGGGCCTCGTCGGGCACGATCGGAACCACGTTCTTGCCGATCTTCTTGTCGCGGGCAAGCAGGGTCAGCAGCCGCACGAAGGCCATGGTGGTCGACATCTCGCGCTCGCCGGAGGCCTCCAGGAGGCCGTTAAACGCATCCAGCCCGGGCACTTCGAGCGGCGTGGCCAGCGGCCGGCGCACGGGCAGATGCCCGCCGAGGTCGTTGCGCCGCGCGTTCATGTACTTCATCTCTTCGGAGTCGGGGTCCGGCTTGATGTACTCGGCCTTCTCCACCTGCTCGTCGGACAGCGGGATATTGAAGCGGTCGCGGAACTGCTTCATGTCGTCCGAATCCATCTTCTTCTGGCTGTGGGTGCGGTTCTGGGCCTCGCCCGCCGCGCCCATGCCATAGCCCTTCACGGTGTGCGCGAGGATCACCGTCGGCTGCCCCGTGTGCTCGGCGGCCGCCTTGTAAGCCGCATAGACCTTGACCGGGTCGTGCCCGCCGCGATTCAGACGCCAGATGTCCTCGTCGGACATGTTGGCCACCATGCGCTGGAGTTCGGGATACTTGCCAAAGAAGTGTTCGCGCACGTAGGCGCCGTCGCGCGACTTGTAATTCTGATAGTCGCCATCGACCGCCTCCATCATGCGTTTTTGCAGCAGGCCGTCGGTGTCCTTGGCCAGCAGCGGATCCCAATAGCGGCCCCACAGGACCTTGACCACGTTCCAGCCGGCGCCGCGGAAGATGGCCTCCAGCTCCTGCACGATCTTGCCGTTGCCACGCACCGGGCCGTCCAGGCGCTGCAGGTTGCAGTTCACCACCCAGGTCAGGTTGTCCAGCTTCTCGCGCGAGGCGAGGGTGATCGCCCCCAGGGTCTCCGGCTCGTCCACCTCGCCGTCGCCGACAAAGCTCCACACGCGGCGGTTCTTGGTCTCCGCCAGGCCGCGATCCTGCAGGTAGCGCATGAAGCGCGCCTGGTAGATGCTCATGATCGGACCCAGGCCCATGGACACGGTCGGGAACTGCCAGAAGTCCGGCATCAGCCACGGGTGCGGATACGACGACAAGCCCTTGCCATCCACCTCGCGGCGGAAGTGGTCCAGCTGCTCCTCGCTCAGGCGTCCTTCCATGAACGCGCGGGCGTAGATGCCCGGCGAGGAATGCCCCTGGGCAAACAGCAAGTCACCGCCGTGGTCGTGCGCAGGGGCGTGCCAGAAGTGGTTGAAGCCGACGTCGTACAGCGTCGCGGCGGAGGCAAAGGTGGCGATATGCCCGCCCAGCTCGGCAGAGACCCGGTTGGCCTTCACCACCATCGCCATTGCGTTCCAGCGGATATAGGAACGAATGCGATGCTCCACCGCGCCATCGCCCGGATATTCCGGTTCGAGGTGGGTGGGGATCGTGTTCACATAGGCAGTGTTGGCGGAGTACGGGAGGTAGGCCCCGCTGCGGCGCGCCTTGTCGACCAGTCGCTCGAGGAGGGCATGGGCCCGCTCCGGGCCATCCGTCTCCAGCACGGAGGCCAGGGCGTCGATCCACTCCTGGGTCTCCTGCGGGTCGATATCGTGTTCGATCGCGTTCGGGTCCATGCGCTCTACCCCTGAAAACGGGTTGGGAATCGGGTTGCCACTACGGGGCCGGGCCACCGGGCAGGCGGGCATTTGCTACCATGCGCCGGTGTTGGGCGGGCATAAAAGGCGCAAGTATCCCGACTGTCCCGCCAACAGGTCAAGCGAAAGCCCGCTATGGCGCCGATCGTCGGGGAAATCTGCGGGAACGTGCCCAAAGTGCGCGCAACCCGCCTAAACAGCCGGAACGCGGGACAATCCCCCGCCCGGCGCCGCCGACATCCCGAACCACCGCCGCACCCGAAACCGAGTACCTCAATGCCCGAAACTCTGCAGCTGGACCCCAATCACCGCCCGATGGCGAACCGCTTCCGCGGCTTCCTGCCGGTGGTCGTCGACGTGGAGACCGGCGGCTTCGACTGCCACCGACATGCCTTGCTGCAGATCGCTGCGGTGTTTCTGCGCCGCGACGCGAACGACCACCTGGTGCGCGACCGCACGGTCAGCGTGCATGTGCGGCCGTTCGAGGGTTCGGAAATGGACCCGAAGTCGCTGGAGGTCAACGGCATCGACCCCTACCACCCGCTGCGCGCGGCCTACCCCGAGGATCAGGCGATGGGCAAGGTGTTCAGCGAGGTGCGCCGGGAGGTGAAGGTCAACCACTGCAAGCGCGCGGTGCTGGTGGGGCATAACGCCCACTTCGACCTGGGCTTCGTGCACGCGACGGCCGAGCGCTGCGGCATCAAGCGCAACCCGTTCCACCCGTTCAGCAGCCTGGACACGGTATCCCTAGCGGCACTGGCCTTCGGCCAGACCGTGCTGGCGCGCGCGGCGGACGCCGCAGGACTGGGCTGGGACACCGAGTCGGCGCACAGCGCGGCCTTCGATGCGGAAAAAACGGCGGACATCTTCTGCCAGATCACCAACCGCTGGCAGGACGGGATCGGGGTGCCGCAAAACGCCCTGCGCCTGCCCGACCCGGAGGAGCTCCCGCCCGGGAGTTGAACGCAAAAAAACCCGCCGCCCGAGCCGCCACAAGGGCGCCCGGGTGACGGGTTATATGCCGGACGACCGTATGGCCGCCGGACCAGTTCAGCCTAGCTGGCCGCGCGCTTGGCGTGGGCCTCGTCGACCATCTTCTTCAGCTCGCCGCTCTCGAACATCTCGAGGGTGATGTCGCAGCCCCCGACCAGTTCGCCGTCGATATAGACCTGCGGAAAAGTTGGCCAGTCGGCGAAGCGCGGAAGATTCTGCATGACTTCCTGATCCGCGATCACGTTCACGTAGCCAAATTCCTGGTCGCAGCGCTTGAGCGCCTCCACCGCACGGCTGGAGAACCCACACATGGGGAACTGCGGGGTGCCCTTCATGAAGATCACCACCGGATTGTCTTCCACCTGCTGGCGGATGCGATCCATTACGTCCATTACTGTACTCCCGAAATTTGGTGCCAAAACAGGGCGCAGCCGCGCATCGCGGCACGCCCCAAACTTATTTCCTAGTATAACGCTCAGACATTGAAGCGGAAATGTACCACGTCGCCTTCTCTCAGCACGTATTCCTTGCCTTCGAGGCGCCATTTCCCCGCGTCCTTCGCGCCCTGCTCGCCGTTGTATCCGACGAAGTCGTCGTACCCCACTACCTCGGCACGGATGAAACCGCGCTCGAAATCCGTGTGGATCGCCCCCGCCCCCTGCGGCGCAGTGGAGCCCTGGCGAACGGTCCAGGCACGCACCTCCTTCTCGCCCGCGGTGAAGAAGGTCTGCAGGTTCAACAGGCGGTAGGCCGTCCGGATCACCCGGTCCAGCCCCGGCTCCTCGAGACCCAGGTCGGCCAGGAACTCGGTACGCTCCTCGGGATCCAGCACCGCGATCTCGGCCTCGATGGCGGCGCAGACACTGACCACCTCGGCGCCCTCCTCGGCCGCCTTCGCCTGCACGGCCTCGACCATGGCATTGCCAGCGGACAGCGAGGCCTCGTCAACATTGGCAATGTACATCGCCGGCTTGAGGGTCAGAAGGTGCAGGTCGTACAGGGCCCGCCGCTCGTCCTCGTCCAGACCCTGCGCCCGTGCCGGAATGCCCTGATCAAGGCCCGCCGACACCTTCTCGGCCGCCTGCAACTGGGCGATGGCGGTCTTGTCCTGCGACTTGGCCGCACGTGCCAGACGGGAAAGCGCCTTGTTCACCGTCTCGAGGTCCGCCAGCATCAGCTCGGTGCTGATGGTCTCGATATCCGCCAGCGGATCGACCTTGCCGGCGACATGCACAATGTCGTCGTCCTCGAAACAGCGCACCACCTGGGCGATCGCATCCGTCTCGCGGATATGGGCGAGGAACTGGTTGCCCAGCCCCTCGCCCTGGGCGGCGCCCGCGACCAGACCGGCGATATCCACGAACTCGACCGTGGTCGGCAGCGTGCGCTGGGGCTTCACGATCTCGGCGAGCCGCGTCAGCCGCGGGTCCGGGACCTCCACCACGCCCACGTTTGGATCGATGGTGCAGAAGGGGTAGTTCTCCGCCGCGATGTCCGCGCGCGTGAGGGCATTGAACAGGGTGGACTTGCCGACATTCGGCAGGCCCACGATCCCGCATTTCAGACTCATCGGGCTTCCTCGGAGTTCTTGGGGCCGGCCGGCTTCGACCCACCCCCATGCAGATTGCGCACGGCCTCGTCCCAGCGCCCGGCCACCAGGGCCGGGATCTGGTCCAGGGCCGTATCGATGGCCTCCTCGATGGCCCGGGCATCATCCCGCCCAGGGCGATCGAGCACGAACGGCACCACGTCGTCGCGATGCCCCGGGTGGCCGATCCCGACCCGCAGCCGGGCGTAGTCCGGCCCGCCCATGTGGCGGTGCAGATCGCGCAGCCCGTTGTGTCCACCATGGCCGCCGCCCAGCTTCAGCCGCACTACGCCAGGATCGAGATCCAGCTCGTCATGCACGACCAGGATGGCCGCGGGCGGGATGCGGTAGAAATCCGCGCACTTGCGTACCGGCAGGCCACTCTTGTTCATGAAGCTCATGGGCTTGAGCAGCCAGCAGTCGCCGTCCGGCAGGGTCAGACGTGCCGCTTCACCATCGAAGCGACTCTCGGGGCGGAACTCCGTGCCATGGCGGCGGGCCAGGGTGTCCACAAACCAGAAACCCGCGTTATGCCGGGTTTCGGCATAACGCGGGCCCGGATTCCCCAGCCCGACCACGAGACGGATCGGTTCGGGTTGGATCGCCATCAGTCAGGCGGCAAGCCGCAAGGCTTACTCCTTGTCCCCGGACTCCGACTCGTCGCCGGAAGCGGCCTCGTCGCCACCCTCGGCTTCTGCGCCACCTTCGGCTTCCGCGGCTTCGCCGTCGAGCTCTTCCTCTTCCGCCTTCGCGGAACGCGGCAGCAGCACGCTGACCACGGCGTAGTCGTATTCCTCGCCGTGCATCAGGGCCACGCTCTGCACGCCCTCCGGCAGCTTCAACTCGGAGATGTGCACGGTGTCACCGACATCCAGCTCGATCACGTCGAGATCGATGGACTCAGGCAGGTCGCCCGGCAGACACTCGACCTCGAGCTCGTTGATCATGCGGCTGACCATACCACCGCCCAGCTTCACGCCCTTGCACTCTTCCTCGTTGTGGAAGTGCAGCGGCACGCTGACGCGGATCGGCTGATTGGCGCTCACGCGCATCAGGTCGACGTGGTAGATGGTCGGCTTGAACGGATGGCGCTGCACATCTCGCAGGATCGCCTTCTCGGTCTTGCCGCCCAGCTTCACGCTCAGGATGTGCGAATAGAACGCATCTTCCTTGAGGTTGTGGACCATCGCATTGTGATCCAGCGTGATGGCCACGGCGTCCTTGTCCGCTCCGTACAGGATGGCGGGCAGCTTGCCAGCGCGACGCAGGCGGCGGCTCGCACTCGAACCCTGTTCGTCACGCTTTTCGGCTTCAATGGTAAAGCTCATGCTCATTGCTACGGTCTCCAAAATGAAAGGCGCTTCACCCGAAGCGCCTTGAACACACCCCGCCCGCGACCAGGCGGGGCGCTGAATGGGAGGCAAGCCTCCCGAAATCGGTTATCGCCGGTCCACAGCTCCAGCCCACACGGGCCTAGTCCATGAACAACGAGCTGACGGACTCCTCGAGGTTGATGCGGCGGATGGTCTCCGCAAGCATCTCCGCGACCGACAACTGACGAATCTTTTCGCAGGCCTGCGCATTGGGCTGCAGGGCCAGGGTGTCGGTCACCACCAGCTCGTCAAGCGCCGAACCGTTTATATTATCAATTGCCGCGCCGGAAAGCACGGGGTGCGTGGCATAGGCCATCACCGAGTGCGCCCCGTGTGCCTTCAGGGCCTTCGCGGCCTGGCAGAGCGTACCGGCGGTATCCACCAGGTCGTCAATGATGATGCAGGACTTGCCGCGCACATCCCCGATGATGTGCATCACCTCGGACTCGTTGGCACGCGGGCGGCGCTTGTCGATGATCGCCAGATCGGCGTCATCCAGCCGCTTGGCGATGGCGCGGGCACGCACCACCCCGCCGACATCCGGCGACACCACGGTCAGATCGCCCGAGACATGCCGCCAGACATCGCCCAGCAGCACCGGCGAGGCATAGATGTTGTCCACCGGGACGTTGAAGAAACCCTGAACCTGGTCGGCGTGCACGTCGATGGTCAGCACGCGATCCGCGCCCACCGCCTCGATCATGTTGGCGACCACCTTGGCCGAGATCGGCACCCGCGCCGAGCGCACACGACGGTCCTGGCGCGCATAACCGAAATACGGGATCACCGTGGTGATGCGTCCGGCCGAGGCGCGGCGCAGCGCATCCACCATGATCACCAGCTCCATGATGTTTTCGTTGGTCGGCTGCCCCGTCGGCTGGATCAGGAAGACGTCGCGGCCGCGCACGTTCTCCAGCAACTCGACCTGCACCTCGCCATCGCTGAAACGCCCCACGATGGCCTTGCCCATCGGCAGCCCCAGGTGCTCCGCAACGGCCTGGGCGAGACGCGGGTTGGCATTGCCCGCGAAGATCATCATGCGATTCTTGTCGACCACGGTTCGTCCCGGTCTGGATGGAGTGGAGCGAGCGCGCTAGAACGCCCGAGCTCCAAATTATAGACCCCGGATCGGGACCGGGGTCTTGGTGGTTTTGCTTCGCGCCCTTCTGGCGCGAAGCGGTTGTTGGCTGGGCCGGCAGGATTACGGCGCTGCGCGCCGCCCTTCGGGCCGCCGCCTGTGGCGGCGTTCTCTCGCGGCGATGCCGCTCGAGTCGAACCCGGTTCTCATCCTGCCGTCCCGGCAGTTTGGGTGACCCGCGCCCGAGGCGCGGGTCTGATTGTATGGCTGGGCCGGCAGGATTCGAACCTGCGCATGGCGGGATCAAAACCCGCTGCCTTACCGCTTGGCTACGGCCCAATATCTCGCTGGACTCTAATTGTACTGCCTGGCCGGCACCGTGCCCGGCCTATCCCGCGGATCGGCGTTGCCGATCCGGGCCGGCAGGATGATGGCGCTGCGCGCCACCCTTACGGGCCGTCACCTTCGGCGACGGTCGGTCGCGGCTTCGCCGCTCGCGTCGAACCTGCGCATGGCGGGATCAAAACCCGCTGCCTTACCGCTTGGCTACGGCCCAATATCTCCCTGAACTCTATTGTACTTCCTGGCCGGCGCCGTGCCCGGCTCACCCCGCGAATCGGCAAGGCCGATTCGGGCCGGCAGGATGATGGCGCTGCGCGCCACCCTTGCGTGGACTTATTCTTTTTCGCTGTTACCGCCGCACGGCGGTAACCAGGCCTGCAAGGGTGACGTGTTCTGCAACGTCGTCACCCAGCTTTTCCACGGGGCGGGCTGCGCGGACTGCGCTGCCCGGGCCGCCCCCTCATCGGGAAACATCCCGAACACACAGCCACCACTCCCGCTCAAATGCGCCCGGGGGCTTTGATCCGCCAGCCAGGCCAGCGCGTGATCGACCTCCGGATAGCGCGCCCGAACGACCGGTTCGAACACGTTCACGAACCGCTCGGCATCGATCGCGGACGAAATTGTCTCGGTGGCGCAGTCGCGTGTCAATTCCGCACACCCGAACATGGCCCCCGTGGCAACCGAAACGCCCGGATCAATCAGCAGAATCCAGCCGGTATCCGGGGCCACCGGCGCAAGCCGCTCACCCACCCCCTCGGCCCAGGCGGCATGTCCGGCGACGAACACCGGCACATCGGCGCCCAGCTCCAGCCCGATCGCCGCCAGTTGCTCGACTGGACACCCCAGATCGAACAGGTAGTTCAGGGCCACCAGCGTGGTGGCGGCATCGGAGCTGCCGCCACCCAGGCCGCCCCCCACCGGGATCCGCTTTTCGAGGTGGATGCGCACGCCGAAGGACTTGTCCGCCACCTCGGCCAGGCGCCGGGCCGCCCGCAGGCAGAGGTTGTCCTGCCCATCGATGGCCTCGCAGGCCATCTCGAAGCGCCCCTCGGGCAGGGGATCGAAGCGCAGGCGGTCTTCCAGCCCGAGGAACTGAAACACCGTCTGCAGCTCATGATAACCATCCGGCCGGCGGCCGGTGATGTGCAGGAAACGGTTGATCTTGGCCGGGGCCGGAAACGGCATCCCGAAGCCCCCGCCCGTCGCCGCACTCACCACGTCTCGTCCGGCCCTAGCTGCCACCGGCCGATGCGCGCGCGCAGCTCGACCTCGTCGCGTTCGAGGACCATGGCAACCGGCATCGAAACGCCGTCAACCTCCTCGAACTCGGTGTATTCGATGGCCCAGCCGGACTGGAGGATCTTCAAGGGGCGGCCGTCCGCATCGATATCCAGCTGGTAGGAGGCTTCCGGGTGCAGCAGGCCACGCACCCAGTAGATCATCCCGCTGACCGGGATGGATTCGCCCAGCACCCGGGCCACCAGGGTATCCGGGTCCTGCGCCTGAAAGCGCTCGCCGGACCGCGTGACCAGCAGCGCGCGCCCGTTATCCGAGAGCGTCAGACGCCCGCCGCCGCGCCCCATCGGGCCGGACAGGTCCAGCACATGCCGGCCTTCCTGCACCCGCCAGTTGAGCTGGGCCGACCAGTATTCCTCCCCGGAGGCCAGCCCCAGACGTGCCACCAGCCGCCAGCTGTCCAGTGCCGCCAGCTGCTCGGTGCGCTCCTCGAAGGCCGCCTCGGCCGCTGGCGAGGTGTCCGCCTCGGGCAGAGGGGCAGCACAGCCCGCGAGCAACAGCCCCCAGCCACCCACCAGCCCGGCCAGCCACCCCGCGCCCCGGATCCGCCGCGACTGTCGCGTCGTCCCGTGCCCGTTCATTCGATCAGATCGTTGCGCACGCGCTGCAGGCGCTCATGCCCGGGCTCGCGGTCCAGCGCGGCCTCGAGGACCTCCCGGGCTTCTTCACGCTCGCCACGCTCCCACAACACCACCGCCAGGTTGCTGGCGATCTCGCCGTCGTCCGACAGCGAATAGGCACGCCGCAGCTGGGTCTCGGCCTCTTCGAGACGGCCCAGGCGGTACAGGACCCAGCCATAGCTGTCGATGATCGCGGCGTCATCCGGCTCCCGCTCGTAGGCGCGCAGGATCAATTCGTAGGCCTCGTCATAGCGATCGGTTCGATCCGCCAGGGTGTACCCCAGGGCATTCAGCGCGGCGACATTCTCCGGATCGGACTCGAGGATCGTGCGGAAATCGGCCTCGGCCGCCGCGATGTCGTCCTCGCGCTCGTGCACCAGTCCGCGCAGGTACAACAACTGCGTATTCCCTGGAAACTGCACCAGGCCGCGGCTCAACCGGCTGCGGGCGTCGGCATACTCGCCCAGCTCGCGCAGGGCGTTCGCCTCGGCCAAATAGGCGCGCCGGGCCAGATCCTCATCCACGCCTTGCTGCATGGGGTCGAAAAGGTCACGAGCGGCCTCGGCCCCGTCGTGTTTGAGTGTCAGGCGCGCGCTGCGCAGGCGGGCATCCTCGGCATGGTCACCGGCCTCCACGCGGGCGTAGGCGCCCAGGGCGGCCTCCGGCTCGTCGGCCATCTCGTGCAAGCGCCCCAGGTAGTACGCGACGTCGTTCTCGCGCTCGCCCAGGGCATCCAGGCGTTCGAGGTAATCCCGCGCGGGCCCCAGCTGCTCCGCCTCGAGATTCATCAACGCCAGCGCCAGCAGGAGCTGCGTATCCTCCGGCGCCATCTCCACCAGACGGTCCATCTCTTCGCGGGCGAAGACGTCATCCTCCATCTCGGTCAGGACCCGCGCGTATCCCAGACGGGCCTCGCGATTGTCCGGGTGCGCCTCCACGGTCGCGCGCAGGGTCTCGACCGCCGCATCGTCATGCCCGGCCTCGCTCTGAGCCCGTGCATGCAGCAAACGCAGCTGGACCGATTCCGGGAAGCGCTCGGCGGCCCGCTCGGTCACCGCAAGCACCTCCTCCCCTGGCTCGCCAAAGCGCAGCGCGGCCTCGGCCTGCACGCGATGCACGCCCACGTCGTCGCGGCGGCGCTCGGCCAGCAGGTGCATGGTCTCCATAGCCGCCTGCTGGTCCTGAGCCTGACCAATCACACCACCCAGGGTCGCGTAGGGGTCGCCGCCCTGCACCACGACGCGATTCATCAGCGAATCCAGCTGTTCGGCCGCCTGCCCGGCATCACCGGCGTTGATCCGCAGGACCGTCGAGACCTGGCTGGCATCGGTGCTCTCGGGGGCCAGACGCAGCCAACGGTCGGCCGAACGCTGTGCGTGTTCCGGCTCGCGCGCGAACAAGGCGATCCGGGTGGCACGCTCGGCGATGGCCGGATCGTCGCTCAGCAACGCCGCGGCTCCGTAATAGCGCGCCGCCTCGGCATGCTCGCCGGAGCGCACCGCGATCTCGGCGGCCAGGACGCTGAACATCAGCACAGCCTCCGGATCCTGGGTCTGCATCAAGGGCAGAACCTCGGGGCGATCCGACTCCGGCGGTTCGGAGGCGTCCAGCGGGGTATGCGCACAACCCACCAGGGAGAACACGGCGGTGAGCGCGAGCAGGCTTCGAATCATGTTGTGTCCAATCGGGATCATTGCGGCCATATCGGATGGGACGGGGCAGCGGCCCCCAGGGTTCCACAGCGCAGGTTCCACACAACGGGTATACGGAGACGTCCGGCCGGCGCGCGCCACCTCCTGCTAACCGTACAGCACAGTACACTATCGGGAAATTCGGCCACGCGCCCGCGTTTTCCGGCACAATACGCGCCAGCATGCTGTTCACACTCGGGATCAATCACAAGACGGCTCCGGTCGCCATTCGCGAACGGCTCTCCGTCAACGAGCACGAGCTCGGCGAGGCCCTGCACTCGCTGCGCTCAGGCGTGCTATTGCCGGAAACCGCGATCCTGTCCACCTGCAACCGCACCGAGGTGTACTTCCGCGAGGACGATCAGCAAAGCGAACAACGCGTCATCGACTGGATCGGCGGCTACCACGGCATCGACCGCGACGAGCTGAAACCCTACCTTTACCTGCACCACGACGGCTCTGCCGTGCGTCACACTCTGCGCGTGGCCAGCGGGCTGGACTCCATGGTCCTCGGCGAGCCGCAGATCCTGGGGCAGATGAAGACCGCCTACCAGCACGCCCACAACGCCGGCACGCTCGGGCGCTCGCTGGAGCGTCTGTTCCAGCACGCCTTCGCCACCGCCAAGGACGTGCGCACCCAGACCGCCATCGGTCAGAGCGCGGTCTCGGTCGCCTTCGCTGCGGTGTCACTGGCACGCCAGATCTTCGGCGACCTGAAGCCGCTGACCGCCCTGGTGATCGGCGCCGGCGAGACCATCGAACTGGCCCTGCAGCACCTCTCCGGGGGCGGCATCGGCAACGTCATCGTCGCCAACCGCACGGTGGAGCGCGCCCGCGCCGTGGCCGGACGCTTCGATGCCGAGGCCATCAGCCTCGACCAGCTCCCCGACCGCATGGCCGATGCCGACATCGTCATCTCCTCCACCGCCGCTCCCTTGCCGATCCTGGGCAAGGGCGCGGTGGAACGCGCCCTGCGCAAGCGCCGGCACAAGCCGATGTTCATGGTGGACATCGCCGTGCCGCGCGATATCGAGCCCGAGGTCGGCCAGCTCGAGGACGTCTACCTCTACACCGTGGACGACCTGCAGGAGGTCATCGACGAGAACATGGCCTCGCGCCAGGCCGCTGCCGAACAGGCCGAAGAGATCATCACCCAGCGCGCCGGCGAGTTCATGCGCTGGCTGCGCGCCCGCGACTCGGTGGACAGCATCCGCCAGCTGCGCCAGCGCGCCGACAGCGTGAAGGCCGAGGCGCTGGCCAAGGCCGAGGCCATGCTACGCGCCGGCAAGTCGCCCGAGGAGGCCATGCAGCTGCTGGCGCACAACCTGACCAACAAGCTGATGCACGCCCCCTGCAAGTCGCTGAACACCGCCGCGCACGAGGGCGACGCCCGCCTGCTGGAGGCCGCGCACCGGCTGTTCCAGCTGCCCGCCCCGGAAGACGACCCCGGCGACGATTCCGACTCCGGCGCCCGTTCGTGAAGGCCTCGTTCCGCACCAAGCTCGAGGGCCTGACTGAACGCCATGCCGAGATCGCGCAGCTGCTGGCCACCCCCGACGCCGCCGAAGACCCGGACCAGCTGCGCCGCCTGTCACAGGAATACAGCCAGCTGGAACCGGTGGCCGAGGCCTGGAAGGCCTGGCACGACAACCACGCGGCGCTGGAAGAGGCGCGCGCGATGCTCGAGGACGACGACGCCGATCTGCGCGCCATGGCCGAGGCCGAGATCGAATCCCTGACCGAACAGACGGAGGCGCTGGAGGCGGAGCTTTATCGCCACCTGATCCCGAGCGACCCGCACGACAACGCCAACGTGTTCCTGGAGATCCGCGCCGGGACCGGCGGTGACGAGGCCGCGATCTTCGCCGGCGACCTGCTGCGCATGTACACCCGCTACGCCGAAAACCAGCGCTGGAAGCTGGAGATCCTCAGCGCCAGCGAGGGCGAACACGGCGGTTATCGCGAGGTCATCGCGCGCCTGGCAGGGCAAGGCGCCTACTCGCGGCTCAAGTTCGAATCCGGCGCTCATCGCGTGCAGCGCGTCCCCGAGACCGAATCCCAGGGCCGCATCCATACCTCCGCCGCAACGGTCGCCATCCTGCCGGAACTGGAGGAGGTCGAGATGCCGGAGATCAACCCGGCCGACCTGCGGGTGGACACCTTCCGCGCCTCCGGCGCCGGCGGACAGCACATCAACAAGACCGACTCCGCCGTGCGCCTGACCCACCTGCCCACCGGCATCGTGGTCGAGTGCCAGGAAGAACGCTCGCAACACAAGAACCGGGCCAAGGCGCTCACCTACCTGGCGGCGCGCATCTTCGAGACCGAGCGCGAGGCCCAGGCGGCCGCGCAGAGCGCCGAACGCAAGGGTCTGGTCGGCAGCGGCGACCGCTCCGAGCGCATCCGCACCTACAACTTCCCGCAGGGCCGGGTGACCGACCATCGCATCAACCTGACCCTGTACAAGCTGGAACAGGTGATGGCCGGTGACCTCGACCCGGTCATCGACCCGCTGATCCACGAATACCAGGCCGAGCAGCTCGCCACCCTCGCGGAGGCGTAATGGAGGCCCCACCCACGCTGGATACCCTGTTGCAGGGCCTGCGTACCCGCCTTCAGCAGGCGGGCGTCGAGAGCCCGGGGCTGGAGGCGCGCATGCTCCTGAGTGCCACTACCGGCCTCGACACCGCGCAGCTGATCGCGCGCGGTAGCGACCCCGCCAGTACCGCACAGGCCGCCCACGCCGAAGCGCTTTGCCAGCGCCGTTGCGCCGGCGAGCCCATGGCGCACATCCTGGGTCGCCGCGCCTTCTGGACGCTGGAGCTGGGCGTCTCCCCCGTCTGCCTGATCCCACGCCCCGAGACCGAGCTGCTGGTGGAACAGGCGCTGGCCGTGATCGACGAGCTCGACACCGACGCACCCCGCGTACTCGATCTGGGCACCGGCCCCGGCACCATCATCCTGGCGCTGAAGAGCGAACGCCCGGACATCCAGGCCTTTGCCAGCGACCGCAGCGAGGGCGCCCTGCAGCAGGCGCAGACCAATGCGCACGCGCTGGGGCTCCCGGTTCAGCTCTGGCAGGGCGACTGGCTCGACGCACTGACCCCGCAGCCGCACTTCGACGTCATTACCTGCAACCCGCCCTACATCGACCCGGACGACCCGCACCTGACGCGCGGCGACCTGCGCTTCGAGCCACGCACCGCCCTGGCTGCGGCGGAACACGGCCTCGCCGACCTGCACCGGGTGATCGACAACGCCCGCCCCCACCTGAAGCCCGGCGGCTGGCTGCTCCTGGAACACGGCTTCGACCAGGGCGAACGCGTTCGACAACGGCTGCAGCAGGCAGGCTATCGGGACGTCCACACCCAGAAGGATCCCGCCGGCCACGAACGGACCAGCATGGGGAGACACTGAACGACATCAACGTGACCCGCATGCCCCGACCACAAAAAAGGCCCCGACCAGATGGCCGGGGCCCAGCGTGTGACAGTCTCTCTCGGGTCAGAACGGCAGACGCAGGTGCAGGTTGACCGAACCGGCGGGGGAAGACCGGTGGCGGTAGTGGCTCGAACGATGGTCGTAGTAGTGATAGTGATGATGCTCGTGACCACGTGAATGCTTTTGGTGGCCACGCCCACGACTCTTCGCACGCTTCGCCTGCTTGTGCCCCCGCGCGCCGGGATGGCCACGGTAGTCCTTGTGCCCGCTCGAATGGCCGTGACGCACGTGCTGCAGGGCACCCGCATCGAAGGTCGAGGCACCCGCCGCCGCGACCGGATGGGCCGCATGCGTCGGGGCGGACAGGGCGAATGCCAACAGCGCGGCCGGCGCCAGAATGGCGAGTCGTTTCATGAGGGATCCCTCCTTCCATGCAGGCCGCCTTGAGAGAGCATCGACGGCCCGGGGTTGTGGCAGGATTGCCAGGATCAAGCGTATGCAGCGTTCCTGAATGGCTCCTAACTGAGCCCGTCCACGAGCGTGACGCCGGTTACAATTTCGGCCTTACCCCGGAGATTGCCCCATGGATGACGACCAACTCCTGCGCTACAGCCGCCAGATCATGCTCCCCGGCGTGGGCATCGAAGGGCAGGAATCCCTGCAGCAGGCGCATGCAGTGATCATGGGGCTCGGCGGGCTGGGCTCCCCGGTGGCCGCCTACCTGGCCGCAGCCGGGGTGGGCCGGCTGACGCTGGTCGACCCGGATCATGTGGAGGTAACCAACCTTCAGCGCCAGATCCTGCATACCGATGCGGACATCGGCCGCGACAAGGTGGCCTCGGCCGCCGATCGCGTGGCGGCCATGAACCCCGGCTGCCAGGTGGAGACGCGCGCCGAGCGCCTGGATGACGCGGCGATGACCCGGCTGTTCGCCAGCGCCGACGTCGTGCTGGACGGGACGGACAACTTCGCCGCGCGCGGGGCCATCAGCCGCGCCGCACTGGCGGCCGGCACGCCGCTGGTCTCCGGGGCGGTAATCCGCTTCGAGGGACAACTGACCACCTTCGACTACCGCGATCCGGAGGCGGCCTGCTACCACTGCCTGTACGGCGAGGGGGGCGGCGACGAGGACACCTGCGCCGCCAACGGCGTGCTGGCCAGCCTGCCCGGTGTGGTCGGCAGCCTGCAGGCAACCGAGGCCCTGAAGCTGCTCATGGGTCTGCCGATCCTGAGCGGCCGGCTGCTGATCCTCGACGGGCTCGCCATGCAGTTCCGCGAGATCCGGCTGCGCCGCGACCCCGCCTGCCCGGCGTGCAGCCACCGCCACGCCCCGGCCTGAAGCGAACGGATACGCGCGGATCAGGCGCAGGAGCGGGGATGAAAGGGCAGGACCTTGCCGAGTGAGGGCGGTGGGGCAACTTCGGCAATCGCCGCGCTCAGCTCCGCCTCCATCGCAGACAGCGCGCGGTTCATCACCATGCTGGCCATGGCATGGAACAGCAACAGCTCGCAGGCGACCGGGCGATGCAGGCTGCGCCGACCACGGGAATGGAAGGCCGTCCAGGCAACCACCGGCATATCGTTCAGCACCCGGTCCACGACGATCCAGGCATCGCGCTGGAGGATCAGGTCCAGTTGTTTGAGCCCCGACGGCGACAGGCGGATCTCCGGTCCCAGCCGAGCCAGGGCGCGACGCACCTGGTTGAAATAGCGCGCCTCCACCAGCCAGCCGGGGCGGACATCCAGGGTCGGGATTTCGGTGTGCCGGGAATACATCGCGCCCTCGTCTGCAGACTGCTGCAAGGTCAGTCTGTTCTATAGCAAGGCCGGGGGACGATGGGGACCACGGGTCCCTGCGGCAGAGTTGCCGAACGTCACGACAGGCTAACGAGGGGAGTCCGGGAAAGGCTTCGGGATCGGGGGCACCCCGGAAAGCCCTGTCTACTGGCGGGTGTCCGGGATCGGCGGCTGGGCAACCTCGGGCGCACAAAGGGCCTCGGCGTCGACCGGATCGAAGTGGTAATGCGCGTTGCAGAACTCGCAGGTCACCTCCACCGCGCCCTGCTCCTCGATGATGCTGCGAATCTCGTCACGCCCCAGACTGCGCAGGGTTTCGGCGATGCGCTCGCGCGAGCAGGGGCAGTGGAAAGTCACCGGCGTGCCGTCGAACAGGCGCACCCGCTCTTCGGCGAACAGCCGGCCCAGCAGGGCACCAGCGTCCAGCTGCAGCAACTCGTCGGCGGTGGTGGTCTCGGCCAGGATCGTGGCGCGGTTCCACTCCTCCGAGTCGCGCGTCACCGCATTGCCACCCTCGGCCGGCAGCGCCTGCAACAGCAGACCGGCGGCGGCCTGCGCCCCGCTCGCCAGCCACAACCGGGTCGGCAGCTGTTCCGAACGCTCGAAGTAGACGTTCATCGCCTCCGCCAGCGAGTCGCCCTCCAGCTCCACGACGCCCTGATAGCGCTCGCTGCCGTCGCCCGGGTCCAGCGTCAGCATCAGCCGTGCGTCCTCGCCGGCGCATTCGGCCAGGGTCGCGCCCTCCGGCGGGGTCTCGCGAAAGCGCGCCAGGCCACGCAGCCGCCCCTGGCCATCGGCCTGGGCGACGATCATGTGCACCGGCCCGGGGCCGGTGATCTGCAGGATCAGCGAGCCGTCGAACTTGAGCGTGGCGGCGGTCAGGGCAACGGCCGCATAGGCCTGGCCCAGCAAGTCGCGCACCACGGGCGGGTACTCGTGCAATTCCAGCAGGGCCTGCCAGGAGGCGTCCAGGTGCACCCACTCGCCGCGTACCCCGGCCTCCTCCAGCATGAAGCGGTGGAGGGTATCGGTCTCACGCATGGTGGCAGGACTCCGAAATACGCAACGGCATCAACCGTCCAGCTTGGACTTGAGGCGCTCGTTGACCTGGGCCGGGTTGGCCTTGCCCTGGGTCGCCTTCATCACCTGGCCGACAAAGAAGCCGAACAGCTTGTCCTTGCCGCCGCGATACTGCTCGAGCTGCTGCGGGTTGTTGGCCATGACCTCGTCGATGATGGTATCGATCGCGCTGGTATCGGTGATCTGCTTGAGCCCCTTGGCCGCGATCACGGCGTCGGCGTCGCCTTCGCCGTTCCACATCGCCTCGAAGACTTCCTTGGCGATCTTGCCGGAGATGGTCTCGTCCTGAATGCGCGCGAGCAGGCCGGCCAGACCCTCGGCATTGACCGGGGCATCCGCCAGCTCGACCTCGGAGCGGTTCATCGCGGCGGAGAAGTCGCCCATCACCCAGTTGGCGGCCAGCTTGGGCGCGCCGCAACCGGCAGCCACGACCTCGTAGAAATCGCCCATGTCGCGCGCGGCGGTCAGTACGCCGGCGTCGTAGTCGGACAGGCCGTACTGTTCGACAAAGCGCGCCCGCTTGGCATCCGGCAGTTCCGGCAGCTTCTCGCGCACGGAGTCGATGAATGCGTTATCCACGACCAGCGGCAGCAGGTCCGGATCGGGGAAGTAGCGGTAGTCGTTCGCCTCTTCCTTGCTGCGCATGGAGCGCGTCTCATCGCGATCCGGGTCGTACAGGCGAGTCTCCTGCACCACCGAACCGCCGCCTTCGATCAGGTCGATCTGACGCTCGACCTCGAAGTTGATGGCGCGCTCGACGAAGCGGAAGGAGTTCAGGTTCTTCAGCTCCGCGCGGGTGCCGAACTCGGTCTGGCCCTTGGGCCGCACCGAGACGTTGGCGTCACAGCGGAAGCTGCCTTCCTGCATGTTGCCGTCGCAGATATCCAGATAGCGCACCAGCGAGTGCATCTTCTTCATGTAGGCGACGGCCTCCTTCGCGGAGCGCAGCTCCGGTTCGGAGACGATCTCGATCAGCGGGGTGCCGGCGCGGTTGAGGTCGATACCGGTCATCGCCTCGAAGCCCTCGTGCAGGCTCTTGCCAGCGTCCTCCTCGAGATGGGCGCGGGTCACCCCGACGCGCTTGATGGTGCCGTCTTCCAGTTCGATATCCAGATGCCCCAGGCCCACGATCGGCAGTTCGAACTGCGAGATCTGGTAGCCCTTGGGGAGGTCCGGATAGAAGTAGTTCTTGCGCGCGAACACCGAGCGCGGGGTGATCTCGGCATTGATCGCCAGCCCCAGCATCACGGCCCGCTCCACCGCACCCTGGTTCAGCACCGGCAGTACGCCGGGCATGCCCAGATCCACCGGGCAGGCCTGGCGGTTGGGCTCGGCGCCGTAGGCGGTGGGCGCCCCGGAGAAGATCTTGGAGACGGTATTGAGCTGGGCGTGAATCTCCAGCCCGATGACGGTTTCCCATTCCATGTGCAGGGCCCTCAGGCGAAGGCCGCCGGCACGCGCGCGTGCCAGTCGGTCTCTTGCTGATACTGGTGAGCAACGCCCAGCAGGCGCGCCTCGTCAAAGTAGTTGCCGATCAATTGCAGCCCGACCGGCAGGCCGTCGATCTCGCCGGCCGGCAGCGACATCGCCGGCAGCCCCGCGAGGTTCGCGGCGATGGTGTAGATATCCGACAGGTACATGCTGACCGGGTCGGCCTTGGCACCCAGCGCGAACGGCAGCTCCGGGGTGGTCGGCGCCAGCAGCACGTCGACGTCCTCGAAGGCGCGACGGAAGTCGTCGGCGATGATGCGCCGGACCTTCTGCGCCTTCAGGTAGTAGGCGTCGTAGTAGCCGGCGGACAGCACGTAGGTGCCGACCATGATGCGGCGCTTCACTTCGTCGCCAAAGCCCTCCCCGCGCGAGCGGGTGTAGAGGTCCATCAGGTCCTCGGGATTCTCGCAGCGGTAGCCGTAGCGCACGCCGTCGAAACGCGCGAGGTTGGAGGAGCACTCGGCCGGGGCGACCACGTAATAGGCCGGCACCGACAGGTGGCTGTTCGGCAGGCCGACCTCGCGCACCTCGGCGCCGCGGCCCTTGAGCACCTCGATGGCGGCGTCGATCACGCCGCGCACGCGCTCGTCCAGTCCGGCCTCGCCGAAGAATTCCGTCGGCAGGCCGATACGCAGGCCCTTCAGGTCCTGCTCCAGTCCGGCGGTGAAGTCCTCTTCCGGGCGCTCGACGCTGGTGGAGTCGCGTTCGTCGAAGCCGGCCATGGCGTTCAGCATCCGCCCGCAGTCCTCGGCGGTCGCGGCCATCGGGCCACCCTGGTCGAGACTGGAGGCGAAGGCGATCATGCCGTAGCGCGAGACGCGGCCGTAGGTCGGCTTGAGCCCGGTGATGCCGCAGAATGCGGCCGGCTGGCGGATCGAACCACCGGTGTCGGTACCCGTGGCGCCCGGCACCAGGCGCGCACCCACCGCGGCGGCGGAGCCGCCGGAGGAACCGCCCGGGACGCGCTCGGTGTCCCAGGGGTTGCGCACCGGGCCGTAGAAACTCGTCTCGTTGGACGAGCCCATCGCGAATTCGTCCATGTTGGTCTTGCCCAGCATCACCGCACCGGCGGCATTCATGCGCTCTACGACGGTGGCGTTGTAGGGCGAGACGAACGGATCCAGCATGCGCGAGCCGCAGGAGGTGCGCACGCCCTCGGTGCAGAAGATGTCCTTCTGCGCGACCGGCACGCCCAGCAGCGGGGTCTTTTCACCCTTCGCCAGGCGCGCATCGGCCGCATCGGCCTGCGCCAGCGCCTGCTCGGCGGTCACGGTGATGAAGCTGTTCAACTGCGGATCGAGACGCTCGATCCGGTCCAGATACAGCTGGGTCAATTCGCGCGAGCTGATCTCGCGGGCCTGGAGCTTGCGCACCCAGCCGGACAGGGTTTCCTGGGCCATGGTTTCGGGGACTCTTGCTGGCTAGAAGCGTGACGGGTTCAACAGAACGGCGACCGCGCGGATCATTCGATGACGCGCGGGACCAAGTACAGACCACCCTCGACAGCCGGGGCGATGGCCTGGAAGACCTCGCGCCGATCCGGCTCGGTCACCGCATCCGGGCGCAGGCGCTGCTCGGCGTCCAGCGGGTGGGCCATCGGCTCGACACCCTCGATGGCCGCACCATCCAGTTGTTCGACAAAGTCAAAGATGTCGCTCAGCCCACCCGCGAAATCCCGGGCCTGGTCATCGTTCATGGCCAGACGGGAGAGATGGGCGATGCGCCGGACTTCGGAGGTATCGACGGACATGGCGGCGTGGGTCCTGTAGCGTTCGGATTCATTGGGCGAAACGGAGCGCAAACTTACCACAAAGCCGTTGTTGCCCAAACCCCGGGCGCTTGCTAGAGTCGACGGCTTTCCCGCCCGCCCACTCAAGCAGGTTTCTTCTTCATGTTCAAACGCCTTCTGGGGTTGTTCTCCAACGACATCTCCATCGATCTCGGCACCGCCAACACCCTCATCTATATGCGCGGCCAGGGCATTGTCCTGAACGAACCCTCCGTGGTCGCGATTCGTCAGGACCGCGGCCCGGGCGGCCCGCGCTCCATCGAGGCCGTAGGGATCGAGGCCAAGAAGATGCTCGGCCGCACGCCGGAGCACGTGGTGACGGTGCGCCCGATGAAGGATGGCGTCATCGCCGACTTCACCACGACCGAGAAGATGCTGCAGTACTTCATCAAGAAGGTGCACGAGCGGCGGATCTTCCGCCCCAGCCCGCGCGTGCTGGTCTGCGTGCCCTGCGGCGCCACCCAGGTGGAACGCCGAGCGATCCGCGAATCCGCCTTCGGCGCCGGGGCGCGCAAGGTCTATCTGCTGCAGGAGCCCGTGGCCGCAGCCATCGGCGCCGGCATCCCGCTGGACGAGGCGGTCGGCTCCATGGTGCTGGATATCGGCGGCGGGACCTCCGAAGTCGCGGTGCTGTCGATGAACGGCATTGTCTATTCCGAATCCGTGCGCATCGGCGGCGACACCTTCGACGAGGCCATCATGGCCTATGTACGCCGCAACTACGGCGTACTGATCGGCGAGGCCACCGCCGAACGCATCAAGCACACCGTCGGCTCGGCCTATCCGGGCAAGGAACTGCTCGAGATCGAGGTCAAGGGCCGCAACCTGGCCGAGGGCGTGCCGCGCTCGTTCACCCTGAACTCGAACGAGATCCTGGAAGCCTTGCAGGATCCGCTGTACGGCATCGTCTCTGCCGTACGCACCGCCCTGGAGCAGACCCCGCCGGAACTCGGCGCGGACGTCGCCGAGCGCGGCATTGTGCTGACCGGTGGCTCCGCCCTGCTGCAGCAGCTGGACCGTCTGATCATGGAAGAGACCGGCATCCCGGTGGTCATCGCCGACGACCCGCTGACCTGCGTCGCCCGCGGCGGCGGCCGGGTGCTGGAGATGCTCGACGAGAAACGGGTCGACTTCCTCGCAATGGAATAAGGCCGGACCACCCCGCCCGCGTCGCCACGGCGCGGGTCTGGTTCGGGTTACACTCCGGGCCGCAACAGGTCGGCAAAGCCGCACGGGACGGGGTTCCGCAGCGGCTTTGCCTTGTCGACGCGATCCGGAACCGGAGGTCACGCCATCAGCAAGCCGCTGTTCAGACTGGGTGTCTCGCCCACTCTGCGCCTGCTCGCGGTGATCCTGCTGGGCCTGGCGCTGATGGCGCTGGATCACCGCGTCAACGAACTGCAGTTTGTCCGCGGCGCCCTGGCCACCGTCACCTACCCGCTGCAGGTCGCGGTGGACGCACCGGTCCGCGCGGTCAGCCGGGTGTTCGAGTCGTTCACCAGCCGCGAAGACCTGATCACCGAGAACCGCATCCTGCGCAGCGAGAATGCCGAGCTGCGCGCGCGTCAGCTGCGCTTCGAGGCCCTGCAGCTGGAGAACGACCGCCTGCGCGCCCTGCTGAATACCGCCGAGCAGGCCGAAGAGCGGGTCGAGATCGCCAAGCTGCTGGCCGTGGATCTCGACCCCTTTCGCCAGCAGATCGTGCTCAACAAGGGGCGCAATGACGATGTCTATGCCGGCCAGCCGGTCATCAATGCCGACGGCGTGATCGGTCAGGTTCTGTCGACCCGTCTGACCAGCTCGATCGCTCTGCTGATCTCCGACCCCAGCCACGCGCTGCCGGTACTGAGCGCGCGCACCGGGCTGCGCGGTCTGGTGGTCGGCACCGGCAACCCGCAACGCCTGGAGATGCGCCACGTCCCGCTGCAGGAGGATGTGGAGCCCGGCGACCTGCTGCTGACCTCCGGGCTGGGTGGCCGTTTCCCGGCCGACTACCCAGTGGCCCGGGTCACCTCGGTCGAGCGGCCACAGGGCCAACCATTCCTGAGCATCGAGGCCGAACCGCTGGCGGCCCTGGACCGCTCCCGCGAGGTCCTGTTGCTGTGGACCGACGGCGCCGTTTCAGCGATCGCCCCGCTCAATCTGGACAACGACCTGGAGGCGGCTCCTCCGAACGCGCTCGAATCAGAACCGGCCGAAGGGACACCGTGACCCGTGCCATCGGCATCCCCTGGCCGGTGGCGCTGACCCTGCTGGCAGCTCTGGCCCTCGCCATCGTGCCGGTCCCGGATATCCTGCGCCCGGCGCGCCCGGAGTGGCTGGCGCTCATCCTGATCTACTGGGCCATGGCCTTCCCGTCGCGCATCGGCATCCTGACCGCCTTCGTCGCCGGCCTGTTGCTGGACACCCTGCAGGGCCAGCTGCTGGGGCAGAACGCCATCGCCCTGGCAGTGGTCATCTACATCGTGCTGCAGATCCACCCGCGCCTGCGGGTCTATCCGGTCTGGCAACAGATGATGGTGGTCGCCATCCTGATGGCCCTGTTCAAGCTTCTGGCCCTGTGGCCACAGGGCATCACCGGGTTTCCGCCGGGCAGCCTCTGGTACTGGGCGCCGGTCCTCACCAGCGCCCTGGTCTGGCCCCTGATCTTCTCCCTGCTGCGCGACCTGCGTCGGCGCTGGCTGCTGCACCTCACCTGAGGAAAACGCCGACCCCATCCCGGTCGAAGCAAACCGGGACTGTCACGCATACTGTGTCCGAACCGAAACAAGGAGCCTTGCATGGACCCGAACAAGCAAACCGAGATCGAAGCCGCCGTGTTGCGCCGCCTGCTGCAGCACCTGGACGAACGCAAGGACGTGCAGAACATTGACCTGATGAACCTGGCCGGCTTCTGCCGCAACTGCCTGTCCAAGTGGTACGTGGCCGCCGCCGAAGAACGCGGCGAGTCCATCGACTACGAGGGTGCCCGCGAGATCGTCTACGGCATGCCCTACAGCGAGTGGAAAGAGCGCTACCAGAAGGAGGCGACGCCGGAGCAGAAGGCGGCCTTCGAGGCCAGCCAGAAATCGCCCCATGCATGATCACGGCCTGATCGAGAGCCCGGAGGCCCTGCAGGGCTTCCTCGACACCATCGCCGGGACCGACTGGATCGCGCTGGATACGGAGTTCATGCGCGAGAAGACCTACTACCCGCGCCTGTGCCTGATCCAGCTGGCAACTCTGGACCAGATCGCCTGCGTCGACCCGCTGCAACTCGACATCAAGCTGCTGGAACCCCTGCTGTTCGATGCCGGCGTAACCAAGGTCTTCCACTCGGCCTCGCAGGATCTCGAGGTCCTGTATCGCGAACTCGGACGCGTGCCTGCCCCGGTGTTCGACACCCAGATCGCTGCCAGCATGCTCGGCCACGGCGAGCAGATCGGCTACGCCAACCTGGTCAAGGCGATCCTCGATCGCGACCTCGACAAGAGCCAGACCCGCACCGACTGGGCACGCCGCCCCCTGAGCAAGGAACAGATCCTTTACGCCGCCGATGACGTACGCTTCCTGGCCACCGTGTTCATGCGCCTGCTGCACGAACTGGAAAGCCATGACCGCATGCACTGGCTGCGCCCGGAGATGGAGGCCCTGAGCGACCCGGGCCTGTACGAACCAAACCCCGAGGCGGCCTGGCAGCGGGTCTCCGGGGCCAAGCGGCTCAAGCCGCGCGAGCGCGGCGTACTCAAGGCCGTGGCCGCCTGGCGCGAACGCGCGGCACAGGCGAGCGACCGCCCACGCCGCTGGATCCTGGCCGACGACATCCTGATCGATATCGCCCGGCGCACGCCGGAGGACGCCGCCGCCCTGCACCAATTGCGCGGCTTCCCCGACGGCATGAAGCCGCCACGTCAGGAAGAGCTGCTGGAGGCGATCCGCGAAGGCCAGGCCCTGCCCCGCGAGGAATGGCCACAACTACCGGACAAGGCCAAGCTGACCGAGGCGGAAGAGGTCCTGGCGGACATCGGCATGGCCCTGCTGCGCGAGTGCGCGCGACGCAACCAGATCACCGCCGGCGCGATTGCGCAGCGCAAGGACGTCATCGAACTCCTGAAGGGCGACGGCACGAGCGGCCGCCTGGGCAGCGGCTGGCGTCACGAGATCGCCGGAAAGACCATCGCCCGCTGGTTTGCGGGCGATGGTGAGCTGACACGTACGGAGGAAGGGCTGCAGATCCGCCCGTAACCGCCGTCCTGGCGGATCTGCAGCGGTAGCGTCAGGCGGCCTTGTAGATCCCGCGGCGCGGCGAGGTCAGGCGACCCTGGCGCTTCAGGTAGGCCAGGGTCTGGCTGATGTTCTTGGTATCCAGGCCGGCCTTCTCGGCCTGTGCCTTGATCTCCTTGATCCCCATCTCCGGCTGGGTGGCGACGATATCGCAAAGCTTCTGGCTGATGGACTCGCCACCGGCCCGGCGCCCGCGACGTCCGCCGCCCGCGGTCCGGCCCACGCGCCCGCCCAGTTCACGGATCTGGCGCTCGAGCTCGCCGAGTTCCTTGCGATGCCGTGCCACCATCTCCTTGCGCTTTTCCATCAGCTTCTCGCGCTTCTCGCGGCGTTCGGCTTCCTTGCCCTCGGCTTCTTCCTTTTCCCGCTGGCGCGCGAGGGCGTACAGTTCTTCGGCCGACAGATCGGAGGCCTTCTTGTTATCCATGCTCATACAGAACTCCCGGGTTCTTAAAACGGATGCGATTACAGGTTAAGACCAAAGGGTTTCCGGCTATTCAGTCTAGCCTCTAACATTTGATCACCATAGAATAGTACCACCCCATGGATAGATGCTGTAACGACCATAATAAAGCGCACACGGCACAAGAGCGACCACACGCACTTTCTGGCGAAAACCGCACACTCATACGAGAAGAGGTCGCCCGATTGTATAACCAGGCCGCGGGCACGCGCGCATCCGATCCTCCCGCCGTTCACTTTGACTTGAAAGGCCGGGCGGCCGGCCAGTGGCGCCTGAGAAAGAACACGGAAACCCTGCGCTTCAATCCGGAAGCCTTCAGTCTGGACTGGAATCAACATTTCCCGGAAACAGTGGCACACGAAGTCGCCCACTCTCTGGTATATCGCACCTACGGCGTGCGCAGGGTTCGGCCTCACGGCCCTGAATGGCGGGGGTTCATGCAGGCGATGGGGTTTCAAAAGCCCCGGGTCACACATGCGACCGCGCTGACCACACGCAAGATGCGCCAATATAACTACGAGTGCGCCTGCGGCCCTCAACTACTGAGCGCGCGCCGGCACTTTCTTATTCGCAAACGCGGCTACCACTACCAGTGCCGCCAATGCGGCGAATGGCTAAAGCACGCCGACGGCGGAGCGCCCTGAGGAGCCACCATCATTCCGGGCCGCGTGGCTGTTGATATAGTCAACCAGCCGCACCGTTGCCCCCTGATGCTCCGCAATAAAAGCGGCCGAACGGCGCCGCAAGGCCTCACGCCCGGGTTCATCCATTACCAGCAATGCCCGAAGACGGGTAATGGCCTCGTCGGCGTCGGCCGCTCGCCCCAGCACATTCGCAGCCTGCATGCGCTCCACCAGGAGTTCGAAGTTGTCCACGTGCGGACCCATAACAACCGGGCAGTGCCACAACACCGCCTCCAGCGGATTGTGCCCGCCCACCGAAACCAGCGACCCCCCTATGAAGGCCGCATCGGCCAGCCCGAAGAAGCGCTTCAGTTCCCCGAGGGTATCCAGGAGCCAGAAATGGGTGGCGGCGTCCGGCAGACCTTCACTGCGACGCACGAAGGTGTGACCGGAACGCTCCAGCAAGTCCGCCACTGCGGGAAACCGCTGCGGATGGCGTGGCGCCACCACAACCAGGAGGCGCGGATACTCGGTGCGCAGTGCGCGCAGTCCCGAGAGCAACTGGGCCTCTTCGTCGGCATGGGTGCTGGCAAGAACGACCACCGGGCGCCCATCAACCACCGGGCGCAGGGACTCGACTTCCTGACGATCGGTTTCCTCGACGCGGATATCGAACTTGATGTCGCCGTTGACCGTCACGCGATCAGGCACGGCCCCGAGCGCGACGAAACGCTCGCGGTCCAGCGGATTGCGACAGGCAATCCAGTCAAACCCGCTCAATGCCGGCGTGATCAGCCGCGGGAGCCGCGCATAACGCCGGGCCGAACGCCCGGACATACGGGCGTTCGCCAGCACGACCGGGATACCCATCCGTCGGGCCGCCGCCAGCATATTCGGCCAGATCTCGGTCTCCATCACCACGATGCACTGCGGCCGCAACGCTCGCAGGAAGCGCCCCTGTAGCCAGGGCAGATCCAGTGGCATGAAGCGATGCATGACGCGATCGCCGAGCCTCTCGGTCAGCATCGCGGCGCCGGTCGGCGTCGTCGTGGTTACCAGGATGCGACGCGGGCCGGGCGCCAGAAGCTGGCGAATGAGCGGTTCCGCCGCCAGCACTTCACCGACCGAAACCGCATGGATCCAGATCTCCGCCGGCTCCGGCGGAGGGGCCCACCCCATCACCTCGCCCGGACGCACACGCACCGATGCCCGACGACTGCGCAGTCCGTGGCGGATCAGCAGCAAGGGGGTCAGCAACGCAAGCAGCGCCGTGTAGACTACGCGGGTCATTCGCAGGGAGACTCCGATCCGTGACGGCCCGCCCCGAACATCCGAGCGCGACCGAACGCCCGCCCCGCGGCCCCGCTACCTGGCCCATGTGGGCGGTGATCGGCCTGGCTCGGCTGGTCATCCAGTTGCCCATCCGCTGGCAACAAGCGCTTGGGCGCGGCATTGGGCGGCTGTTCTACCGTTACGGCCGCAAGCGGCGCGCGATCGCCCGCACCAACCTCGAACTGTGTTTTCCCGGCCAGCCGCCGGAACGGCGCGAACAGTGGCTGCGCGAGCACTTCGAGGCGGCCGGAATGGGTGTCCTGGAAATAGCCATGGCCTGGTGGGGACGCGACGCGCAACTCAAGGGGCATTACACAATCCACGGGCTGGAACATCTGGACAAGGCACTGGAGCAAGGCAAGGGGGCCCTGCTGGTCAGCGCCCATTTCACCACACTCGAGCTTTGCGGGCGCCTGCTGGCGCTGCACCGGGAGTTTGCCGCGATGTACCGCCCCAACGAACGCCCGCTGATCAACTACCTGTTCAAGGTCAATCGCAACCGCCACACGGCCGGCGTGATCGCACGCGACGACGTCAAGGGACTGCTGCGCACCCTGCGCGAGAACATGCCGGTGTGGTATGCACCCGACCAGGCCACCAGCGGGCGCCAGACCGAGCTGGTCCCGTTCTTCGGCGAACCCGCGAACACGCAGACCGCCACGCATCGCATCGCCCGGGTCAGCGGCGCCCCGGTCCTCCCCTTCTTCGGCTACCGGCGCGAAGACGGCCACTACGTCGTGACCATCCACCCCCCGGTAGAGGGCTTCCCCACCGAGGACGCCCACGCCGACACCCTGCGCATCAACCACATCATCGAAGAAGCCGTGATGGATGCCCCGGGGCAGTACTTCTGGACCCACAAGCGCTTCAAGAAACGCGCGGGCCTGCCCGACCCCTACGCGCCCTAGCGTGGAATCTCGAAGGCTGCCTCCGAGCAGGAGACAATAAGCCAGCCACAATGATCATGGCGAGCCGCCTGCCGTTATACTGCCCGGGCCATTGCAAGAGCCCCTCCGGAAGGCTCCAACTCCGGCACTCACCCGCAAAGGTGCTGGCCGTACTCCTTACCCAAACCCTAATGGATAACGAAGCGATGGAATTGCCCAAAGAGGCTGTTTACTCCCACTGGCGCCAGCGCTTTGCCTGGTGGCTGCATTATCTCAAGGCCCGCCAGAACCCCAAGGAGCGCCCACGAGTACGTCGCCTTGCAGGCTTCATTCCCGAGGGAGGGGTAATCTTTGATGTTGGCGCACACTTTGGCTATCTGGCCAAAGAGTTCGCCGTGATCCACAACGGCAGCTGCATGGTCCACTGCTTCGAGCCGGTACCATACACTCGCTCCATCCTCGAACGAGTGGTCGATAGATTCCAAAACGTCCATATCGAATCACGCGCGCTTTCAAATCAGGCGGGGCACATGAAGCTAAGCATTCCCATAAAGGAATCCGGGCGCTTGGGTATCGGACTTGCGCATTTTGGCGACGAGGTGCGGCGAGACTACATCGTGGAGCCCGTGGAAACCCTCACCCTGGATGCCTATGTAGCCGAGCAGGGGCTAGCGCGCCTCGACTTCGTCAAGATGGACGTGGAGGGGGCCGAATTCCAGATCCTCCAGGGCGCAGAAAAGACCTTGAAAGAGCTTCAACCTCATGTCTACTGTGAGCTGATTTCCACTTCCACCGCACGTATGGGGTACAAACCCGAGACAGTGTTCGATTTCCTAACCAACCTCGGCTATCGAGCCGCCGTGATCGAAAGGTCAGGAGAAAAGCGCCCCGTCGAGGGTTTGATCGAGGGAGAGGAGGACTACCTCTTCTACCCGGAACGAGCCGAAAAGTAGCCCGGGTGGCTCCGAAGCGCCCCCGTACGACCTCTCTATTGGACACAAGCGGATAGACTGTCCAATTTTGGAGCTGGTATTTTTCTCCGGCCCTCAGTTTTCGTGGCCACAAGCCAAAAATTGACACTTCCGGAAAACCCCGTGGACACCCCACCTAGAAATCACGGCGAGAGAGACACGGATTCTGGTGCGGCACCAGCTTCTAGCCCCAGTTCGCGGCGGATATGTGCCGCCACCTTCGGCGTGTCATTCACTGGCGTGTAGGCCCACTGGTCAAGCGCGCCGGTGAATGGCCGGGTTACCCCTTCCGCCTCCAGAGCGGAATGGAAGGCCTGCAGGCGACGACCGAGTGGCCCCAGGGCCACCGTGTACACCGGCACACCGGTCGCCGCCGCTTCCGAGACCATGGATACAGAATCGGCACTGACCACGATGTGGTCGGACGTTGCCAGCATCGCCATGAAGGGGTTCTCTCCCTGCCCGCCCCAGACAAACCCCGGGACATCCGCCAACCCCTCCACCAGTCGTCGGGTACTGGCCTCGCCCGTACGCCGCGAAGGGGTCACCAGCACGCTACCCCCAGAGGCTCCGGCCGCCGAACGCAGGTCACGGATCAGGGCATCCAGCCGCTCCTGGCCCAGATCTCCCCGCTGGGTGGCACCCCCGATCAGCACCGCGATCCAGGGCCGGGGAAATGCAGCCCAGGCATCCCCCAGGTCCGCACGCGCCGCCTCCAGCCGCTCGGCCGTCACCCGGTGCAGGGCGCCGCGCGTCGCGATCACGTTCGGGCCGGTCAGCCCATCGTGGCGCGGCGGCACCACCCAGTCGAAATGCCGCGGGGCGATCTGTGGATCCTGAATATGCACGGTCATGATGGCACCCCCGCTGGCGCGCCGCAGTGCCACGGCCACCGTGGCACTGCGGCGCCCGCAGGAGATCAAGAGGCGCGGCCAGGGCGGCGCCAGGGAATCGCTATCGGATGTGAGCCCTCGCAATACGCCGGGCGCGAAGGAACCGCGCATCCAGCGCCAGGGCGGACGCAGCCCCACTGTCTTGTGTTCGTAGGGCAGCCCCACGGCTTCGGCCAGGCCACGGACCTGACTGGTCATCCCGGCCTCGCCGGTCGTCAGTGTCCAGCAGTAAGCCTCGGTCACAATGAAGCGTTCGTCGCCTGGCCTGCGGTCACGCCGGCACGCGGCGCTGCACAGGTGTGTCGGGAGAGGCCAGTTCGTGGCGGTTGCGCCACTCTTCGGTCACATAGTTGATGATCAACGAGCGTCGCACACCTTCCAGGGGGCGAAGGTGGTAGCCATGCCAGGTGTTGTCGGCCGGCACGAACACCAACGCACTGTTGTATGTGCCCGGCGCCGTCTCGTAGTGCGTGTCCGCGTCCACGTACACGTCCGTGCCCCAGCTCTCGTAGCCGGGGTCGGTGGACAGGTACAGCAGCATGGTGAATTTTTTCACGCCAAGATCGGTATGTGGTGCCAGCCAGAAACCCTCGGTATCCAGGCAATGCTCGATGCGCAGGTAGTTGCCGCTGACGTCCACGCCGCACACCTCGTAGATCGCATCCAGCACCTGCGGGCTCTCGAACGCCGCTGCAACGCTTTCGCACACATCGGAGGCCCGCCGGTTCTCGACGTCGAAGAAGCGCCGCGAGCTGTTGTGCGTCTCACGCTTGCCCTCGGTGTCACCAATCGCGGGCGGCTCGAACGGCAGCGCCTCCACCGCGCGCGCCGCCGCCTCGGGCAGTATCGCCTGCGGATACCACCGCCGATACGGATACGCCTCCGACCGCGCGCGCCGAAGCGACGCCTCGACCTGACTTGCTACTTCAGCGGCGGTATCCATTTCTTTTTCCACTAAATTCAACAACGCCGCACAGTGTAGTGCAAACTAGGGGGATTCCACAAAAAACAGCGTTCAAACAGGCTGCTAGACTGGCGACAATTCCGATATCGCACCCCCCAAAGATCCACCGTTACCCAGGCCAACGCCATGACACCTTCAGACGGGCCCTTATCGGACCCTGATACAACCCCGTTTGGCACATATCGCCCCAAGGGGTTTGCCCACGCCTTACTCTGGATCGTGCGTCTAGGGCTGGCACGAGGCACGTTGTCGCGCCAGCTCAGAAGATTCTGGAACAGCCGCCTTCCAACCACCGTCGATATCGAACGACGAGGCATCCGGTATCGGCTCAACGTTCGGGACAATGTCACCGACGCGAAAATACTCCTTTCATCGAAGGTCTACGACCGCGAGGAACTGGAGCATCTCGCGAACGCATGCGATGACGGCACGTTCATCGATATCGGCGCCAACACCGGATACTACAGCCTGCACGTGGCGGCCGCCGGGGCACGCCAGGTCCTAGCCATTGAGCCCAACCCTCCGACATTCCGTCGACTTCTGTTCAACCTGGAATGCAATCGCTTTGCCGAGGCAATTCAAGCCCTCCCGCTGGCCATTGGCCCAAACGGTACCGCCATGCTGCACTTGGCCGAAGGACTGGGTTCCGCCTCGCTCAATCCGTCGGAACAGTCACGGGGCAACACGGTTGAGGTCCAGACCGAGCCCCTTCTGGATGTACTCACCAATGCCGGAATCGAACGCATCGACGGCCTCAAGATCGACATCGAAGGATACGAGTACCAGGCCCTGGAACCGTTTTTCCGGGACGCGGCTCCATCGCTGCATCCTAGATGCATCGTTATAGAAAGCTGTCACGGGCACATCTGGGAAAAAGACGTCCTGGCCCTGCTTCGGGAGCATGGTTACCAAATCCAGAGCCGCTCACGGTCCAACTCGATCCTGTACCTGAGTTAGACCCGACCTCGGGCACCAGAACAATTAGCGCAAAGAAACGCACTACTCCACGAGGAAGCCAGCCCCATGGCAACTATTCTGCAAGTCTTGCCCGCCCTGGAATCCGGCGGCGTGGAACGCGGTACCCTGGAAATGGCTCGTGCCATCCAGGCTGCAGGAGAACGCTCCCTGGTCATGTCCGGCGGGGGCAGCATGGCTCCTTCGCTGGAAGCCGAAGGGAGCCAGCACTTCACCTGGCCGGTGGGCAAAAAGTCCCTGCGGTCATTGCGCCTGGTGCGCCCGCTGCGCAACTTCATACGCGAACAGGAAGTAGACCTGGTACACGTCCGCTCCCGCGTACCCGCATGGATCGTATGGCGCGCGTTACAGGGCATGCCCCGGACTGAACGCCCGGCCCTGGTCACGACCTTCCACGGGTTTTACAGCCCCGGCCGATACAGCTCGATTATGACCCGCGGGGACCGCGTCATTGCCGTCTCTACGAGCATCTCGGCCTACATTCAGAAGCACTTTCCGGCATGCCCGACAGAACGTATTCGCGTCATCCATCGAGGCGTGGATCCCAGTGAGTTCCCTTATGGCCATAAGCCAGGCGATGACTGGATTGAGGGCTTCTTCCAAACCCTTCCGGCGCACGCCCGCGATCGAGCGCTTATAACGCTCCCCGGTCGCATCACGCGATGGAAGGGGCAACTGGATTTCGTGAAGGTCATGGATTCCCTAATCAAGCGGAACCTCCACGTCCATGGCCTTGTTGTGGGAGGAACGGAAAGACGCCGCCAGCGCTACGAAGCCGAAGTGCGCCAGGAAATCCAAGAACGGGGACTGGAATCCCACATCTCCTGGCTGGGACAGCGTTCCGATCTTCGGGAGATCATGGCGATGTCGTTCGCGGTACTTTCGCTCTCGCGCGAGCCAGAGGCTTTTGGCCGGGTCTCGCTCGAAGCTCTATCCCTGGGGCGACCCGTGATTGCCTACGATCACGGAGGCGTGGGTGAGCAGATGGCCGCTTTGTTCGGCGAGGGAACAATCCCGCCATGCAGGCCCGAACTGGCAGCAGACAGGATATCTGATTGGCTGAAAGGCTCCGCCCCGCGGCCAGCGCATCTTAGGGGGTTTACGCTCGACGAGATGCAAGGACAAACCCTCGACGTCTACCGAGAGCTTCTTTAAGACAAGCCGGACTCAGAGGGTGGACATGTTGGTCACACGCGATCACGCCAGTCGGAGGCGCTGCTCATTCTTGGTGGCCACCCGCGCCAGGCCCGGTTCTCTCACCCATCCCCTCGCCGCCGCGCTCAGGCACGGGCCTCTGATTGCTTGATTGAATGAGCGGTGCCAGCGCAAGAGCGACCACCAGCCAGAGAACCGCTGTCGTGTATGAACTGTAGACAGTCCAGTGGACGTTGATGGGGTTAAGAGCCACAAAGATCGCCACACCGGCTACGAGAACATCAGGAGAATCAACGGCCCCATGCTCTCTCGCACGCCGCCACAACGCCGAAAGAATCCCTAGCAATGCCGCGAGGTAGGCGAACAATCCCACAGCCCCGGTCGAGACCAGGACATCAAGAAAATACAGATGGATATGCGCGAATGGCATGTCAGAGTAGCCTCGCGCCTCCGCCACCGGCTCGACCCCTCGCACACCCACGCCAAGGATCGGCTCATCCATCGCCACGCGCCAGGAAGCAAGCCAGATCGTCCCGCGCTTCGCCGTCGCCTGATCCAGACCCTCAAGACTGAACTCGGACATCTTGGAGATGACCACCAGCCGGTCCCGGGTTTCCGGTGACACCCACAGCGCCAACGCGACGCCCAGCACAAGCACCAGGGCGAAGGCTGACACGGTCCTAATTCGCAAGCGGTAGAACCAGATCAGAAAGGCGCCGTAGGCAACCAGCGTGATCAATGTCGCCAGCATGGCAGCCCTGGAACCCGAGAGGAGAATCGCGATGACCACGATCAGGGGCAATACCGCGGCCAGGCGATTGCGAGAAGCCAACCGGCGGGATGCCTCCAGGACGAACGGAAGCAAGTGGGCCAGCACAATGCCAAGGCGCATGTTCGGGTGAAACAGACCGTCGATCCGGCGCCCGTTGTACGGATAGCCCAGCACGTTTGCACCAGTAACAAACTGAAAAACCCCGTCGAGCGACCAGAATACGGCCAGCGCCAGCACAACGTATAACAGGGGTGTAGCCACATCACGGCGACGGGCAACCCACAGCAGAGGAAGTATCGCAATCGCGAACAATGGATAGGTCAGGGCTGTCCGGAGGGCTCGGTCGAAATCGACCGCCACGGTCAGTGACACCAACTGCGGCACCCAGAGCGCCAACAAGAGCAGCAACGCCCAGCGAATCCAGCGCTCCACCCAGATCGTGCGGGAGTGCCGGGCCGCCAAACCCAATCCCCCGAGCGCCAGAAACACAAGCGGAAGAAAAACCCCCGTTCCAAACGGAAGCGCAAACAATGCAAACATCGTGAGACCTAAGACCGCGAAATATTGACGGTCTAGCTGACCTCGCGCATCTATCCAAACTTGGCCAGCATTCAAGCTCATACCTGACGATACCCGGACATTTAGTGGCGGACGATCATATCTCCCAAGCCGCCGACTTTCCTCATGCCCCTGACACATCGACACGCTTGGGGGACAATCCGGGGAGAAACGACTCCAACGTCGAAAGTCGCGCGAGCCTCCCAGTTTGTCCGAAGGAGCCCCACAGAATTATGGAACGGAATGATCACACCCTCAAAGCCACACCTTCCCCGAAACAAGTGCTGTGCATGAAGTGGGGGACAATGTACGGGCCGGACTACGTCAACCGGCTTTATGCGAGCATCCGCCGGAATACGGCCGGCCCCCTTCGCTTTGTTTGCCTCACAGACGATCCGAATGGCATTCGACCGGAAGTGGAGACCCACCCCTGCCCCTCGATCGACATCCCCGAGCCATGGCGATACGGAACATGGCGAAAAATGGCGCTTTACCTTGATTCCGAATCCCTCTCGGGCCTTGGCGGCGACTGGCTTTTTCTGGACCTGGATGTCGTGATCACCGGCAAACTCGACCCGTTTTTCGAGTACGAACCCGAGCACCCCTTCGTCGTGATGCAAAACTGGACCCAGCCCGGGAAAGGGATTGGCAATACGTCCGTGTTCCGATTCCGCATGGGGGTTCATGGCTATCTGCTCGAACGGCTACTGGGGGACTTCGACCGCTTCCGCAGGCAGTATCGCAACGAGCAAACCTACATCAGCCGCGAGATCGATTCCCTGCTGTTCTGGCCGGACGCGTGGTGCGCTTTGTTCAAGGTCCATTGCGTCCCGGCCTGGCCCGCTCGCTTCTGGCGCACGCCGGCGATACCCGACGGAGCCCGTGTGGTCGCATTCCCGGGATCGCCTAACCCTCCGGACGCCTTGGAGGGAAAGTGGCCGGAAAAACGCTGGCGGAAAAGGCTCTACAAGAAGATCCGCCCAACTCCCTGGATCGATACCTATTGGGCGCGAGCCGAAGAGGCCTTGGCAGCGGAAATAGCGAACTCCCGGGACTGACCGAGGTAACTGACAGGGACCGGATCTGGCCCGCGCCCCCGGTCACGCGGAAATCAGTCGTCGTCTTTCAGGATGAACTGGGTGCCGCAGTAGGGGCACAGGTAGCGGCCGTCGGGGGTCTCGTCGATCGGGAGAAAGACGCGCGGGTGCGAGGACCACAGCGCCATCGTCGGCGTGGGGCAGTGCAGCGGCAGGTCCTTGCGCGTGACGGTGATTTCGGTCTGCGCGTTCGCGGTCGGGTACTGATCCTGGTGGTGGGCGGTATCGGGGTTCACCATGGTTTTTCTCGCATCCGGTTGACGGAAAATTTGGGCGTCTCAGACGAAGGTCAGCCAGCCCTCGTGGCGGCTGTCCCGGCCCTGCACCACATCGAAGTAGCGCGACTGCAGGCGCTCGGTGATGGGCCCGCGGGTACCGGAGCCGATCGGGCGATCGTCGACCTCGCGGATCGGGGTCACCTCGGCGGCGGTACCGGTGAAGAAGGCCTCGTCGGCGATGTACACCTCGTCGCGCGTGATGCGCTTCTCGATGACCTCCAGCCCCTCCTCGTGCGCCAGCTCGATGACCGTGCGGCGGGTGATGCCGTCCAGCGCGGAGGTCAGGTCCGGGGTGAACAGCATGCCGTCGTGCACGATGAAGATGTTCTCGCCACTGCCCTCGGCCACGTAGCCCTCGGTATCCAGCAGCATGGCCTCGTCGTAGCCGCAGCGGGTGGCCTCCTGCAGGGCCATCATCGAGTTCATGTAATTGCCATTGGCCTTGGCCTTGCACATGGTCACGTTCACGTGGTGCCGGCTGAAAGAGGAGGTGCGAATGCGAATCCCCTTCTCGATACCCTCGTCGCCCAGGTAGCTGCCCCAGTGCCAGGCCGCAACCATCGCATGCACCAGGAGATTGTCCGCGCGCAGGCCCATCCCTTCGGAACCGAGGAAGCACATCGGACGCAAGTAGGCGCTTTCCAGCCCGTTGTCGCGCACGGACGCGATCTGGGCATCGTTCAGCACCTCGGCGGTATAGGGGATGGTCATGCCGAGAATCTTGGCCGAGTTAAACAGCCGCCGGGTGTGGTCCTGCAGGCGGAAGATCGCGGGGCCGCGCTCGGTCTTGTACGCGCGCACGCCCTCGAACACCCCCATGCCGTAGTGCAGCGTGTGGGTGAGCACGTGGGTCTTCGCCTCGCGCCAGGGCACCATCTGCCCGTCCAGCCAGATCACCCCGTCGCGGTCGGCCATCGACATTGTCTTGTTCCTCTATGTGGTCTCGTTCGCGGCCGATTCCGGCTCGCCGAACAGGTCATTCCAGGCATCGATCACGCCATCGCGCACGGCGCAGAGCTCGTCGTCGGGCTTTTCGACCCGGGCGTCCAGGCCCGCCAGCGTCAGGCGGTGGATGCGGTTGCGCAGATCGCGGTAGGCATCCGCCAGCGACTCGCTCAACGCCGCGTCGATCACGCCCTCGCGCCCCAGTGCATCCAGCGTGCGGATCTTGTCCGGCCAGTCACACACGGCGGGATGATCGTGAGCAGATACCAAAACCCAGTATTGAACCATGAATTCGATATCAGTGATACCGCCCCGGTCGCGCTTGAGATGGAAGCCGTGGCCCCGCTTCGAGGCGTGCTCGGCCAGCATGCGGTTGCGCATCTCGACCACCTCGGCGCGCAGTGCATCGGTATCCCTTTCACGAGTCAGCACCTCGCGACGCAGGGCATCGAACTGCTCGCCCAGTTCGGTATACCCGGTTACGAAGCGCGCACGCACCAGCGCCTGATGCTCCCAGGTCCAGGCCGACTCGTCCTGGTAACGCCGGAACGCCTGCAAGCCGCTGACCAGCAGACCCGCGGTCCCGCTGGGCCGCAACCGGGTATCCACCTCGTACAGGCGCCCCGCCGGGGTGAAGGCCCCCAGCAGGTGCACCACCCGCTGGGCGACGCGAGCGAAGAATTCGGTGTTGTCGATCACCTTGGGCCCCGCGGTCTGCGCCTCGTCGCCCTCGCTGTCGTGCAGGAACACCACGTCCAGATCCGAACCATAGCCCAGCTCGAAGCCACCCAGCTTGCCGTACCCGATCACCGCAAAGCGCGCGACGCGGCGCGCATCCGTGGCCCCGCACTGCGGCTCGCCGTGGCGCTCCACCATCTTGTCCCAGGCCAGCTGCAGCACCCGCTCCAGAAGCACCTCGGCCAGCCAGGTCAGATGGTCGGAGATCTTCATCAGCGGCAGAAAGCCCATGATGTCGGCAGCCGCCACGCGCAGCGTCTGCACCTGCTTGAACTGGCGCAGCCGGTCCAGCATCTGCTCGTGGTCCTGCCCGGGGAACTGCGCCAGCTCGGCCTCCAGCTCCTCGCGCAGCCCGTCACGATCGGGCGGCGCGTACAGCGCGCGCGGGTCCAGTAGCTCGTCCAGCAGCACCGGGTGGCGGGTCAACTGCTCGTTGATCCACGGGCTGGCGGCCACCAGCTTGACCAGCTGCGACAGCGCCAGGGGGTTTTCCACCAGCAGCGACAGGTACACCGAGCGCCGGGCAATCGTGCGCACCATCTGCAGCGCTCGCGGCAATACCGCATCCGGCGTATCCATCTCCGCGATCGCCCCGATCAGCAACGGCATCAGGCGGTCCAGGCGCTGGCGCCCGGTCACGCTCATCGCGCGCACGCCCGGACTCTCGCGCAGATCGGCAATCCCGCGCAGAGCCTCGTCCGCATCCTGAAAGTCCATCGCCTCCAGCACCGCCCGGGCATCCGCCTCCGGCAGCGAGCCCTGCCACAAACGATTGAGCTGCTGCTCGCGCCCGGTCTCGGGCGAGGCCTCCATGGCCTCCCCGTCCGCACGCTGCGGGGCACTGAATACCTGCTCGAAGTGAGCATGCACCCGCCGCTGCTCGCGCAACAGCGCCATCTCGAAGGCCGCCTCGTCGTCGAACCCCAGCGACAGCGCCAGTCGATGCCGGTCCTGGCCATTGGAGGGCAGACGGTGGGTCTGCTGTTCATTCAGCATCTGCAAACGATTTTCTACCCGACGCAGGAAGCGATAGGAACGTTCCAGCTGCTCGACGGCGTAGCCGGGCAGCAGGTCGCGCTCCTGCAATGCCGTCATCACGCCCAGCAGGTCACGCCGCTGTAGCCCCTGGTCGCGCCCCCCGCGGATCAACTGGAACGACTGCGCGATGAACTCGATCTCGCGGATCCCACCCTCGCCGTGCTTCACGTCCTCGAAGCGACCGCGCCGCGCCGACTCGTCGTTAATCATCTGCTTCAGCTCGCGCAGATTGGCCAGCGTGCCGTAGTCCAGATAGCGCCGGTAGATGAACGGGCGCAGCCGGCGCATCAGGCGCGCCCCGGCCTCCGGGTCGCCCGCCAGCGGACTCGCCTTGATCAAGGCGTAGCGCTCCCACTCGCGGCCGTGGGCCTGGTAGTAGTCCTCCATCGCGTCGAAGTGCATCACCAGCGGTCCGGAATCCCCGAACGGGCGCAGGCGCATGTCCACGCGATAGCAAAAGCCGTCCGCAGTCACGTCCGACAGCGCTGCAATCAGCTGGCGCCCCAGGCGCTGGAAGAATTCCTGATTCTCGATCACGCGCTTGCCATCGGTCTCCCCCGCCTCCTCGAAGGCGAAGATCAGATCGATATCGGAGGAGAAGTTGAGCTCGCTGCCACCCAGCTTGCCGAGCCCCAGGACCACCATGGACAGGGCCTCGCCCGCGGGGCTGCGCGGCTGGCCGTAACGCTCCTGCAAATGGCGGTCCAGCCATTGCAGGCCACCCTCGATAAGGGAGCGGGCCAGACGGCTCAGGTCGTGCATGACCTCGTCGAGGTCGGCGTGCCCGGCCAGGTCGCGCCAGGCGATGCGGATCATCTCGCGATGCCGCGTTTCGCGCAGCGCGTGACGCAGCCCGGCATCGTCGGTCACGGCCTCCAGGCGCGCCTGCAGCGTGCGCTCGAAGTCCGCATCGTCACAAGCCGGTATTTGGCCGTGTGGATCCAGCGCCTCGAGCAAGTACCCCGGATGCTGACGCACTGTCTGCACCAGGTAGTGACTGAAGGCGAACGGGGCCGGGGTCGACGCCAGGAAGGTGTCCGGCCAGGCGAGCTTTTCGTCCAGCTCGGCCAGCAGATCGCGGACCTCCTGCTCCAGCGGCGACGACAGGCGAGCGGGGGATTCGGGCAGGGGCTTGTCCATGTGCCAAGCGTATCAGCGTTGCGACCCGGGGAGGCCACCCCATGCCACGTACCGGTCGCGGGGTATTGACTTGGATGAGAACACAAATAACAATCGTTCTCGTCTACACGGCTATCCGCCGCATGAATCCACACGAGGGTCCGCTCGCCATGAACTTTCGCCCGTTTGCCTGGCTGATCGCCACGGCCGCCGCCATCGCCGTCAGCATGCCCCTGGTCGGCTGCAGCCCCGCCGACCAGGACGAGGTCAACCTCTACTCGGCGCGCCAGGAAAACCTGATCAAGCCGCTGCTGGACGACTTCACTGATCAGACCGGCATCCCCGTCAATTTGGTGACCGGCGGGGCGGACAGCCTGCTGCAGCGCCTGCGCCACGAGGGTCGCAACTCACCCGCCGATCTCTTCATCACCGTGGACGCGGCGCGTCTGCACCAGGCCAGCGAGGCCGGCGTGCTGCAGGCGGTCGAATCGGACGTGCTGCGCGAGAATATCCCGGAGCGCTACCGCGACCCGGACGGACAGTGGTTCGGCCTGTCGTCGCGCGCGCGCCCCATCCTCTACCACAAGGACCGCGTGGATCCGGCGGAACTCTCCACCTACGAGGCCCTGACCGATGCGCAATGGGAGGGCCGGATCTGCATCCGTTCCTCCAGCAACGTGTACAACCAGTCGCTGGTGGCCGCGATGATCGCCACCGAGGGCGCCGAGGCCGCCCAGGACTGGGCCGCCGGGATCGTGGCCAACATGGCACGCCAGCCGCAGGGCGGTGACCGCGATCAGATCCGCGCCGTGGCCGACGGGGTCTGCGACGTCGCGATTGCCAACACCTACTACCTGGGCCTGATGCTGGACGGCGAGGGCCGTGATCGCGAAGTCGCCGAGCAGATCGGGGTGTTCTGGCCCAACCAGGACGGCCGCGGCACGCACGTCAATATCAGTGGCGCCGGCGTCACCGCGCATGCCCCGAACCGGGACAACGCGGTTCGCCTGCTGGAATTCCTGTCCTCCACCGAGGCGCAGGAGTGGTACGCCGAGGTCAACCAGGAATACCCGATCCGCGACGACGTACCGGCCAGCGACATCCTCCAGAGTTTCGGCGAATTCCAGTCCGACGACATCGAGCTCTACCGTCTGGGCAACCACAACGCCGAGGCCGTACGCATCATGGACCGCGTCCGCTGGCGCTGATGCTCGTCCACGACACCCCACTCACTCTCGCCCCCGGTCCTCCGGGGGCGTTCTGTTGGGCACCACAGAACGCGGGGAGGGCACAGGGCCGGGCATGAGGCGCGGTGTAGCGACCGGGGTCGCGGCACATGGCCTCGACAATCCGCCAGTCACAAGGCGGCCATAGTGGTATTCGAAACAAGAACCTTTATTATTCGCAATCCATGACCGCCCAGACCACCAACCCGCCCGCGACGCCTGCGAACCCCGCGGTTCGCCAGCGCCTGCCGTTCAGCCCGTGGTCGGCAGTCGCCATCGTCGTAGCGCTGACACTCGCCCTGCCGATCCTGGTCATCTTCGGGCACGTGTTCATCCCCGCCGGCGAGGTCTGGACCCACCTGCGCGAGACAGTCCTCGCGGACTATGTCGTCAACTCCCTGGCCCTGCTGATTGGCGTCGGGATCGGGGTGCTGGTGATCGGGGTGCCGGTTGCCTGGCTGGTCAGCGTGTGCGAGTTCCCCGGCCGTTCGATCTTCCAGTGGGCACTGATGCTGCCGCTGGCCATGCCGGCCTACATCATTGCCTACACCTACACCGGCATGCTGGATTTCAGTGGTCCGGTACAAAGCCTGATCCGTGAGCTCACGGGACTGGGATACGGCGAGTACTACTTCCCCGAGATCCGCTCGCTGGGCGGCGCCATGGCCATGCTGACGCTGGTGCTCTACCCCTATGTCTACCTGCTCAGCCGCGCCGCCTTCCTCGAGCAGTCGGTCTGCGTGCTGGAGGTCTCCCGCACTCTGGGCGCCGGCCCGTTCGGTGGCTTTCGCCGGGTCGCCCTGCCGCTCGCGCGCCCGGCCATCATCGCCGGGTTGACCCTTGCGCTGATGGAAGTGCTGGCCGATTACGGCACGGTCGCCTACTTCGGCGTGAGCACCTTCACCACCGGCATCTTCCGCACCTGGTACGCCCTGGGCGACCCGGCCGCAGCGGCCCAGCTCGCGGCCGTGCTGCTGACCTTCGTATTCGTACTGATCGTGCTGGAACGCTGGTCGCGGGCCAAGGCGCGCTTCCATCACACCAGCCGCCGCTATTCGACCCTGCCGCGTTACCAGCTACGCGGCTGGAAGGCCACCGCGGCCTTCCTCGGCTGCCTGTTTCCGGTCCTGCTGGGCTTCCTGCTGCCGGCCCTCCAGCTCGGACTGTGGACCGTGCAGACCACCGAACAATGGATGAACCCGGCCTTCGGGCGACTGGTCTTCAACAGCTTCTGGCTGGCCATCGCCGCGGCCGTGATCGCGGTCGTCCTGGCCCTGGTCCTCGCCTATGCACGGCGCATGGAGGGCGGGCGTTTCACCGCGGCTGCCGTGCGCGTCGCCGGGATGGGCTACGCGGTACCCGGCATCGTGATCGCGATCGGCGTGATGATCCCGTTCGCCGCCTTCGACAACGCCCTGGACGGCTTCATGCGCGACACCTTCGGGGTGTCCACCGGCCTGTTGCTATCGGGCACGCTGTTCGCCCTGCTGTTCGCCTATGCCGTGCGCTTCCTCGCCGTCTCGCTGCAGACGGTCGAGGCCGGGCTGGGCAAGATCCAGCCGAGCATGGACGATGCCGCCCGCTCGCTGGGGATGCGTCCACTGCAGACCCTGACCCGGGTACACCTGCCGATCATGCGCGGCACCCTGCTGACGGCATTGCTGCTGGTTTTCGTCGATGTCCTGAAGGAGCTTCCGGCGACGCTCATCCTGCGCCCGTTCGACTTCAACACCCTCGCGGTGCGCGCCTTCGAGCTGGCCAGTGACGAGCGCCTGGCCGAATCCTCCAGCGCCGCCCTGGCCATCGTGCTGGTCGGGCTGGTTCCCGTTATCCTGCTGTCCGTGACCATCGGCCGCTCGCGCCCCGGCCAGCAGGGCCCGACCCGCGCGGCGGACGAAGAATCGCCGCAAAAACCCCTCGCCATGCCCGCAGGCACGACGAATACGCCATGACCCAGCCCATCGAAACCACACTGCAGGTGCCCCATACCCCGCTGATCGCCCTGGATCGAGTGGATATCGGCTATGACGGTACCGCCGTGGTCCATCAGGTCTCCCTGGCCCTGCCCAAGGGCCAGATCGGCTGCCTGCTGGGCCCCTCCGGCTGCGGCAAGACCACATTGCTACGGGCGATCGCCGGCTTCGAGCCCTTGATGGCGGGGAGCATCCAGCTGGACGGGCGCAGCGTCAGCGATGCCCGCAGCACGATCCCGCCGGAGAAGCGCGGGGTAGGCATGGTGTTCCAGGATTTCGCCCTGTTCCCGCACCTGAGCGTGGCCGACAACATTGGCTTCGGCATCCGCCACTGGAGCCGCAAGGATCGTGACGAGCGCATCCGCTCGCTCCTCAAGCTGGTGGGGTTGCCGGGCTATGGCGAGTCCTACCCGCACGCCCTGTCCGGTGGCCAGCAGCAACGCATCGCCCTGGCCCGGGCCCTGGCCCCGCGGCCCAAGCTGCTGTTGCTGGATGAGCCGTTTTCCAGCATGGACGTGGAGCTACGCAGCGAACTGGCCCGCGAGGTCCGGCGCATCCTGCGCGCGGAGAACACCACCGCCATCCTCGTGACCCACGACCAGAACGAGGCCTTCGCCTTCGCCGATCGCATCGCGGTGATCCACCAGGGCCGCGTGGCCCAGTGGGACACTGCCTACAACCTCTACCATCGCCCGGCGGATCGTTTCGTCGCAGACTTCGTCGGCGAGGGTACGCTGATCCCCGGCATGGTCTGCGCCGAACACGTGGTCGATACCGCCTTTGGCCAGATCGAGGGCACGCTGTCGGAACAGCTGCCGCCCGGCACCGCCGTGGACGTCCTCGTGCGTCCGGACGACATCGCGATCGACAACGAAGCGGGCACCATCCGCACCGAGATCCTCGACAAGGCCTTCCGCGGGGCGGACTTCCTCTACACCCTGCGCCTGCCGGACGGCCTCAGCGTGCTGTGCATGGCGCCCAGCCACGACAATTTCGTCATCGGCGAGCACGTGCGCCTGCGCCTCGACTTCACCCACCTGGTAGTGTTCTCGCGCGGCAGCGGGGTCGACTGCCCGGCCTCCTGACCCTGGCGCGCTCCGCAGCCCGCCAGGGTCGTTGGTGCAGGCCCAGCGGGAACTCGCGTGATTTCGCGCGTTCCGATGTCGACACGCTCCCCATTCCGCAACCGCTATCATCGTTTCATGACCCACGCCCGCGCCCCTGTTGTCCGCCGCCCGGCCCGCACCGGGCTGGGCGTGGTTGCGATGCTGCTCGTCGCACTGGCGGGCATCCCGGGGGCGGCCGGTGCGCAGGATGGCTCCACCCCCGGCTTGCAGATCGAGGGGGGTACCGACGCTCAGCGCAGCAATATCCGCAACAGCATCAACCTGGCTCGCCACCCCTGCGACTTGCCCGGGTTTCGTGAGGGCCGCGTGTTGCGCGACACCGCGGCGCGCGCCACCGATGCCCTGCGGGCGATCGGTTTCTACGACCCCGAGCTGGATCTCGATTTCGAACGCCACGAGGCCTGCTGGGATATCCGCATCACCCTGGATCCCGGCCCGCCGACCACGGTGGAGCAGGTGGACCTGCAGATCACCGGCGAGGGAGCCGGTGATCTCGGCTTCGAGGCCGTGCTCAGCCAGACCGAGATCCGCGAGGGCGACACCCTGCGCCATGATCGCTACGAGGCCCTGCGCAACCGCATGACGCGGATCGCGTCGGATCGCGGCTATTTCGACGCCGATCTCCACACCCGACGCCTGGAAGTGGACCGCGACACCCGCAGCGCGACCATCCGCCTGCACATGGATACCGGCGATCGCTACCGCGTGGGGCGGGTCCACATCGACCAGGACATCCTCTCCGAGGACTTCGTCCAGCGCATGGTGCCGTTCGCGGCGGGTGACCCGTACAGCTCGGCGCAGATCATCGCGCTGCAGCGCAATCTGAACGACAGCGGCTACTTTGGCGGCGTCCGTGTGCGCCCGCAACGCGACGCGGCAGAGGGACTGCAGGTCCCGATCCTGGTCGAACTGGAGCCGCGCAAACGCCATAGCTACGAGGCCGGCATCGGCTACTCCACCGATATCGGCCCGCGTATCCGGCTGCGCTACGAACATCGCTACGCCAACCGGATCGGCCATCGCTACCAGGCCGAGATCGAGGCGTCGCCGGTGCGTTCCGGGATCGGCTACAACTACGAGATCCCGCTGCGCGACCCGCTGCGCGAACGCCTGAACCTGTTCACCACCTATCGCACGGAAGACACCGACACCCAGCAGTCCGATCGCTTCCAGGTCGGCGCCAACCGGGTCCTGCAGCGCCGCAGCGGCTGGCAGACCACCGAGGGGCTGCGCTACGAGTACGAGGACTACACCGCCGGCGAGGATGACAGCGGGCGCAGCAACCTGCTGATCCCGTCCTACCGGATCAGCCGCATGGAAGCGGACGAACCGATGACCCCGCGCCGCGGCTACCGCTTCGAGACCACCGTTCAGGGCGCGCGCGAAGAGATCCTGTCCAGCATCTCGTTCGCCCAGGTCCTGGCCAGCGGCAAGGTGGTCCGCGGCCTCGGCACCGGCCGGGTGCTGGCCCGCGTGGATGCCGGCTTCACCGACGTGGACTCGGTCAGCGACCTCCCCAGCTCTCTGCGCTTCTATGCCGGGGGCGATGCCAGCATCCGTGGCTACGGCTACCAGCGGGTCGGGCCACGCAACGACAGCGGCGACGTGATTGGTGGGCGCCACAAGGTAGTGGGCAGCCTCGAGTACGACTACCCGGTCGTCGGCAACTGGAGCGCCGCGGCCTTCGTCGACGCCGGCAACGTCGTCAACGAGTGGGACGAGTTCGACCCCGTCTACGGCGTCGGGGTCGGTGTGCGCTGGCGCTCCCCGGTCGGCCCGCTCCGCGTGGACCTGGCCCACGGGCCGGACTCGGACGATGACTTTCGCATCCACTTCTCCATGGGTCCGGACCTTTGAGACCCCTGTTGCGCGGCACACTGTGGGGGCTCTCCACGGTCCTTACCCTGGTGATCATCCTGCTGGGCACCCTCGGGGCCCTGCTCGCGACCGAATCGGGGACCCGCTGGCTGGTCGAACAGGGCGAGCGCCTGGCCCCCGTCGAATTCCGCATCGACCGGGTCGAGGGGACCTTGTTCACCGAGCTGCACCTGCACGGATTGCACCTCGCGCTGCCCGACGGCGCGGTGATCGACCTGCCCACCGGGCGCGTCGGGATCAGCGCCCGCAGCCTGCTCCGCGGCGAGCTTAACATCCGGATACTGGCCGCCACCGGGCTGCGCGTGGACCTGCCACCACCCGACCCGGATGCGCCACCCGCGGACGAACCCTTCGCCCTGCCCGATTCCTTCCGGCTGCCGCTGGCGGTGCGCCTGGGCCAGCTCCAGGTGGAGGACATGGAGATCCTGCTGGCGGGCGAACCCCTGGCCTCGATCACCCGCCTGACGGCCGATGCGCGGGCCAGCGGCTCGCGCATCGAGCTACACGCGCTGGAGCTGGACATGCCGGAGGTCCGGGCCCGACTGGCCGGATCGCTCGAGGCCGATGGCGACTACCCCGTGCACCTGCGGGGTCAGTGGCAGGCGCCCCTGCCCGTGGCCCTGGCCGAGGGCCTGGGCACGGACGAGGCGCGCGGCAAGCTGGAGATCACCGGGGCCTTGCGCGAACGTGTGCAGCTCGAACATGACCTGCGCGCCGGGATCGAGCTGAACCTGCAGGCCAACGCCCACGAACTGTTCACCACCCCTGCGCTGGAACTGGCGGCGCAGTGGCAACCCTTCACCTACCACCTCGACCCGGAACAGGACATCGCCCTGGAGGGCGGCCGCCTCGACCTGCAGGGGACTCCGGAGGACTGGGCGCTGAATCTGCAGACCGCGGCCACCCTGACGCCCTGGCCCCGCCTGGCGCTGAACACCCGGGCGCACGGGGACCTCGAATCGCTGGAGATCGAAGCCCTGGATATCGACTCCGAGGCCGGGCGGGTCACGCTCGCCGGGCCCATTCGCTTTGGCGACACCCTGGACTGGGACCTCACCCTGGAGGCCGAGGACCTGACCCCCGCCGGAATGGGTTTGGAGTTCAATGCCGGGGTCGAACGCCTGAAGGGACGGTTGCAGGGCACCCTGCCGCTGGGAACCGACACCCCGCCTCTGGCGGCCCTGGACGCGAGCGTCACCCTTGACGAGCTGACCGGGCACTACGAGGGTGAACCCATCACCGGCAGCCTGAACGCCTGGCTGGTCGATGGTCAGGCGCGGATCGAGGACACCCGCCTGACGATCCGCGATACCGCACAGCTGGACTTGAGCGGTTCGGCCACAGGCCTGGCGGGCGACTTGACCGATCCCGACCACCGCGTCGTCTTCGACCTCGGGCTGGATCTGAAGGCCCCGGATTTGGCGCGCCTGCACTCGGAGCTGGACGGGCAGATCGAGCAACTGCGACTCGTGCTGGACGGCAACTACGCCCCCGCCAGCGGCGCCCTGAGCGCGCAGCTTGCCCTGGACCCATTGCGCGCCCGACTGCGCGGGATCGACATCACGGGCGATGCACTGATCGCGCTGACCGAGACGGGTGGCGAGATCGAGCGGCTGCAACTCGCCACCGACACAGGTGCCCGGCTCGCCCTGAATGGGGATCTCGACTGGTCCGAGGGCCTGCGCTGGGACCTCGCACTGGAAGGCGACGGGCTGGATCCGTCGCTGGTGGTCGCCGAGGCCCCCGGCCAGATCGCCCTCGCCCTGCTCAGCCAGGGGCACCTCGACGCCGACGGCACCCCCCGCGTGCAGGCCCAACTCCAACGGCTGGAGGGTACGCTGCGCGACCAGCCCGTATCCGGTCAGGGCCAACTGCAGCTGGAGGGGGAGAATCTACGAGTGGACCAGCTGGACCTGGCGCTGGGCCGGAACACCCTGACCGCCCACGGCGAATGGACCGAGGCCCTGGACTTCGAGCTGCGCCTGGATGCCCCGGAGCTGGACCGGCTCTGGCCCGACCTCGCCGGCCGACTAGAGCTCGACGCACACATCACCGGAGAACCCGATCGGCCGCGCGTGGCGGCACGCGGAACCGGTGCGGGGTTGCGACTCGCGGATATCACCCTGGAGCAACTGGAGCTGGGGGCCGACGCCGGCCTCGAGGTCGCCGCCCCGGCCGAGATCGACCTGCGCCTGACCGGCCTCGGGCTGGCCGACGGCACACGCGTGGAGACCCTGCGCCTAGGCGCCTCCGGTCGTATCGACGGGCATCGCGTGACACTGGCGGCCGATGCCGGGGATCTGGGCTCGCTGGATCTGGCGCTGCAAGGCGAACTGAACCCCGACACCCTCCACTGGCGCGGCCAGATCGCACGGCTGAATCTGGACCAACCCGCGGGGGGCCCCTGGCAACTGACCGAACCGGTCGCACTGGAAGGCGGGCCGGAAGATGCACGGCTGGAGCGCCTGTGCCTGGCACGCGACGACGGACGGCTGTGCGTCGAGGGGGATTGGGATGCGGCGACAGGGGCCGAGTTCGCCGCCGAGGCCCGGGCGGTGGACCTGGCCTGGCTGGAACCCTTCCTGCCGCCGGAACTCGCTATCGCGGGCCAGCTGAATGCTGACGCCAGCGGCCGTATGGAAGCCGATGGCACCGTGACGGCCGACCTGACCGTGACCCCGACCGATGGCCACCTGGTCGTGCGCGACGAGGACGGAGACCTGGAGGAGGTGCCCTACCGCGATGTGCGGCTGACCGCCCGGGTGCGCGATCGCGACGTGGACGCCTCCCTGCGGCTCGACTTCCTGGATGGCGGGACGGCGCGCAGCGACATCCAGCTGCGCCCGGACGGCGACGACCTGCGTATTGACGGCGACTTCGAGGCGCACCTCGATAACCTGTCCTGGCTCGCGGCTCTGAGCCCCGAGATCCAGCGCCTGCGTGGCTCGCTCAACGCCCGCCTCGACTTCGGCGGACGACTGGACGCGCCACTGGTGGAGGGCGAAGTGGCGTTCCGCGACGGCGGGGTCCTGATCCCCGAGGCCGGCATCGATATCGTCATTCCCGAGATCACGGCCCGGGTGGTCTCGGCCGAACAGCTGACCCTGACCGGCCGCCTGGAGTCGGGGGACGGCGGTATCGACCTCGACGGTCGCGTGGACCTCGGCGACGCCGGGCCCCGTGCCGAGCTGAACCTGACCGGCGAGGACTTCCTGGTGGTCAATCGGATCGACGCCGAGGCACGCATTACACCGGACCTGCAGCTGGTCTTTACCCCCGACGACGGTATTCGTGTGCGCGGCGAGGTCTTTCTGCCCTGGGCGCGCATCCGTCCGCCGGATCTGCCGCCCGGAGCGATCCGCGTCTCCGGCGACGAGATCATCCTCGGGGAGGAGATCACGGAGGCACAGGGACTCAAGACCGACATCCGCATTCGGATCCGTCTGGGGGATGACGTGCGCTTCGACGGCTTCGGCCTGACCGCACGCTTCGCCGGCGAGGTGGATGTCGAGGAGGTCACCGGGCAACCGACCCAACTGTTCGGCGAGATCACGATCCCCGAAGGCGAGTACAGCGATTACGGCCAGGACCTGCGGGTGGAACGCGGCAGCCTGGTCTTCCAGGGGCCGGCGGAGAACCCGGAACTGGACCTGCGCGCGGTACGCACCGTGCGCGAATACAACGTGACCGTCGGGCTGGAGATCCGCGGCACGCCGGACAACCTGAGCTCGCGGGTGATCTCGGACCCGCCGATGGACGAGACCGAGGCGATGTCCTACCTGCTGACTGGACGCCCCCTATCCGGCGCCTCGCAATCCGATGGCAACATGATCGCTGCTGCCGCAGCCGCCTACGGGCTGGAACAAGGGGCCGTGATTACCGAACGCATCGGCCGCGAACTGGGCCTGGACGAGGTGGAGCTGGACACCGAGGGCGGGCTGGACGAAAGCGCGCTGACACTGGGCCTGTACCTCTCGCCGCGCCTGCTGCTGCGCTACTCCATCGGGCTGTTCGACAACACATCGAAGGTCTTGCTGCGCTACGAACTGACCCGCAACCTGAGCGTCGAGACCGCCTCCGGGACGACGGAGCAGTCGGTAGACCTGATCTATCGATTCGAGCGCTAGGGAGACGCTGCGGACTAAGGATCAAAGGCCTTTTTCACCACGAAGCACACGAAGAAGATCCATGCCGGTTTAACCACAGAGGACACGGAGTTCACGGAGGCGCTCAAACCTGCTCTCGGTGGTGATCGGCGCTCGAATGATTTCACCTTGAAGATCTTCTCAATGCCGGTGCTGGCCCGTCATCGCGAGGCGCGAAGCGCCGTGGCGATCTGCCTGGAAGCCTCTCTAGAGTGCCCCGGGACTGCCGCCCTGAGCCGGGAAGGACCGGCCTTGTTGCTTTCTGCGGGTGCCAGGGAGACGCTGATTGAATCGCACGTTCGCGTTGGTGCCCCCTGTTTTCCGAGACAAGGCGCGTCGTGCAGCGGGTAGTGGTTCTACCCGCAAGCAGCGCAACGCAGGATCGGGGAACAGGGGGCACCAACGCGAACGTGCGATTCAATCAGCGTCTCCCTAGGATCGAGCGGCTAGCTCGAAGTATCGCGAGCGCCGTTGCGTGCGGCGTCGATGCGTACCCGGATCTGGCTGCGATAGAGCTGCTCGTTGGGGATGCCCACCAGGGGACGGCCGACCGGCTGGCCCTCGGCATCGAACGCCATGATCGTCGGCACCACCCGCACGCCGTAGGCACGACCCAGCTCACTCCCCAGCTTGGTCGTGCCATCGAAATCCCGCACCTCCTGGCGATCCAGCATGACCTTGCGGATGTTCACACCCTGGAGAGCCGGGTCCTCGGTCATCGGGCCAAGATAACGCTGTTCGGCACGATCACAGTAGGGACAGCTACTCGACGCGAACATGATCACGGTCGCCTTGCCATCACCCTGGGCGCTCAGCGCCTGGAGGTCCGTTGAACGTTCTACGCCGCCCGCCGCGACCGCAGTGGCCAGCAGCATGCCGACCAAAAAGGCCCCGGAGCGCAGCAGCATCGGGCCGAACGGGGAGCGGGGAAGGTTCGTATTCAGGTTCATGGTCATCATGGATCCTTGGGTGTTTGGAACCAGTCTAGGGCTGCCACATTAACGCAGGCTGAAGGGCCCGCAATCGCGCCTCCGCGTCCGGCCGAGCCGAAGGTCCGCCGAATGGCGCCCGCGAGTTGCCCACAAAAAAGGCCCCGCCGGAGCGGGGCCTGATTCCAACGCGCCGGCGAACCGGCGGTCAGGGTCTTGCCGGCGACCTTAGTCGGCGCGCTTGCGCACGTCGGAGGTCACTTCCACGCGGCGGTTGGCTTCGCGGCCTTCCTGGGTGGAGTTGTCGGCGGTCGGACGGTCTTCACCGTAGCCGACGGTGCGGATGTCACTTTCACGCACGCCTTCGCTGGCCAGGAAGTCGGTGACTGCCTGGGCGCGACGCTCGGACAGGCCCTGGTTGTAGTCGGCCGGGCCGATGGTGCAGGTGTGGCCTTCGACCAGCACCGAGCTGTACTCGGCGTCGTCGGAGGTCAGGCTGCGGGCCAGATCACGCAGGGCGGAACGACCTTCGGAACGCAGGTCTGCGCTGTCAAAGTCGAACAGGGCCTGGGCGCTCAGCGTGGTGGTGGTGAATTCCGGCTCCGGCTCCGGCGCCGGGGCAGCCGCCGGCTCGGGCTCGGGGGCCTCGGCAACTTCTTCGATGTAGCCCGCGCAATGCGGGAACTTCACGTTTTCTTCCGTCCAGGAGCGCGTACGCACACATTCACCGGAGCGATCGACCACAACCTTGCCGCTACGGTCGGTCACGTTGGCGGCCGGCGGTTCCTGCGCCACAACCTGCCCGGCGGCGCCGAGCACCAGCGAGGCCACGGAAGCGGCCAGAAGATTCTTAACGAGCTTATGATTCATTGCAAAGCCTCCTTGTAAAAACAATAGACGTCGGACCCGGGTTGAACCGCGCGACCACCATGGTACGCGCCGCGACCGCAATCCAAAGCAGCGAGCTCCTTGCGCCAAGCCCCCTACAGTACCCTGATAGTGGCACACAAGTTCGGGTTTTGCACGCATCGGAACGCAAATTATGTGTCGACATCACAACATCGTCACATTCCGTAAATTTCCGAATATCCAGTGACTTTCGACTGCCCTGTTTCGATATTGCAACAGACAGAACCCGAATCGCACAGAGACATTCCGGCAAGCTGTACTCCGGAAGACACACAACCCTGCTAAGGGTTCCTGAAACCGCGGATTTGGCACCCGAACTCGGACCCCAGGAAACGGTACCGGTCAGACAAAAAGACCCCGCCGAAGCGGGGTCCCTAGGTACATCAACGATGCACGGGTAAAGCGGCGAATTACATCATGCCGCCCATGCCACCCATGCCGCCCATGCCACCCATACCGCCCATGTCGTCGCCACCGGCGCCGCCACCGTCATCCTTCTTCGGGATGTCGGCAATCATGGCCTCGGTGGTGATCAGCAGGGCAGCGACCGATGCGGCGTTCTGCAGCGCGGAACGGGTCACCTTGGTCGGGTCCAGGATGCCCATGTCGATCATGTCGCCGAACTCGCCGCTCGCGGCGTTGTAGCCGTAGTTGCCCTTGCCTTCCAGGACCTGGTTGAGGACCACGGACGGCTCGTCACCGGAGTTGTAGACGATCTGGCGCAGCGGCTCTTCCATCGCACGACGGCAGATGTTGATACCGGCGGTCTGCTCGTCGTTGTCACCCTTGAGCTTGGTGATCGCGGCGCAGGCACGCAGCAGGGCCACGCCACCGCCGGGGACCACGCCTTCTTCCACCGCCGCACGCGTGGCATGCAGGGCGTCTTCGACGCGGGCCTTCTTCTCTTTCATTTCGATCTCGGTGGCAGCACCGACCTTGATGACGGCCACACCGCCGGCCAGCTTGGCCACGCGTTCCTGCAGCTTTTCCTTGTCGTAGTCGGAGCTCGCTTCCTCGATCTGCGCACGGATCTGGTCAACGCGGCCCTTGATGTCCTTGTTGGACCCCATGCCGTCGATGATCGTGGTGTTCTCCTTGGTCACCTGCACCTTCTTGGCGCGGCCCAGGTCTTCCACCGTGGTCTTCTCCAGCGACAGGCCAACCTCTTCCGAGATCACCTGGCCACCGGTCAGCACGGCGATGTCCTGCAGCATGGCCTTGCGGCGATCACCGAAGCCCGGGGCCTTCACGGCGGCGACCTTGACGATGCCGCGCATGGAGTTGACGACCAGGGTCGCCAGGGCTTCGCCTTCGATGTCCTCGGCGATGATCAGCAGCGGCTTGTTGGCCTTGGCCACGCCTTCGAGGATCGGCAGCAGATCACGGATGTTCGCGATTTTCTTGTCGAACAGCAGGATGTAGGCATCCTCCAGCTCGGCACTCATGTTCTGCTGGTTGTTGATGAAGTAGGGCGACAGGTAGCCGCGATCGAACTGCATGCCTTCGACGACATCCAGCTCGTTTTCCAGCGAGGAGCCTTCCTCGACGGTGATCACGCCTTCCTTGCCGACCTTGTCCATCGCATCGGCAATGATCTCGCCGATCGCGGTGTCGGAGTTCGCGGAGATCGAGCCCACCTGGGCGATCGCCTTGTGCTCGGTGCACGGCTTGGAGAGCTTCTTCAGCTCTTCGGTGGCGGCCTTCACGGCCTTGTCGATGCCGCGCTTGAGGTCCATCGGGTTCATGCCGGCGGTGACGGCCTTCATGCCCTCGCGGACGATGGACTGGGCCAGCACGGTCGCGGTGGTGGTGCCGTCACCGGCGGTGTCGGAGGTCTGCGAGGAGACTTCCTTGACCAGCTGGGCGCCCATGTTCTCGAACTTGTCTTCCAGCTCGATTTCCTTGGCCACGGACACGCCGTCCTTGGTCACGGTCGGGGCACCAAAGGCCTTGTCCAGGACCACGTTGCGGCCCTTCGGACCGAGGGTGACCTTCACGGCGTTGGCCAGGGTGTTCACGCCCTTGGCCATGCGGGTACGGGCGTCGGTACCAAAGCGTACTTCTTTAGAGCTCATGATTCGTTCTACTCCTGAAAATTCGTGTTAGACGGTCGCGGTTCGGGGCGTTCAGCCCTCGATGACGGCCATGATGTCGTCTTCGCGCATCACGAGGACTTCGTTGCCATCGACCTTGACCTCGGTGCCGGAGTACTTGCCGAACAGGACCGTGTCGCCGGCCTTCACGTCCAGGGGACGGGCTTCGCCGTTGTCCAGGATCTTGCCGTTGCCTACTGCAACCACTTCGCCACGGATCGGCTTCTCGGCCGCGGAATCCGGGATCACGATGCCGCCGGGGGTGGTGCGTTCTTCTTCCATACGCTTCACGATGACTCGATCGTGCAAAGGACGCAGGTTCATGGCGCGAACTCCTTAATAGAATGTCTCAAACAGGAAAATTGGTTTGTCGGGCGGGCACCCTGTTAGCACCCACCCCTGACGAGTGCTAATAATAGGGGCACACAAGGGCGAGTCAAGAGCGCGCGTTACGAAAGCGGGGCCAGAAACGTGAATCAGCGACGGTCGTCGTGGTCCAGACGGTCGTCGGGCGTCTCGGGGCGGTCGTCGTGGTGGCGGAATTCGCCCTCGATGGTACCGCCGCCCGGCGGCCCACCAGGGCCACCGGTCCGCGTGCGGACCATGCCGCGGCGCAGGATGCCGGCAGCCGCCCAGCGCCGCAGCGGCGGAATCAACAGCACGAAGCCGGCGGCATCGGTAAAGAACCCCGGCAGCAACAGCAGCACGGCGGCCGACATCAGCAGCCAGCCCTCGACCAGCCCGCGCGCCGGAACCTCCCCCCGCGCCAGGCTTTGTTGCAGCCGTCGCCAATGGTAGAAGCCCTGCAATCGGAACAACATCAGCCCGGCCGCCGCCGTGACGATCACCAGCACCACCGTCATCAGGGCGCCCACGGCATCGCCCACCCAGGCGAAGCCGAAGATCTCGAGCAGCACCAGACCGAGAAAGACAAACAGGGGAAAGAGGGGGTTGCGCATCGAAGGGGTTCCGCAGATCAGGCCTGTTTATTGGAACATGCGCCCCGGGTGGTGTCGATTGGAACCCCGCTGATGCGCGGACACTCCAATCTCCAGGCACCTGCGGGGAGCCCACCCCTTTTGTCCTTGCACAGCAAAGGGAATTAAGCCAGTCTCCTGCACGTCATTGGTGCATACGGCTATCTACATATTCGGAGAGTGACGGCTCATGTTGCGTAATCCAATCCTGATGCTGGCCCTGCTGGCCTTCCTTGTCCCCGCTCTGGCAACCGCCGCGGTCGAAGACCCGCGCGATCCGACACACCACTTCTTCGACCCGACCTTCGGCGAGTTCCCCGAAGAGCTGGAAGACGCGCGCGCGGCCGGCAAGAAAGGCATCCTGATCTTCTTCGAGATGGCCGACTGCCCGTTCTGCCACCGCATGAAGAATCAGGTGCTCAACCAGCCCGAGGTCCAGGAATACTTCAGCGAACACTTCCGGGTGTTCAGCGTCGATGTCGAGGGCGCCATCGAGATCGTCACCTTCGAGGGCGAGACCAAAACCCAGATGGACTGGGCCACCCGCGACTACCGGGTGCGCGCCACACCGGTGTTCCAGTTCTTCAACCTCGAGGGCGAACCGATCGCCCGCTTCACCGGGGCCACCCGCGACTCCCGCGAATTCCTGCAGCTAGGCGAGTTTGTCGCCGAGGGGCATTACAAGGACCAGAACTTCACGCGCTTCAAGCGCGAGCAAGACGGTCGCTAAACCCATCTTCTTGCCACTCCCGAGGATCGACGCCTGATGTCGCCGATGCACCCCCGCTCGTCCTGCACCGGACGCCGGCGGCCCCTGGCTCGCCTGCTACTGACCAGTCTTCTCCTGTGGCCCCTGGCCGGGCCGGCGACCGCCCAGGAAGCCGGCGGCGCAACCGGCCTCGGCCCGCTGCCCAACCCGATGCGGGTGGGTGACGCCCTGGAACGAGTCGACGCCCTGCACCCCCGGGTGCGTCAGGCGCGCGCCGACCGCGAACAGGCCCGCGCCGCCCTGGAGGCGACTCGTGCCGAGCGTGATGCGCGCGTGGATGCGCGGCTCGAGGCTCGCTGGATCGAGCCCAACGACCTGATTGCCGACCGCAGCCGCAACGACTCCCGCGCCTCCATCGTCGCACGCAAGCTGCTGAGCGATTTCGGGCAGTCGCATGCGCGCGAATCCGCAGGCGAACAGCGCCTCGAGGCCGCCCGCCAGCAAGAGGAACTGACCCACGCCCGTCACCGCATCCACGTCCTCGAGCGCTACTTCGACGTGCTGCTGGCAGATCTCGCCTTCGCCCGCGACACCGAGGCCATGGCCGCCGCCTACGTATCCAAGGAACGGGCCGAGGAGCGCAACCAGCGCGGTCAGGTCTCGGACATCGAGGTCTTCCGCCTGGAATCCGAATACCAGACCCTGCGCGTGCAACGTACCCGCGCCCTGCAGGACCAGGCCCGCACCCGGGCCGCGCTGGCCGAAGCCCTGAACCGCCCGGACCGGCGCGTGCGTACCGTACTCGCCCCCATGCTGCCCCTGGATCTGCCCGAACTGCCCGAACTGGATGCGCTGCTCGCCGAACTGGATAACACCAGTCCGCGCCTGATGGCCGAGCGCCGCCACGTCGAGGCCGCCAGCCGCGAGGTGGCGGCCTCGCGCGCGCAGCGGCGCCCGCGCCTGTATGCCGAGGCCGAATCCGGCTGGTGGCACCGCGACCTGGGCGGCAGCGATCGCAACCCGTTCGCCGCCGGCCTGGTCCTGGAAATCCCGCTGTACGAAGGCCGCCGCCACGACAGTCGGGTCGGGCAGGCCGTCGCCGCCCGCCATCGAGCCGAGGCCGAGCTGGGCGAGGCCCGCATCGAGGCGCGCAACCGCCTGCGCGAGCTGTACGACGAGATCCGCGCACTACGAACCCAGCGCGACGAGGCCGCCTGGCGCATGGACTACCGCGAGCTGTACATCGACCGCGCGCGCTACCTGTACGACATCGAGGACCAAGCCGACCTGGGCGACTCGATGGTCCAGCAAAGCGCCGCGGCGCACTTCAATGCAAGCACCGAATTCCAACTGGCCCTGGCCTACGAGCGCCTGGCCCTGCTGAGCGGGCGCGACGAGCTGAGCCCGTTCCGCGCCACGGACGAAAACCCTTGAGCCGCCCAACCGCCGGCGACCGGACGGGAGACCTGACCATGCCCCGCGTATTCCATGTCCCATCCCTGCTGACCACCGGCGGCCTGCTGGCCCTGCTCGCCCTGGCACCCATGCCTCTACTGGCCGAGGAAGGCTTCGCGGCCCAACTCGACTGGGGTGAGCGCCACCGCATTACTGCCCCGATCGCGGGCCGCATCGAGGCAATCGAAGCCCGCGCCGGCGACCGGGTCGAGGCCGACGATGTCCTGTTCCGGCTGGATACCCGGCGCAGCGATGCCGACCTGCGCGCCGCCCGCGCGACCATGGAACGCCTGCAGATGGAGCTGGACGAAGCCGAGCGCGAGCGCGACAAGGCCGAGGATCTCTACGACCAGACCCTGATCGCCGCCCGCGAACTGGAGTTGGCACGTATCGATTACGCGACCGTCGCGGCCCGCCTGGCCGAGGCCCGCGCCCAGCGCGACCGCATCCGCGCCGATCTCGAGGACGCGACCATCCGCGCCCCGGCCAGCGGGCGCCTGGTGCGCCTCGACGCCAACACGGGGCAGTACGTCAATCCGGCGTTGCTGCCGCCGGTCCTGGCGATCCTTGGCACCATCGACCCGATGCGCGCCGTGGCCACCGTCCCGGCCGCCACCGCCGCCGACCTGGAACCCGGGGAGACCGTTACGGTCGTAGTCGGCGACCAGCGTCTTTCCGGCACCATTGCGACCATCGGCTGGGAGCCGACCAGCGACGAGCCCGAGCGGGGTTACCGCGTCGAGGTCGAATTCTCTCCGATGGACGACACTCCACTGCGCCCGGGTCAGCCCGCACGGATCGAACGGGACTCCTGATACATGAGCAATGAGCAATCGCCATCCAGCGCCCGCGCCTGGCTGGTCATTACCACACTCGACGAACCGGACACGGCTGACAGCCTGGCCGGCGCCCTGGTGAAGCAGGGTCTGGCCGCGTGCGTGCATATCCTCCCGCCCGGACGCTCGGTCTACATGTGGAAAGGGAATATCGAAACCGACTCCGAAGTCACTCTACTGATCAAGACCTCGCCCGCGCGCCTGAACGATCTTCAGACCCAGCTGGCTGAACAACACCCCTACGACACACCCGAGATCATCGCCCTGCCGATTGAACGCGGGCTGCCCGATTACCTGGACTGGATAACGCAATGCACCTCATGAATCCGCGCACCTGGCTGGCAACCCTGCTGGTCGCACTCCTGCTGGCCCCGGGACTCACGCATGCCCTCTTCGAGGACGACCTGCTGGACCCGGATGACGCCTTCGCCCTGAGCGCCGAGGCGATCGACGCCGACACGGTACGGCTGACCTGGGACATCGCGGACGAGTACTACATGTACCGCGAGCAGTTCGACTTCACCCCCGAAAGCGACGGGCTGGAACTGGGCGAGGCCGAGATCCCGGATGGCGAGGTCAAGGAGGACGAATTCTTCGGGCGCGTCGAGACCTATCGCGGCCAGGTGCAGGTGGAGCTGCCGATCAAGGCGGCCGACAGCACCAGCATCGAGCTGACCGCGCGCTCGCAGGGCTGCGCGGACCTGGGCGTGTGCTACCCGCCGCACTTCCAGACCGTGTCCATCGAGCTGCCTGGCCTGCCCAGCGGCAATGGCGAGACCCGCGTGGACGAAGATGCCGGGGAAGAACGCAGCGCGCTGGGTGACCTGGGCAACCTGTCCGGCGACCTCGGCGCCGCCGATGACCTGCTGGAACCGGAGAAGGCCTTTGCCGCCTCGCTGGAGGCGATCAGCCAGAACGCGGCGATCCTGCGCTTCGACATTGCCGAGGGCTACTATCTCTACCGTGAGCAGCTGGATGTGCGCATCGCCGAGGGCGATGGCATCGAGCTGGGGCCGGTCAACCCACCGGACGGCGAGCTCCAGGAAGACGAGTTCTTTGGCGAGAGCCAGGTCTACCGGGGCCAGGTCGAGATCCTGGTTCCGGTCCTGCGCGACGCGGATGACGTCTCCGAGATCACGCTGGCGATCGACTACCAGGGCTGCGCCGACGCCGGCGTGTGCTACCCGCCACTGACCCAGGAGGTCTCGGTCTCCTTTGCTGCCGATCTGGCCGCCGAGGCCGACACCGACGCCCTGCCGGAAACCGGCGACGGGGCTGCGGAAGACGACGAGGCCGCGGCACCGGTCACCCAGCAGGACCGCATCGCGGCCCAGCTGGCAGACGGCCAGATCTGGCTGGTGGCCCTGGCCTTCTTCGGCTTCGGGCTGCTGCTGACCTTCACCCCCTGCGTGTTCCCGATGATCCCGATCCTGTCGAACATCATCATCGGGCAGAAGAACCTGACCACACGCAAGGCATTCCTGATCTCGCTGGTGTTCGTGCTGGCCATGGCGCTGACCTACACCATTGCCGGCGTATTCGCGGGCCTGGCGGGTGCCAACCTGCAGGCGGCCTTCCAGAACCCCTGGATTATCGGGACCTTCGTGGCCATCTTCATCGCGCTGGCGATGTCGATGTTCGGCTTCTACGAGCTGCAGATGCCGGCCGGCGTGCAGAGCAAACTTTCGCAGATCAGCAACAAGCAGGAAGGCGGCACCTACGTCGGCGCCGGCATCATGGGCTTCCTTTCCGCCCTGATCGTCGGCCCCTGCGTGACCGCACCGCTGATCGGGGCGCTGCTCTACATCAGCCACACTGGCGATGCGGTGCTGGGCGGGATCGCGCTGTTCGCGCTGAGCATGGGCATGGGTGCGCCGCTGCTGGTCATCGGCACCTCCGCCGGTCGCCTGCTACCGAAGGCCGGTCCCTGGATGGATACCATCAAGGCGGTGTTCGGGGTCGGCCTGCTGGCCATCGGCATCTGGCTGCTCGAACGGGTGATCCCGGGCGAGGTCGCGATGTTCCTGTGGGCGATCCTGCTGATCGTGACCGCCGTATACATGGGCGCACTAAGGACCCTGCCGGACAATGCCTCCGGCTGGTACAGCCTGTGGAAGGGCCTGGGTGTGGTGATCCTGATCTACGGCGTGCTGCTGATGCTCGGCGCGGCGACCGGCGGCAAGGACATCTTCCGCCCGCTGGCCACGTTCAACCAGCCCGCGGTGACGGCCACGGGCGAGCAGTCCGGGCCGACCGAGATGGAGTTCACCTACATCGACAGCCTGGAGGACGTGGAGCGCGAAGTCGCACGGGCCCGCGAAAACGGTCAGTCCGTGTTCCTCGACTTCTACGCCGACTGGTGCGTGGACTGCGTGCGTCTGGACCGCACCACCTTCCAGGACCCGCGCGTGCTCCGAGCGATGGGCGACGTGCACCTCCTGAAGGCCGACGTGACCGACAACACCTCCGAGCACCGCGACCTGATGCGTCACTTCAACCTGTTCGGGCCGCCGGCCATGATCTTCTATGACACCGACGGCAACGAGCTGCGCAACTACCGCAATGTCGGCTATCTGAATGCCGACCGCTTCCTGGCACACGTGGAAAGCGCCATCGGGGTGACGCCATGAAAAACCGCAAGCACACACTCGCAGGGGTGGTGGTCGCCACGGCCAGCGCCCTGATCCTGACCGCCTGTGGTGACCCGGAACCCGAGATGGACGCCGGGGCAACCTCTGCCAACGCGGCCACCGAGGTCGCCGCCGAGGCGACCCAGGGCAATCAACGCATCGACTTCACCCTGCCCGACCTCGCCGGTGAAGAACGCCAGTTCAGTGAGTGGGACGGCGACCTGATCGTGCTGAACTTCTGGGCCACCTGGTGCCCGCCCTGCAAGAAGGAGATGCCGTTGTTCCAGCACACCTTTGATGCCAACCGCAAGGATGGTTTTACCATCGTCGCGGTCGCCGTGGACGAACAGACAGCCACGCAGCATTTCGTCGACGATTTCGGCATCGAATTCCCGGTACTGATCGGCCAGGACGACGCGGTCGCGATCGGCCGGGAATACGGCAACCGCATCGGCGCCCTGCCCTACACCGTCCTGATCGACCGTGACGGCACCATCCTCGACACCCATCGTGGCGAGGTGGAGCCCGCTGACCTGGATGGCTGGCTGGAGGCGCACCTGTAACGCCCCCACAAGGACGCCAAGGGAGACGCTGATCAACTCGCACGGCCGCGGGCCCCTTCCGCAACAAGGCTGGTAAGCTTGGCCGCCATGACCGAGCGCGAACGCCTGTGGGAACTCGCCCGCCTGATCCGGCTGGATCGCCCGGTGGGCATCTACCTGCTGCTGTGGCCCACCTTCTGGGCCCTGTGGGTGGCGGCCGAGGGCTGGCCGCCGGCCTACCTGATCTTCATTTTTGCCGCCGGCGTGGTACTGATGCGCTCGGCGGGCTGCGCGATCAACGACTACGCCGACCGCGACTTCGATGGACACGTGGCGCGCACCCGCGACCGGCCGCTGGCGCTCGGCACCATCACCCCGCGCGAGGCGCTGGGAACCTTCGTGGCCCTCAGCGTGGTCGCCTTCGTCCTGGTGCTGTTCACCAATGTACTGACCATCCTGTATTCCCTGGTGGCGGTGGCACTGGCCGGCACCTACCCGTTCTCCAAGCGTTTCCACCACTTCCCGCAGGTCCATCTCGGCGCCGCCTTTGCCTGGGCCGTGCCCATGGCGTTCACCGCCGTCACCGGCGAGCACCCGCCCGAAGTGGCCTGGCTGTTGTTCGTAACCGTGCTGGCGTGGACGGTGGTGTATGACACCTTCTATGGCATGGTGGATCGCGAAGACGACCTGAAGATCGGGGTGAAATCCACGGCCATCGCCTTCGGCGAACTGGACCGCCTGATTACCGGCGGGCTGCAGGTGCTGGTGTGGCTGGGGCTTTATCTTGTTGGCCAGCACGCCGATTTCGGTGGCTACTACACCGCCGGGCTCGTGGTGGTGGCAATGCTGATGTTCTACCAGCAGTTCCTGATCTTCGAACGCGAACCCGCCGACTGTCTGCGCGCCTTCAAAAACAACCACTACCTGGGCGCCGTCATCCTTCTGGCGATGATTGCCGACCACCACCTGGGGGCCTGAATCCCGAGCGCGCACACCCTCAGGCGCGCGCGAGGACCAGCCCCTCCACCCGTGCGGCACCCTCGCGGCGCAGCACTTCGGCCAGTGCGGCCAGCGTCGCGCCCGTGGTCGCCACGTCATCCACCACCAGCACATGCTGCCCGGCGAGGCTCGAACCGTCCCAGGCAAACGCACCGTGGACATTGCGCCGCCGCGCCTTGCGACCCAGCGCCTGCTGCGACCCGGTCGCGCGGATGCGCCGCAGTCCGCGGGTATCCAGCGGGACATCCAGCACCCCCGCCACACGCCGCGCCAGGTAGTCCGACTGATTGAAACCCCGCTCGCGCAGCCGCCTGCCATGCAGCGGCACGGGGAGCACCCGATCGGGCGGATCGCCGTTCTCGCCCACCAGACGGCCCGCCACCTGCTCCGCCAGGGCCGCGAGGATGCGTTCGGCCCGTGCATTGGCGCCGTGCTTGTAGGCCAGGATCAGCTGATCCAGCGGCCAGGCATAGGCCCAGCCGGCATGCAGTGCATCCAGGACCGGCGCTCGGCGGATGCAAGCCGGGCATACGCCGGCGACCGGCAGGGGCAACGCACAGGTGGGGCAGGGGTGCGCGAGCGGCGCAAGATCCGCCCGGCAATCCGCGCAGATCGCCGGACCGGGGGCCAGGCACAGTCCGCACTGACCGGGGTACAGAGCCTCCCCCAGCCAGTCGACACAGGCCGCAGCCCGGGCCCTCAAGCGCGCGGCCGGAGACCGCCTGGAAACGGGTCGCAATGAAGGGTCCGGGGCCATAATGGTATGCTCTGCTTTTTGCATGCAGGGTAGACCATGGCCACCAGGACCGTCTCCGGGCGCAGCTCGCGGCGCGCCGCGTCGATGTTCGATATCGGCAACCTGATCAGCGTGTCGATTGCCGGCATCCCGCTGTTCCTGGTGAGCAGCGAGGGCGTCGGGGTCGGTTTCATCATCGCCGCGATCATGGGCATCGTGCCGCTGGTACTGTGGTTTGGCGGCTCGATGCTGGTCTACGCCCTGAACAAGCACCACCCCGATCCCCGCGTCGGCCACTTCACGCAGTGGGCCGCCTATCGCTACTACGCCCTGATGGGCCTGCTGATCGGGGTCGCCACCTTCTTTCCGCCGGATCTGAACTACTACCGCGCCTACTGGGCGATCGCCGCCGCCATCCTGTTGCCGTGGACGATCTACGCCCTGTTCAATATCTATCGCGAGCCCTGGACGGACGTCGAGATCCCCGCCGAAGCCGACAAGGAACATCATCTATGAGCACGCCCCGCCACGACTGGAACACCGACGAGGTCGAGGCCCTGCTCGACCTGCCGCTGAATGACCTGATCTTCCGCGCGCAGACCGTCCACCGCGAGCACTTCGACCCGAACGCGGTCCAGGTGAGCACGCTGCTGTCGATCAAGACCGGGGCCTGCCCCGAGGACTGCGCCTACTGCCCGCAAAGCGCGCACCACGAGGTCGAGATCGAGCGCGAACGCCTGCTGCCGCTGGACGAGGTGCTGGAGGCGGCCCGCAACGCTCGCGCCCAGGGCGCGACCCGCTTCTGCATGGGCGCGGCCTGGCGCAACCCCACCGACAAGAACCTGGAGCGCGTGATCGAGATGGTCCGCGCAGTCAAGGACGAAGGCCTCGAGACCTGCATGACCCTCGGCATGCTGAAGGCCGAGCAGGCCAAACGCTTGTCCGAGGCGGGACTGGACTACTACAACCACAACCTCGACACCTCGCCGGAGTTCTACGGTCACATCATCAGCACGCGCACCTACGACGATCGCCTCGAAACGCTGGAGCACGTACGCGAGGCGGGCATGAACGTCTGTTGCGGCGGCATCCTCGGCATGGGCGAGTCGCGCCGCGATCGCGCCCGGCTGCTGCAGCAGATGGCCAACCTGCCAAAACACCCGGAGTCGGTGCCGATCAACCAGCTGATCCAGGTCGAGGGCACGCCACTGCACGGCATCGAGCACCTCGACCCGCTGGAGTTCGTGCGTACCATCGCGGCCACCCGCATCCTGATGCCGGCCTCCTACGTGCGCCTGTCCGCCGGGCGCACCGAGATGTCCGACGAGATGCAGGCCCTGTGCTTCCTCGCCGGTGCCAACTCGCTGTTCTACGGCGACACCCTGCTGACCACGCCAAACCCCGGCGAGAACCACGACCTCGCGCTGTTCGAGCGCCTGGGCCTGCGCCCGGAGACCGGCCCGGAATCCCCCGCGCAATCGGACCAGCCGGCGTCCGCGTCGGCCTGAGCCAGACCGGCGGTGAGCGGCGGCTTCCCCGACCATTTCTCGGCGGTGGCTAACGCTTACGCCCGCCACCGCCCGGACTACCCGGCCGAGCTGTTTGACTGGCTGGCGGCGCACACTCCGCACCACGAGCGCGCCTGGGACTGTGCCAGCGGCAACGGCCAGGCCGCGCGGGGCCTGGCGCCCCACTTCTCGCACGTCTTCGCCACGGACGCCGCCCCATCGCTGCTGGCCACACTGCCGGATCACTCCTGGATCGACCGCGTCGCCTGTGCCGCCGAGGCCTGTGCCCTGGCCGATGGCTCGGTCGACCTCGCCTGTGTCGCCCAGGCCGCGCACTGGTTCCGCCACCCCGAGTTCCACGACGAGGTCGCCCGCGTCCTGCGCCCGGGCGGACTCCTGGCGATCTGGGGCTACGGCGTGCTGCGGGCCGAGGACCCGGCACTGGACCGCCTACTGATCGACTTCCACGACACCACCCTTGCGCCCTGGTGGCCGGAAGAGCGCCAGCACATCCGCAACCACTACCGCGACCTGCCGTTTCCCTGGCCCGAGATCGAGGCGCCCGAGTTTCGCATCACGCGCGAATGGGACCGCGCCACCCTGCTGGGCTATCTCGGTACCTGGTCCGCGATCCGCCGCGCCCGCGCCGCCGGCCAGGACCCGCTGGCCGCGCTGGCACCGGCCCTGCAAGCCCTGTGGTCCAACCCGAGCATGCCGGCACGGGTGCACTGGCCGATCTTCCTGCGTGCGGGCCTGCGCCCATGAGCGACTCACTCGATCACTACCTGGAGCAACGCCTGAGCACTGTGCGCGACGCCGGGCTATGGCGCCGCACCCGCATCCTCGACGGCCCACAGCGGCCCGAACAGGTTATCGACGGCCACCGCGTGATTGCCTTCTGCTCGAACGACTACCTGGGCCTGGCCGGTGACCCGGCGGTCGCCGCCGCCGCTCACGCGGCGCTCGACCAGTACGGTGTCGGCGCTGGTGCGGCCCACCTGATCAATGGCCACACCCGCGCCCACGACGAACTGGAACAGGCCCTGGCCCGCTTCACCGGGCGCGCTCGGGCACTCGTCTTCTCCACCGGCTACATGGCCAACCTGGCCCTGGTCCAGACCCTGGTCGGTCGCCACGACATCGTCTTCGAGGACCGCCTGAACCACGCCTCGCTGATCGATGCCGTGCGCCTGTCGGGCGCGCGCAGCCAGCGCTACCGCCACGCCGAGCCCGAACACCTGCGCGAGCGCCTGGAGAAGGCGCCCGCGACCGGCCAGCGCCTGATCATCACCGACGGCGTGTTCTCCATGGACGGCGATATCGCCCCGCTTCCGGAACTCGCCGCCCTGGCGCGCGCATACAATGCCTGGCTGATGGTGGACGACGCCCACGGCCTGTCAGTGCTGGGCGAAACCGGCGGCGGCACCTGCCAGCACTTCGGTCTCGGCGGCGACGACGTACCGGTCCTGATGGGGACGCTGGGCAAGGGCTTCGGCACCGCCGGGGCCTTCGTGGCCGGCTCCGAACGGCTGATCGAGACCCTGATCCAGACCGCGCGCCCCTACATCTACACCACCGCGATGCCGGCCGCCCTGGCCGCCGCCACCCTGGCCTCGGTGCAAATCGCCGCGTCCGCCCACGACCGCCGCGCGCACCTGCAGAACCTGTTGCGACGCTTGGGCGACGGGCTGGATCGCCTCGGCCTGCCACACCCACCGCCCCTCACACCCATCCAGCCTGTCACCCTGGGCACCGCCACTCGCGCGAACGCCGTCGCCGAGCGCCTGTTCGAGGCCGGCTTCCTGGTCCCCGCGATCCGCCCCCCGACCGTCCCGGAAGGCGAGGCCCGCCTGCGCATCACCCTGTCCGCCGCCCACACCCAAACGCAGGTCGACGCACTGCTGCAGGCGCTGGAAAAGGCTCTCAAGGACACACCGGCGTAACGCGGCGCGCAAACTTCTAACCGTCATTGCGAGGAGCAAAGCGACGAAGCAATCGCCATCCGGATGCCCCCGGGCAGAATATTGGCAGATTGCCTGCCCCGGCAGATTGCTTCGTCGCCTTCGGCTCCTCGCAATGACGACTTGGTCGTCTCACCGCGTTGCAACGCAGACGTGCGACTGGGTCAGCCTCCCCCTACAGCTCGCCGCGTTCGGCGAGGGAGACGGCCTCGTCGGCGATGATCACGTGATCGAGGACGCGGATGTCGACCAGCCCCAGGGCGTCGGTCAGGCGGCGGGTGATGGCGACATCCGAACGCGACGGCTCGGCCACGCCCGAGGGGTGGTTATGGGCCAGGATCACAGCCGCCGCGTTGTGGTGCAGCGCGCGCCGCACAACCTCGCGCGGGTGCACAGAGGCACCGTCGATGGTGCCGCGAAAGAGCTCCTCAAAGGCGATCACGCGGTGGCGGTTATCGAGAAACAGCACGCCGAAGACCTCGCAGGGATAGTCGCGCAGACGCGCCGCCAGGAACTGCCGGGTGGTCGCGGGCGAGGTCAGTGCATCGCCGCGCTCCAGATCGGCCGCCAGGTGGCGGCGCCCCATCTCCAGCACGGCCTGGAGCTGGGCGTACTTGGCATCCCCCAGCCCCGGGGCGGCGCAAAACCCCGCCTGATCCGCCTGTAATAAAGGCCGCAGCCCGCCGAAGCGGCTGAGCAGGTCCCGCGCGACATCCACCGCGCTCTTGCCGGCCACGCCGGTGCGCAGAAAGATTGCCAGCAACTCCGCATCCGAAAGCGCGGCCGCGCCGCGTTCGATCAGCCTCTCCCGCGGGCGCTCGGCCGCGGGCCAGTCGGTAATCGCCATCACCACCTCCCTGTGGTTGCGTTACATGCGTTCGCTTTTTTCGGTTTGGGCCCTGGGCTAGTCCTCGAAGCGGGAGATGTCGCGCACCGCGCCGTAGGCGGCGGAGGTCGTCATCAGGGCGTAGGCGCGCAAGGCCTGGGTGACGGCCCGCTCCCGCGACTCGGGCTTCCAGGCCTTCGCGCCACGGGCCTCCATGGCCTCGCGCCGTGCGGCCAGCGTGGCGTCGTCGACGTCGATGCGGATCTCGCGACCGGGGATGTCGATCACGATGGTGTCGCCTTCCTCGATCAGGCCGATCGCACCACCCTGCGCCGCCTCCGGCGAGACGTGACCGATCGACAGCCCGGAGGTGCCGCCGGAGAAGCGCCCGTCGGTGACCAGCGCGCATTCCTTGCCCAGGCCCTTGGACTTGAGATACGACGTCGGGTAGAGCATTTCCTGCATGCCCGGACCGCCCTTGGGGCCCTCGTAGCGGATGATCACCACGTCGCCCGCCTGGATCTGGTCGCCAAGAATGGCCTCCACCGTCGCGTCCTGGCTCTCGAACACGCGGGCCGGACCCGAGAATTTCAGGATGCTGTCGTCCACCCCGGCAGTCTTCACAATGCAACCGTCCGGGGCCATGTTGCCGTAGAGCACGGCCAGGCCACCGTCCTTCGAGTAGGCATGCTCGATGTCGCGGATGCAGCCGTTCTCGCGGTCGATGTCCAGGCTGTCCCAGGTCTTGTCCTGGCTGAACGCGACCTGGGTAGGCACGCCGCCCGGGGCGGCCTGGTAAAGCGTCTCGGCCTCGGCGGCGTGGCGCATCACGTCCCACTGTTCCAGGGCCTGGCCCATGGTGTCGGCATGCACGGTGGGAATGTCACGGTGGAGCAGCCCGCCGCGGTCCAGCTCCGCGAGGATGCCGACCACGCCACCGGCGCGGTGGACATCTTCCATGTGGTAGAGCTGGGTGGCCGGGGCGACCTTGCACAGGTTCGGCACCTTGCGCGACAGGCGGTCGATGTCGGCCATGGTGAAGTCGACCTCGCCCTCGCGCGCGGCCGCCAGCAGGTGCAGCACCGTGTTGGTGGAGCCGCCCATCGCGATATCCAGGCTCATCGCGTTCTCGAACGCCTCGAAGGTGGCGATGGAACGCGGCAAAGCAGATTCATCGTCCTGCTCGTAGTAACGCTTGGCCAGTTCGACCACGCGCCGGCCGGCCTGCTCGAACAGGCTCTTGCGCCCGGCGTGGGTGGCCAACAGCGAGCCGTTGCCCGGCAGCGACAGCCCCAGCGCCTCGGTCAGGCAGTTCATCGAATTGGCGGTGAACATGCCGGAGCAGGAGCCGCAGGTGGGGCAGGCGGAGCGCTCGATGGCCTCCACCTCTTCATCACTGGCACTGGAGTCGGCGGCCTTGACCATCGCGTCCACCAGGTCCAGGTGGATGACCTTGTCGCTGCCCGGGGCCTGTACCTTGCCGGCCTCCATCGGACCGCCGGAGACGAACACCACCGGGATGTTCAGGCGCATCGCGGCCATCAGCATGCCGGGCGTGATCTTGTCGCAGTTGGAGATGCAGACCAGGGCATCGGCGCAGTGCGCGTTGACCATGTACTCGACCGAGTCGGCGATGATCTCGCGCGAAGGCAGCGAATACAGCATCCCGCCGTGACCCATCGCGATCCCGTCGTCCACCGCGATGGTGTTGAACTCCTTGGCCACGCCGCCGGCCTTTTCCACCTCGCCGGCCACCAGCTGGCCCAGGTCCTTCAGATGCACGTGCCCGGGCACGAACTGGGTGAAGGAGTTGGCAATGGCGATGATCGGCTTGCCGAAGTCGCCATCCTTCATGCCGGTGGCGCGCCACAGGGCGCGGGCACCCGCCATATTGCGGCCGTGGGTAGTGGTGCGGGAACGATAGGCGGGCATGTATATTCTCGTGAACGATTACGGTGAACGCAGATCGTACATAATGAGTCGTTCAAACCCCAGTACCCCGGAGCACCTGCAATGAAAATCGAAGTCGAGAACATCAAGTGTGGCGGCTGTGCCAGCTCCATCCGCAAGGGCCTGCTGCAGGTCGAGGGCGTCACCGACGCCGAGGTGGACGTGGAAGGCGGTGCGGTTGATATCGAGGCGCCCGACAGCGCCCGCGAGGCGGTCGCCGCCAAGCTCGCCAGCATGGGTTACCCCGAGGTCGGTTCGGTCTCCGGCCTGCGCTCCGCCAGCGCCAAGGCCAAGTCGTTTGCCAGCTGCGCCGTGGGGCGCATGAGCGGCGAATAGGCTTGATCAATACGTCGCGGTGGCGCGCGCAGCCCGGCCTTGTCGGGCTGGTGCTGCTGTTCGTCCTGGGCACGGGGCTGGCGCAGGCCGAAAGCGGGCTGCCGACCGCCGAACTGCAACTCGGCGAACAAGCCCTGACGATCGAGATCGCCGCGACCGACCGTAGCCGCCGGATCGGGCTGATGCACCGCGACCACCTGCCCGCCGACCACGGCATGCTGTTCATCTGGCCACGACCGGCGCACTACGGCATGTGGATGCAAAACACCCGCATCCCGCTGGACGTGGCCTTCATCGATGCCGACTTCACCATTACCAACATCGCCAGCATGACGCCCCACTCCACCCGCATACACGAGGCGAAACGGCCGGTGCGCTACGCCCTGGAGGTCAATGCCGGGTGGTTCAAGGAGCACGGCATCGCGCCCGGCGCCTCCGTCCCGGACCTCGAACGCCTCGTGGGCGAGACCGACTAGGGAAACACTGATCAATGTTTCCCTAACACCCCTTCCCGCAGGATCGGGCCAGCAGGCCTGACTGATCCCACGTGTACATTGATCCGTGATTCCCTAGACTGTCTGCTCAAGGACATCACCAGGAAACGGACACGCCCGTGACCGCCACATCCAACCCAGCCGCCCGCAATCACGCGCCCTCGCGCCGAGCCCCGCAGCCCGGGGAGCTCGCCTGGTTCCGTGATTCGGTGCCGTACATCGCCGCCCACCGCGGGCGCACCATGGTGATCGCGCTCGCAGGCGAGGCCGCTCAGGCGCCGGAGTTTCCGGCACTGATGCGCGATATCGCCAAGCTCAATGCCCTGGGTATCCGGGTCGTGCTGGTCTACGGGGCGCGCCCGCAAATCGAGGCACGGATGAGCGAGCGCGGACTGACCCCGGCCTACGCCAACGGGTTGCGCGTAACCGATGCCGCGGCGCTGGAAGCCGTGCTGGATGCGGTCGGTCGGCTGCGCCTGCAGATCGAGGGCCTGCTCTCGCGCAGCCTCGGCCAGCCGGGTACCGGCAACGCACGCCTGCGCGTGGCCAGCGGCAACTTCGTCACCGCGCGGCCATTGGGCGTGCGCGACGGCGTGGACTTCCACTACACCGGCGAGGTGCGCGGGGTGGACACCACCGCACTCGCGGCCCTGCTGGACCGCGAGCAGGTGGCCCTGGTCTCCCCGCTCGGCTACTCCCCCACTGGCGAGGTATTCAACCTCTCGGGCGAGGATGTCGCCACCCAGGTCGCGATCGCGCTGAATGCCGACAAGCTGATCTTTCTCACCGAAGCCGGGGTGTTGCGCGATCCCGAACACGGCGTGCTGGACCAGCTCACCGTGCCGGCCGCCCAGAAGCTGCTGGAGACCGCCACCGACCTGCCGCAGGAACTGGCCAACCATCTGAAGAGCGCGCTCGACGCCTGTCGCCAGCGCGAGATCCGGGTGCACCTGATCGACCGTCGGGACGACGGTGGGCTTCTGACCGAACTGTTCACCCGTCTGGGAATCGGCACACTGGTCTCGCGCGAGCCACTGGAACGGCTGCGCCCGGCCACACTCGACGATGTCGGCGGCATCCATGCACTACTGGAACCACTGGAGGCCGAGGGCATCCTGGTGCATCGCGCGCGGGAGCACCTGGAGCTGGAGATCGACCGCTTCCAGGTGCTGGAGGCCGACGGCCTGATCATCGGGACCGCCGCGCTCTACCCGTTCGAGGCGGATGCCGCGGAGATCGCCTGCCTGGCCCTGCACGCGGATTACCGCGGGAGCGGCCGCGGCGACCGTTTGCTGCAGGCGATGGAACACCTGGCGCAGGAACAGGGAATCCGGCGGGTATTCGTGCTCACCACACGCACCGCCCAGTGGTTCCAGGAACGCGGTTACACGCCAGGCAAGGTGGACGATCTGCCCGTCAGCCGGCAGACCCGCTACAACCAGGCGCGCAACTCGCGGGTGTTTACCCGCGCGCTGGCCGGCGAGTAACCCGGACCAGACAGGCCCTATTCATAGCGGGCCTCGTCGCGCTCATGGGCCTCCTGGGCCACCACGCTCAGCGTGGCAACCGGGCGCGCCTCAAGCCGAGCGATGCCGATCGGTTCACCGGTCTCCTCGCAATAGCCGTATTCGCCCTGCTCGATGCGCGCCAGCGCCGCGTCAATCTTGTTCAGGAGCTTGCGGTACCGATCCCGGGTTCGCAGCTCCAGGCCGGCATCGGTCTCGTGACTGGCGCGGTCATTCGGGTCCGGCTCCTGCCAGCTCTCGCTGCGCAGGTGCTCCAGGGTCTGTTCCGATTCCTCGATCAGCTCGGCACGCCAGGCCTCGAGCTTGGCGCGAAAGTAGTCCAGTTGACGCGGATTCATGTAGGGTTCGTCCTCGGACGGACGGTACCCGGAATCCGGGCGGGTCTTGGCTTCTTGGCTCATCTTGGACCCCTCGCCAGACCCCCTCTCGCCCCATGCGGGAAGGCCCCGGCGCATTGCACGGTACACCCGATCGAGTATAGGGCAATAACCCTGCCGGGCGGCAAACACGAAAGCGCGCCCGAACGCACACAACCGGCACCATACGGAAGACGACACCGGCCGCATGCAGCACATCCTTCAGATCAGCGACACCCACCTCGGCCGGGAGCCGGGCCCCATTCGACCGGGTTATCCCGACAGCGACCGCCAGCTCGCCCGCGTGCTCGAGGCCCTGCGCCGGAACGAGGCCCGGCCGGACCTGCTATGGCTCACGGGCGACCTGGCCGAAGATCCGGATCCGGCGGCCTACACTCGACTCCTCGCAATGCTCGACGAACACGTGAAAGGCTGGCCGCTCGCCGGCCTGGCGGGCAACCACGATGACTGGACCCTGCTGCACCGCGCCTTCACGGGCGCCGGACATGCCCTGGACGGCCACCGGCTGCTCGGCGACTGGCTGCTGGTCGGGATCAATTCGGCGGTTGCGGGGCAGGCGTCCGGGCGCATCGAGCCGGCCGAGTTGTCGCGCCTGGATCAAGTACTGACCGCACACCCTGATCACTGGGGCATGGTCGCCGTTCACCACCCGGTCGTGCCCGTCGGAAGCGCATGGATGGACCGGATCGGCCTGACCAATCCCGACGACCTGTTCGCGATCCTGGATCACCACCCGCGCGTACGCGCCTGTCTGTTCGGCCACATCCATCAGGATTTCCGCGCCGAGCGCCAGGGCGTCGAACTGCTGGGCTGCCCCTCCACCTGCGTCCAGTTCGCCCCCGGCTCCGAACAGTTCGCGCTGGATCCCGAACATGCCGGCTACCGCGTACTGGCACTGCATGCCGATGGCCGCATCGACACCCGCGTCGAGCGTCTATCCGGCGAATTTCCCGAGGCCCGTGCATGATCCCGGACGATCGCCGCAGCGAGCAGCTCCAGGCCTGGCTGAAGGACCAGCCGGGCAAGTTTACCGACCTGGCACTCCTGCGTGCAGATGCCAGTTTTCGGCGCTATTTTCGCCTGTGCCGCGACGACCAGCCGGTGGTGCTGATGGATGCGCCACCCGAGCGCGAGGCCACCGAGCCGTTCGTGGAGATCGCGCGACTGCTGGAATCGCTGGGGCTACGCCCGCCGCGCATCCTTGCGCACGATCCAGCCACCGGCTTCGTGCTGCTCGAGGACCTCGGCGACCGAACCTTCACCCGGGCCCTCGCCGAGGGGGCCGCGGAAGGCCCATTGTACGACCGCGCCATCGACACCCTGATCCATCTGCATCGCGCCTGGCCAGCGCAGGCCGCGAAGGCCCCGGACCTCCCCGCCTACGATTCCCCGCGCCTGCTGGACGAGGCCGCCCTGTTTGCCGACTGGTACTGGCCGGAACAACGCGGCACCCCGATGAGCGCGTCCCTGCGCAACGGATTTCTCGCAGCCTGGCGGGAGGCACTGGAAGACCTGCCCGTCCTGCCCGGGACACTGGTGCTACGCGACTTCCACGTGGACAACCTGATGCTGCCACCCGGCGAGGATGGCGATTGTGCCGTCCTCGATTTCCAGGATGCCGTGATCGGCAGCCCCGCCTACGATGTCGTCTCGCTGCTGGAAGACGCCCGGCGCGAGGTGTCACCCGCTACCGTGGAGCGGGCATTGGAGCGTTATGCCGCGGGAACGGCCTGGGACCCCGAGGTCTTCCTGCAGCATTACCGCGTCCTCGGCGCCCAGCGCACCACCAAGATCCTCGGGATCTTCGTGCGCCTGGCGCACCGGGATGCCAAACCGCGCTACCTGGAACACCTGCCGCGCCTGCATCGACTCCTGGCGCAGGGACTGTCACAGCCAGAACTGACAGCGGTGGCAGGCTGGTTCCACACCCACATGCCCGAACGGATGCGGGAGGATTAAGCCATGCGCGCAATGATCCTGGCCGCCGGGCGCGGCGAACGCATGCGCCCGTTGACCGACCACTGCCCCAAGCCGCTGCTGCCGGTCAGTGGCCGGCCGCTGATCGGCTACACGCTGGATCGTCTGGCGACCGCCGGGTACCGCGAGGTAGTCATCAACCTCGCGCATCTGGGCGAACAGATCCGCGCCACCCTGGGTGAACGCCAGTCAGGCCTCGCCATTCGCTACTCACCGGAGCCCGAGGGTGCCCTGGAGACCGCGGGCGGGATCCGCCAGGCCCTTCCTCTTCTGGGGGAGGAACCGTTTCTGGTGGTCAATGGCGATGTCTGGTGCGACCACCCGCTGACACCCCCGGCGACGATGAACACAGCCGCCGACCGACCGCTCGCGCACCTCGTACTGGTCGCCAACCCCGACCATCACACGCAGGGCGATTTCGCCCTGGACGGGGAGCGGGTGGCCCTGGAGGGGAACGAGTTGCTGACCTTCAGCGGCATCGGCTGGTACGACCCGGCGCTGTTTCGTGATCTGCCACCGGGGCGCCGGGCCCTCGGCCCCTTGCTGCGTCAAGCCATCGAGGCCGGCCGGGTGACCGGCGAACACTACACCGGCGCCTGGCGCGACATCGGCACACCGGAGCGCCTGGCGGCGCTGGACACCGAGCTTGAGGGGCGCTGATCACCCAACGCAGGGGGGATGCGGCCGGTCCGGTCAGGGCTTGATGTAGGTGTAACCGGAGCGTTGCAGGCGGGTCAGTTCCACGATGCCACTGGGGACCACGTCCCTGTCCGACACCTCATGCAGATCGCTGCGTTCGAGCCCGCGCGATTCCAGCGAGTTGCCACACACCAAAAAACGCACATCCTGCAGCTTAAGGGTATTCACGGTACTGCGCAGGTCCGGATCGGTACGGGCGTGCTGCAGCAGACTGATGCCGCTGCCATGAGTCAACACCTTGATCCTGAGCGAAACATCATCGGGGCTACCGTCGATATGATTCTGCAGGTTGCGCAGGGCGTTCAGGTGGAGCTCCAGGTCATCGGTGTTGATGTGATAGACCACCCGCAGCGGCTCTTCGGCCGCCGGCGCCTTGGCGACGGCGCCCATCAATACAGCAGTCGCGCCGCCTGCCGCCAGCATCAACAAGAGCGCCCCGGCCAGGAACCAGCCGGGGCGCAGCACTTGTGGGTCGACTTGCATCGAGACTCCGGCCGTGCCGAATCAGACCTTGATGTAGATCCAGCCTTCCGCCTGACGGCGGGCCGCCTCGGCGACGCCGGAATCGATCAGTTCAGCCTGTGGCAGGATATCCACCTTCTGGCCTTCCTCGCGCGCCAGGCGGTTGAGGGTCTGGGCACAGGCGGTAAAGCGCAGCGTGGGGTACGCCTCCGCCATGCTCGCGACGCGTTCCGGATAGGGTGCGCTGTCGGTTCGCAGCATGCCCATCGCGTTGTTGTGCACCACCACCTGCACGTTCAGGTCGCGCCCGACCGTGGCCGCCTCGCGATACATGCTCTCGATGTCGTCCAGCAACTCGGCCATCGCACGGGTATCCGCCTCGTTGATGTGCAGCAGAATCTGATCGGTTTCGGTTGCCGAAAACACCTGCTGCGGGGCCGCGGCCCCGCCGGGCGCGTTATCGCTGGCAGCCATTTGCGCCAGGGCCCCGGACTCCTGGCCGGCCGCAGCAGCATGGTCGCCCCCGAAGAAACCGGCATCGCGAGTGATCTCGTATCCACCCAGCGAACCCACGACCAGCGCGAGCACGCCGGCCGCCACCGACGGGAACCAGGCCGAACGTCCACCACGCGATAACCGGCAACGGCCACCGGTGGTGCCGGCCGCGCGCCCGGCCGGGACGTCTTCGTAGGCCATGTTCACCAGCTCCTTGAGCTGGTGCATGTCGCAGACTTCGCGACTCAGATGCTCACTGGAGGCGATCGTCTTCAACGTAAACAGACGATCCTCCGGCGAGAACTCGCCGTCCACGAAGGCATTGAGAATCTCCTCGCTGGGTCGATTCTTTGCACTCAGTCGTTCATTCGACATGCCGATTCCTCACTACCTTGAGATAGGGTGTATCGGCCGCTGTCCCCGTGTCGGCCTGCTGCTCCAGCAGCACCTTCTTCAACTGCGCCCGAGCCCGGCTCAGGCGACTCATCACGGTGCCGATCGGTACGTCCAGCACCTCCGAGACCTCGGAGTAGGCAAAACCCTCCAGGTCCACCAGCGCGACCACCTGCCGGTGATCGGTACTCAGTTCGGCCATGGCCCGGTGAACATCCGCGACCATGCGATTGCGCTCGGTCTGCTGCTCCGGGCAGTCCTCGCAGGACAGCTCCATGCTGTCCACATCCACCGTGTCCTTCTGCCGCCGGCCCCAGTCGCGGTAACAGTTGGTCATGATGCGGAACACCCAGGCCTTCAGGGCGTTCTCGTCCTGCAACGACTTCAGCCGGGTCAGGGCCTTCATCATTGCCTCCTGCACCAGGTCATCCGCCAGCGCGGCATCGTGACACCACGCGAATGCCATGCGGTACATCTGTGGCCGCAGGTCGCACACCTTCTGACGCAGCCTGCGCTGCGCGAACCAGGTCGCCATGTTGTCGATTCCTCCATCCGCAGGCCGTACATGCGGCCTTGCTTGTTCTTGTACCCTGTAGGACGCTACGGGGCGCGAGGCTATTCCGGCCCCTCCACCGCAGACGCCGCACATCCCGGGCTTCGTCGATCAGGATACCCAATGCCATTCGATCCGCAACAACTGGAGCGCGCTTTCGCCTTTGACCCCGATACCGTGCGGGATCTGCGCGAACGCTGGGCGCGCCTGATCACCGATGCCGTCTGGGGCGAGCTCAAGACCGGCACCATCGGCGCCGTCCCGCGCCTGCGCAAGCGCCTGCTGGAACTGGGTGAGAACCTGCGCTCCATGCTGTCGGACCGCGCCTGGATCCCGCACGAGCGCGAACGCGTCAAGGGTGCGATGGCCGCCAGCCTCAACCTGCGTGACAGCCTGCAGCAGACCGACCGCGCTGCCAAGCTGCTCAATGGCGGGGCGGACTTCGAAGCCTTCGAGGCCGACTATCTCGCCTTCCGCAAGAGCCTGCTGACCTTCATCGAGCACCACGAACAGATCTGGGGCGATCTTCTGGAGAGCCTCTATGACGACGCACCGGACGACGACCGGGACGAGGACTAGGCCTTGGGCCGCGAGATCCGCGAGGAGCACTTCGGCGCGGCAGACTTTGACCGCTTCCACCAGGCCCTCGCGGACGAGACGGCCCAGCTGCTGGACTGGCTGCGCACGCAACCGCCCGAGGACCCCGCCCCACCCCCGCGGCTGGGCTTCGAGATCGAAGCCTGGCTATGCGACACCCAGGGGCGACCGCTACCGGTCAATGACGCCTTCCTCGCCGCGATGGACAGCCCGCTAGCCACCCTTGAACTGGCGCAGTTCAATGTCGAACTGAACAGCGGCGTCTTCCGCGCCGGTCCCGGCTGCTTCAGCGCAATCCTCGACGAATTGAACGAGACCCTGCGCCGCGCGCGCCGGGCCGCCCGCCACGCCGGGGCGGAACTGCTGATGGCCGGCAGCCTGCCCACCCTGGAACCGGACGACCTCGGGATCCACCACATGTCGCAGCAGGCCCGCTACCGGGCCCTGAACAGCGCGATCCTGGAACAACGCGCCCAGCGCCCGCTGCAGGTGGATATCGTCGGTCACGAGCACCTGCAGCACCGCCACGCGGACGTGATGCTGGAGGCCGCGGCGACCTCCTTCCAGGTGCATATCGAGACCCGCCCCGAGGTCGCCCACCGCGCCTACAACGCCTCTCTGGTCGCCGCGGCACCGGTGCTGGCCGCCGCCGGCAATACGCCCTACATCTTCGGCCACGACCTGTGGGCCGAGAGCCGCATCCCGTTGTTCGAGCAGTCGGTGGAGGTCGGCGGGTTCGCCAACTCGGCGCGTGGCCCGATCCGCCGCGTGACCTTCGGCACCGGCTATCTGCACGCATCCATCGGCGAGTTGTTCACCGAAAACCTCGAGCACTTCCCGGTGTTGTTGCCGGTAGCCCTCGACGAGCCGGCCGATCAACTGGCCCACCTCGCCTTCCACAACGGCACGATCTGGCGCTGGAACCGGCCGATCGTCGGCTGCGACGCGGATGGCCGACGCAGCCTGCGCCTGGAGTTTCGCTGCCTCCCGGCCGGCCCGTCGCTGATCGACATGCTGGCCAACACCGCCTTCACCCTGGGCCTGATCGAGTACCTGGTGGCCGAATCGCCCAACGGAACGCTGGAGACCCCGTTTTCTGAGGCCCGCGACAACTTCTACAATGCCGCCCGCTACGGGCTGGATGCTCGCCTGCGCTGGGGCCATCGCGACCCCGTCCCGGCGCCACGCCTGATCACGCGGGAGCTGCTCCCCCGGGCGGCCGAGGGTCTGGAGCGCCTGGGCATCGACCGCAGCGAACGCGACAACCTGCTTGGCATCATCGCTGCGCGCGTCGCCAGCCGCCAGACCGGCACGCACTGGCAACGCGACTGGGTCGCGCGCCACGGCCGCGACTGGCCGGGCCTGGTCCACGCCTACCGCGGCTGGCAGAACACCGGCGCGCCGGTTCACACCTGGGGACTTTGAGGAAACCCGTGACTCTCTCGATCAACGAATACTTCGAACTACCCGACGGCTTCCTCGAGGCCACGCCCGCCACCCTGCACCAGTACGTGCCCGGGCCGGCGCTGATCCACCTGGAAGGCCAGCGCGAGCCTGCGGTGGCCGTGGTCCTTCTGCTGCACGGAAACGAGCCGGTGGGCCTGCACGCGGTGCAGCAACTCCTGCGCCACTACACCGGGCGCCCGCTGCCGCGCGCGCTGACCCTGGTCGTGGGCAACCCGCAGGCCGCAGCGCTCAACCAGCGCCACCTGGACGACCAGCCGGACTTCAACCGCATCTGGCCGGGGACCGAGCAGGGCGGCTCTCGCGAGGCCGACGTCTTCGCCGAACTCTGCCGGCGCCTGGAAGGACGCGGCCTGTTCGCCGCAATCGACCTGCACAACAACACCGGGCGCAATCCCCATTACGCCTGCATCAACCGTCTGGAGGCGCCGTTTCTCAATCTGGCCGCGCTGTTCGGACGCACGGTGGTCTACTTCACCCGGCCGCGCGGGGTCGCCTCCATGGCACTGGCGCGTATCGCACCGGCCGTCACAGTGGAATGCGGCCACCCCGAGGACGCGGCCGGCGTGGACCACGCGCGCGAGATGATCGATGCAGTGCTGCACCTGGACCACTTCGCCCAGGAGCCGCCGCGGACGGGCGCCATCGAGATCTTCCACACCGTGGCCCAGGTACGGGTGCGCCCCGGACTACAGGTCGGACTGGACGCGCAGCACGACGTCCGCCTGGAACCCGACCTGGACGGCCTGAATTTCCAGCTACTGCCCGCCGGCTCGCGCCTGGTGAATGTGCACGCGGACGCCCAGGACCCGCTGATCGCGATCGCCGAGGACGGTTCGGAGGTGACCGGGGAATATCTGGAGCGGGCCGGTCAGGAGATCCGCCTGAAGCGCCAGGCGATGCCGTCCATGCTCACGCTGGACACCCGCGTGATCGCCCAGGACTGCCTGTGCTACCTGATGGAGCCGCTGACGCTCTGATCCCGCCGCTGTTCGCGACGGATTCGAATCCGGCTCAGGCGTCGCGTTCGACGCGCTCGAGGACCTGGGCGACGTGATCGCCCTTGCGGTAATTCGGGAGGTCGCGCTGCATGTCCGCCAGCGCCTTGTCACGCTCCAGCGCGCTGTCGTACCAGCGATAGGATTCCCAGTCCGCCCCCAGCAGGTGCGGCATGGAAAGGGTGCTGCCTTCCGGCAGGCGAATGCGGATTCCGTAACGTTTCATGGCGTTCATCCGAGGTTGGTCCCAGTGAGCCGGGCCGGCCGGCGCGCAGTCTAGCCGAGCCCCGAACAGGCGGCAATAAAGCCCCCCGGCGCGCCTATTGGCCCCGGCCGACCACAAAATCGAAATAGTGATCCGGAAAGGGCTCGTCCGCCAGGGTGAAATGCCACCACTCCTGCTCGTAGGGCTCGAAGCCCGCCTCTACCATCAGCCGCTGCAGAAGCATGCGATTGGCCCGCTGCTGTGCGGAAACACCGTCATCCCCGGGCCAGGAGCGCGGACTGAACCGGTCAAAGCCGGTGCCCATCTCCAGCGCCTCGCCGGAATCGCGATCAATCAAGGTCAGATCGACCGTCGAGCCACGCGAGTGACTCGACCGGGCCGCGATATAGCCATGCTCGAACAACTCGTCCTTGGCAACTTCCGGGTAATACCGTGCCTGCATGCGGGTATCGCCGAGGTCCTCAGCCCAGCGCACGAAGTGCGCGACGGCCCGCGCGGGCCGATAGCAGTCGAATACCTTGAGACCAAGCCCGAACGCCGCGAGACGTTCCTGCACCCGGGCGAGGGCATGGGCGGCCGGGGACGTCAGGATGCAAACGGGGGACTCGTAACCATCGATCCGTTCGCCCACGAAGTTGTCGTCGCCAAAGTACCGGATCTCCTCGACCAGGTCCGTTACCACGTCACCCGCCGCAACAAACCCTGCCGGGCGCCCATCATCCGCGATCGTGGCCCCACTTGCCGCCATTGCGACCAGCAGCCCAAGCCCCGCCAGAATCGTCCGCTTGCTGCGCATACCGCCCCCTTGCCCACGCCTTCGTCACTGCCAGGATACGCAAAGCCAAAACCGGTAGCAGCGCCCAACACCAAAAAGGGCTGCCGGAAGGCAGCCCTTTTGGAGAATTCGGTGGTGGCTACGCCCTGATTCGAACAGGGGACCCCATCATTATGAGTGCGCACCCTCAGATCGTTTTTCAGCGCGCCGAATGGGTCTAAAACGGCTCTATGGAGCCACTCCGAAGGCCATGGAGACCGGCCGATTCGAAACCAATTGGTGTCGATTCTGGTCCCTGGAGGCACAGAAAACTGTACTGGCCTGGCCCAGAATCTGTGCCAGTCTGGCGCTGAACCACCCTCAGATCATCCGCCGCGGCATCCACGAGGACCTTCCTGACCAGCGTTTCGGGCGCCGTTTCGCGCCCGCGAAACAACCTCGGTTGCCGGGACCGTTCGACGAGTTATGGCCAATTCTGGTGCATGAGCACTGAGAGTCAGGCGTCGCTCCGGTCGGTGTTGGATGGCTCGGTTTGCTCGACGCCATCAATGAACTGAACTCCGCGCTCGAGCTTGTCGAGCCGCTCGCAACCCCGAAGTCGGCGCCAGCGCTTCTGGACGCTCTGACCGAGCTTGAACGTCAGTCTCAGGATGGTGTTGCGAGTAAAGCAACTGCGGGCTTTGGTGGTGCGCAAGCGCACGGTGGCGAACGTCGATTCGATGGGGTTGATCGTCCGGATCGATTGCCAGTACACGGCCGGGAAGTCGTAGAACGCCAGCAGGGCCTCGCGGTCTTTGAGCAGCGTCTCGACGGCGGACAGCTCAGATTCGGCTAGAGACAGCTATCGGCAGGCGCGGCCGAAACCCGCGACTCACCTTGGGAATCGCAGTGTCCGGAAGCTGAACGACTACGGGCGTTCACGGCGGTGGCCCGGACATCAAACCCGGCCCACCCTGCTCGCTACCAAACCCACGGTCCGACAGACTACGAGATGCCGCAGAGATGTTCGAGAGCCGCGCGCTGCGCGGCATGCTTGGCTGCGTTCTCGTTCGCAAGCTTTTTCAGGTTGAAGAGTTTCCAGCGGACGGCTGGAAGGGTTTGTGCCTGCGGCAGGCCGATCGCTCTGAAATCAGGTTCGCCGTCATGCAGGCTCAGTAGGAATTGCGCTGTGTTGCCGCGCAGGCGACCGCGGATATCGGCGATAAGCCGGACTCTGGTCGCTTCGAGCTCGTCGAGGGTGATCGGGCTGGTCGTCATGCCGACGAATTCCCTGGCATAGGGTTCGTTCAGATCGCTCAGTCCAGGCGCGAGCAGTTCATGCACCGGACGCGGCGAGCTGGCGACATAGACCAGGAAGGTACGGAACAGCGCGTCGGTCAGCCCTTCGTGTTCGTAGAGCAGCTTGATATCGAACAGGTCGCGGGGGTGTTGGCGATCGACCGCCGCATGGAGTTTGCCGCCGAACAAATCCTCAAATGACACGACCTGGACAGTGGCATAGCCGAATTCATCTTCGACCGTTGGGGATACGGCGCGGCGTTCAGGATCGTGCACGACGCCGCGCGTGACGGGTGAGATTTCGATTTTGACTTCGGCGCCGTCGAGCCGTACTAGGATACGGGTGGCGCCGCCACCGCCGCCTTCGATACGTTGCGCCCGGAGACGCGGAATGCCGGCGTTGGCCGCGTCCATGATCCTGCCGAGCGTCGCGTTGATCTCCCTCAGACTTTCCGCTCAGTCTCTGACCGGCAGGTAGGTCAGGTCAATATCTACCGACAGGCGCGGCATGTCGCGGTAGAACAGGTTGATGGCAGTGCCGCCCTTGAGCGCGAACACGGGTTCCGCCGCGATAAAGGGCAGCAGGCGCACCAAAAGCGCTACCTGTGCACTATAGGCGTCACGGGCCATCGGCATCTTCCGTTGGGGTATCGACGAATTCCGGCGGGACCACGATGCGGTAGCGCGGATGGATCTTGCCGCCCGTTATCAGGGCGCGGTCACCCGTACCGAGGTTGAAGTCGTCGGGGTTAATGCGCTCGCGCCAGGCATGTTTGTGGCGGTCGGCGAAGACGAAAAATAGACGTCTGAGCTTGATCTTGCGGCAGCTCTGCAGCAGCGCCGCAAGCTGGCGAGGCCGCATCGTCGCCAGCCCCTCGAACACCATGTCAAGATTATGGAAGCTCTCTTGCGTGGGCAGTTCGTCAAGTGCTTCGAGGATCGCGCGCTCCGGCGAGGATATTCGGAGCGCCCAGCCCCAGGGCAGAGTTGGGGCATTGCCGTTTTTGTATTCCGTCAGACCAAGCGACGGGTCATCGAACAGGGACAGGGGGCGGCTTATGAGTGGTGCGTCGAGGGTGAGGCGCGAAAGCCAGGTTGGTGTGTCACTGCCGTAGAGCCACACGGGCGGATGCGCGCCCAGCGGGAGATAGTGCCGGTAGCCCTGGAGGTCAAGGGCGGACATGCCGCCGACATGGACGTGATAACCCATGATTTTTTGGAGAGATAGGACGCAACTCTTCCAGTCCGGAGGGACTGACTGCGGCGAGGGGCGACGGAAGACACCGCGCTCCAACCGCTCCAGCCAGCCGCTATCTACATATTTCCGGGTGAGGAACCGGCTGACGCCGTGGTTCTCCAGCCAGCGCGCATCCACCATAAAGCCGGCGGGAACCGCTTCTAATACACTCTTTAGCTTGTCCGATCTTTGCGCACCCATAGTGCACATTATAGCGAAATCTCGAAGATTGCAGCAAGACTACTTCGGGATTTCAAAATTCAGGGTGCCATAGGTGCACTAATTAGGATAATTCGAAAGCGCTATGTCACGCGTTTTGTCTCTGACAAGGCTTTGGTAGCTTCGCGCCAAGCCCCGCGCAGCATTGGGCGAAATCGGGTCCTGCTGCGGATTCCGGCCCATCGTGACCGCCCATTCCGATTGATCGTGACCGCGGATTCCGGCGCCAGGGCCAAAATCGGTCACGTTCCGACCGGAATCCGCGGTCACGATCACCGGAATACGCACGGAGACGTCCAGTTTTCAATGGACCGAATTTGCCGGAAGGCGACATTCGGCTCCAATGAAGTTGTCACCGCCCCCCAGTTTGAGAGGCATACTCATCGACGGATCAGCGGACTGTCAGGGCAGCGTGGTTTCCGTTCAGTGGTGGCGTCCCTGCTCCAACCATACGCGCCAATCGCCAAGGGAAGTAATGTCGTCAGCGCCTTCGACCCCGGTTGCCTCGCAGATAAATCCCGCAACCTCACGCCCATCTTCCAGACGCACCCGACCAATCCCCAACGGCGCGGGTATAGAAGCCACGAAGGAGCCAAAGCGATCACTCGGCACATCCCACACCTCAAGGCGTATCGATTGCCCTCCCGTCTCGACATGCAGTAGCCCCGGACGAGACGGCGGCCCACCGGGCAGGGCATAGAACCGGTATTCCGGGGCCGTTCGCGCCGCCTCGCGAAAACGCGCCTGGCGTTCTTCGAGCTGGTGACTCAATGGAAGCCCTTGCATGTGCGCACCGCAGACAGCTACCGGAATGCTGTGTCCGTGCCGCACTCGAATCGACGGCTCCTCGGGCATGGGATTGGCCGTCGCGCCCAACGGGAGATCTTGCGCGCCATGCAGCCGGTCGGCGATGGCCAGGAGGTCCTCGTCGTAGAACGACGGCGCGAACAACGTGACACCAAAGGGAAGCCCATCGGGCTGAAATCCTGCCGGCACGGCCACCGCGCTGAAGTCCAGCAGGTTCATGAAGTTGGTGTAGTAGCCCAAATCACTGTTGCGAGCGACCGGGTCGGACGCGACTTCTTCAATGGTGTAAATCGTGCCCGTTGTAGGTGTAATCACCAAGTCGACATCCGACCAGAGTGCTTCCGTACGCCGACGCAGCGTCTGCAAACGGTATTGGGCTGCAAAGGCATCGGCCGCCAGGGGTGTCGCCCCTCCCTGGATGATCTCGCGCGTAACTCCAAAAAGCGATTCCGGCTGACGCTCGACGAACTCGCGGATCGCGGCGTAGCGTTCGGCCACCCAGGGGCCTTCGTACAGCAGGCGGGCGGCCTCAAGGAAGGGCTCGAAGTCCACTTCCATCGGCGTGCCTCCCAGCTGCTGCAGACGTTCCACGGCGCGCTCGAACAGCCTGGCTCCGGCTTGATTGCCGAAGTACTCAAGCTGATCGCGGCGCGGAACTCCAAAGCGGAAATGGTCTGGCGCGATCGTGGCGTGGCCTAATTCGGGCACTCGATCCTGGCGCGCATAGGCGTCCTGCTCATCGTAGCGGGCCGACACCTCCAGCACCCGCTGGGCGTCAGCCGCGGTGGCAGCAAAGACCGAAATGGTATCCAGGGTCCGGCAGGCGGGCACCACGCCACGCGCACTCAGGAGCCCACGGGTGGGCTTGAGACCAACGAGATTGTTGAAGGCTGCCGGGACACGGCCGGATCCGGCCGTGTCCGTTCCCAGCGCAAACGCGACCTGACCGAGGGCGACGGCGACCGCCGATCCGGAACTCGAACCACCCGCAATGTAGAGGGGGTCAAAAGCGTTTCCGCAAGCGCCGTGGGGCGAACGAGTGCCAACCAGCCCGGTCGCAAACTGATCCAGATTGGTCTTACCCACCGGAACCGCTCCGGCATCAATCAGACATTGCACGACAAAAGCCGATTCTTCCGGTACATAACTGTAATCGGGACAGCCAGCGGTCGTAGGGATGCCGGCCAAGTCGATGTTGTCCTTGATCGCAAACGGAACCCCGTACAAGGGGCGACTCCCCGGGTCCACGCCGTCCAGGCGCGCCAAATAGGGCTCGACTTGTTCATCGTCGAGCACCGTAATCCAAATGTTGCGGTCGTCCCCGCTACGGACCGCGGCCATGGTGTCCGCAATATGTCTGCGCAGACTCCGGCGACCGCCCCGGTAGTCGTCCAGAAGCTCTGTGAGAGTTGGCATTTTGATACCTCTTGGTCGTTACCTTTCGAGATGGAGTTGATTGGGCTGGAAGACGGAGGGCTCGGCAAAGGAGCGCTCCTGCTGGAGGGTCGCCATCACCCGTCCGGCGCAAGCACCACCAAGAGCTGCCCCGGGCGGACCTGTTCGCTTTCCTGGCACAACACTTGGCGAATGGTCCCGGCCACCTCGGCCACCATGGGGATTTCCATCTTCATAGACTCGAGCACCAGGAGCGTCTGCCCCTCTTCCACCCAATCACCGACCTTCACATCCAGCGCCCAGACGCTGCCGTGGATATGACTTTCGACCGCGTGCTCGCCCTCTTCCAGTTCCACCACATTCGATTCGGCGACCGGCTCGGCGTCGGCCTCGTAGTGGGCTTGCCCGGTCTCGATCCAGCGTTGACGCTCGGCCTCGAATGCGGCCTGCTGGCGGGTCTTGAACGTGTCGATGCTTTCGCGGTTTGACGCAATGAAATCGTTGTACCGGCTGAGGGAAAACGTGGTTTCCTCAATGTCGATGCGAAGGCCGCCTTTCGGGAAAGCGTCGCGCATGGCCAGCAGTTCCTGCTCGCTGACCTCGTAGAAGCGAATCTGATCGAAAAAGCGCAGCAACCAGGGCTGCTGGAATTCCGGCGTAACCTTGTAGCGGTTCCAGATCTGTAACGTGCGCCCCACGAACTGGTAGCCACCCGGGCCTTCCATACCGTAGATGCACATATAGGAACCGCCGATGCCCACCGCGTTCTCCGGCGTCCAGGTCCGTGCGGGGTTATACTTGGTCGTCACCAGCCGGTGGCGTGGGTCCACCGGAGTCGCCAGTGGTGCCGACAGATAGACGTCCCCCAGCCCCATTACCAGATACGAGGCGTCGTACACGATCCGTTTGACCTCGGCTTCGCTTGCAAGGCCATTGATCCGACGAATGAACTCGATATTTCGCGGGCACCATGGCGCATCGCTCCGAACCGACTGCATGTACTTGCGCGTCGCCAACTGCGTCTGGCTGTCATCCCAGGCCAACGGCAGGTGCACGATTCGGGACGGCAACTCAGCCTCGGACAGGTCCTTGAGTTCGCGCTCGGCCTGCTCCAGCAGCTGCATAAGGCGATCCAGCGGCAACTGCGAGGGCTCATAGTGGATCTGCAGGCTGCGCACGCCCGGCGTCATTTCGGTGATGCCCGTGATCGACTGCTCGGTCAGCCATTCCAGCAAAGCCTGGACACGGAAACGAAGGTTGAGATCCAGCTCGATCGGACCGTATTCCACCAGCAGGTACTTGTCCCCGGCAGGGCGGTAGGTCACCCCCAACGGGTGGCCGCCACCGCTTTCCTCCTTGAGGATCGGCGTCGTGATGTGGCCCACTGGTTCGATACGGCTCTCTACGGGCCGCAAAGTCCGTATGACGGCCTCCTGGTTGGACTCGAGACGATTCGCATCGGCCAGCGAGACGGGAACAAAACGCACCGTATCGCCAGGCCGGACCTGACCGATCTTCCAAAGGTCAGCAGCGACGATCGTTGCGGGACACACAAATCCGCCCAGGCTCGGGCCATCCGGGCCAAGGATTACCGGCATATCGCCGGTAAAGTCGATGGTGCCGATCGCGTATGCATTGTCGTGGATGTTGGAGGGATGGAGACCCGCTTCTCCACCGTCCTCCCGAGCCCACTGAGGTTTGGGCCCCACCAGACGCACGCCGGTTCGACTGGAGTTGTAGTGGATCTCCCAGTCGGTACCGAAAAAAGCCTCGATATCCTCCGGGGTGAAGAAGTCCGGGGCGCCATGGGGGCCGTAAATCGTCCGGATCACCCAGTGGTGCCCATATTCGGGAATGATTTCCGCCCCAAGCGTAGAGGGCCTCTCGCCCCCAGTCCGTCCGATGTGCAGTACATCGCCAGCCTGCAAAGCACGCGCGCCGTGTCCGCCCATCTGCCCCAGCGTGAACGTCGCGCGGCTTCCCATATGCAACGGGACATCAATACCGCCGGCAACGAGCAAATAGGCCCGAGTCCCCGCCTGCTGTACCGAGCCGAGCTTAAGGGTCTGCCCCGCCCTGACCGCGATGGGCTTCCAGAACACGGCTTGCTCACCATCGATGCGAGCCTGCATGGCGGCACCGGTCAGGGCAATAACAGCGTCGGTGTTGAAACGCAGGGTCGGACCGGTCACGGTCAACTCCAGGCCGGCGACCTCCTCATTGTTACCGACGATCCGGTTACCGAGACGGAAGGCAAGGCTATCCATCGGCCCCGAGGGCGGGACACCAATATCCCAGTAGCCAACCCGACCGGGCCAGTCCTGAACTGTAGTCTGGGTACCCGCTCCCAATACATCGATGGTGGGCGCGTCATAGGCGAAACCATTGAGATATTGCGTCGTCACTTCGCCGCGCACGAAAGCTTTGTCCGCCACGATCTGACGCAGGTAATGCAGATTGGTCTCCAGCCCGTGCAATTCGGTAGCGGCGAGGGCCACCCGCATGGCATCCATCGCGGTCGGCCGATCCTCCGCGTAAACGATCAGCTTCGCAATCATCGGGTCGTACCAGGGCGAGATCTCGCTGCCCGGCTCGACCCACGTTTCGACCCGCACGCTGTCCGGGAAACGCGCCTCGGTGAGCAGGCCTGTGGCAGGTTGGAAGTTCTTGCCAGGATCCTCCGCGTAGATTCGGACTTGGATCGAATGACCGCTTGGCCCATCCGGCCGAAGGGCCTCGATCGATGGCAGATCCCCGGCGGCGCTACGCACCATCCACTCCACCAGGTCGATCCCGGTTACCTCTTCCGTGACACCGTGCTCGACCTGGAGGCGCGTATTCACCTCGAGGAAATAGAACGCACCGGTGTCCGCATCGAGGATGTACTCCACCGTTCCCGCCGAGCGATAGTTCACGCCGCGACCCAGCGTTTCGGCTGCCTCCAGCAATGCCGCGCGGACCTCTTGGTCAATATTCGGCGCGGGGGTCTCTTCGACAACCTTCTGGTTACGGCGCTGCAGGGAGCAATCACGTTCGCCAAGAGCGATCACCGCCCCTTTTCCGTCACCGAAGAGCTGGACTTCGATGTGACGCGCATGCTGCACAAACTTCTCCAGAAAGATCCCGCTGTTGGAAAAGTTGTTCTGCGAAAGGCGTCGGACCGAGTCATAAACCTGCCGGAGTGCCACTTCATCCGTACATAACTGCATACCGATGCCGCCGCCGCCGGCAGTGCTTTTGAGCATGACGGGGTAGCCAATGCGCCGCGCCTCGTCCACGGCCTCTTCCTCGGTCTCCAGCAGGCCCGTTCCGGGGAGCATCGGCACACCGTTCTCCTCCGCCAGGCGACGCGCCGTGTGCTTGAGACCGAAGTCGCGCATTTGCTGCCCGGTGGGACCGATAAAGGCAATTCCCTGCGCCTCGCACGCCTCGGCAAAGTCCGCATTCTCGGAGAGAAAGCCGTAGCCGGGGTGGATGGCCTCGGCCCCGGTCTGCCTTGCGGCCTCCAGGATCCGTTCGGCATCAAGGTACGAAGCGCTGGCGGCGGCCGCGCCGATGTGAACGGCCTCGTCGGCATGACGCACATGCAAAGAATGACGGTCGGCGTCACTGTAGACCGCGACGGAGCGCACGCCGAGCCGTTTCAACGTGCGGATGATGCGGCAGGCAATCGCGCCGCGATTGGCGATCAGGACCTTACTGAACATGGCGTTCCGGTTCCCTGTCGGGCGGGTCGTCCCGCAGTCACTTCGCCGATGGCCAGGGTCGTCCCCGGCGGCGGATCTCTTGGTCAGACTTTTGGCATCAGTCGGGCCGGACGCCATTACGCGCGGCCTCGGCTCTGCTCACTCCCAGATCAGCATCTCGATCGGAGTCGGGTTGTAGGCATTGCAGGGATTGTTGAGCTGGGGGCAGTTGGATACCAGGACAATCACATCCATCTCGGCACGCATCTCCACATATTTGCCTGGCGACGAGATCCCGTCCTCGAAACTCAATCCACCCTCGGGGGTCAGCGGCACATTCATGAAGAAATTGATGTTGTGGACAATGTCGCGCTTGGTGAGTCCGTATCGACTGTCCTGGATCGCTCGGAGGAAACTGTCACGACAGGAATGCATGGGCTTTTTGTCCAGTGCATAGCGCATCTGGTTGGATTCCGCCGAGCAGGCGCCGCCGAGCGTATCGTGGCGTCCACACGTGTCGGCGGTAATGGTGAGCATCACGTTGCCCTCGTTGGAGCGCAGCTCCGACCCGGTCGTCAGATAGACATTGCTCTGATTACGCACGGTCTCGATTGCGCTGTATTTCTCGGCCTGCGGATTCGCGAGACTGTAGAAGATCGTGTCTGCGGCCTGATTTCCCTCCAGGTCCAGGATGCGCAGGGTCTGCCCCTTCTTCAGCTCGCCCAGCCACGGCTCGCCCGCCGGCACCACCTGACGCAATACCGCGTCGTCCGGGTTGAAGTGACTCTCAACCAGATTCTTGCCACTCATGTCGAATACTCCTGGCAGTTAGCGATGAGCGTGTTGGCGTAGGCACGGGCATTCTCCGGCCGGTAATGGATGCAGTAATCGTCGTCGCGCACCGGTTCGCTCCGGTAGACAAGGAGATCCACGGTACCTGGCGCATAGTGATCGCCCGGCGCCATCGGGTGCGGGGCGGTATTAAAAACCACGAGCGTATCCATCTCGGCGCGCAGATCGACGGCATCGCCCGCCTGGCTATGGTCGGGCACATACGTCATGCGGCCATCCGTGTCGGCGTAAACCTTGCTGAAGAAGTTGACATTGGGCACCAGATCCCGCTTGCCGAGCCCCCACTTGCCAAGCTCGATCAGAAACAGCTCGCGACCGTCGCGAAAAAACGCGTTGTGGTGTTCCTGATAGGACGCCTCACCGTACTGGCGCCGAATCATCTCGGCATCGGTCACACCACCAATCGTGTCGTGCCACCCCACGGTATCGCCGACGATCGAAAGCATTACCCGACCCATGTCGGAATAGAGCATGTTGCCGCGCGTCAAACGCGACGTGTGCTGCCCCTTGAGAGTATCCGCCATGTTGTACCGCTCGAGCGGATTGGCCGGGTTGAACAAAAGCATGGATACATTGGCACCTCCGTCACGATCGATCATGCGCAAGGTGAAACCGCGCTTCAGGACCATGGACCAGTACCGCCCACCGGGAACGGTGTCCCGAAGGACGACCCGCTGCTCGGCTACGGGTGTCGCAATCATGTCAATTCCTCCTTCATTCAAGTGGGGCCTCGATTTCCACCGCCGCATCTCCCGGCCCGACGGACTCGCGGATTTCCCGCCAGGTCTCTTCGTTGGTGTGTCCAAGCGGAATGTCGTAAGTAATCCTGGCGCCGTAGGCGTGCGGCGCCTGAGGGTCGTAGCGCACCTTGTCGAACACCAGAAGCCGGGTACCAAGATCAAAGCCTTCCTTGAGGTCATGGGTGGTCATGAAGATCGTGATACCCGTGCGGCGCCAGAGATCCAGGATCAGGGCGTGCATATCCTTGCGGATACCCGGATCCAGCGCGCCAAAGGGTTCGTCCAGCAATAGGACTCGCGGGTCCTTCATCAATGCCTGGGCGATCGCGAGGCGCTGCTGCATACCTCCCGAGAGTTCGCTTGGGTACTTGTCCGCGGCATGCCCCAAGCCGACGCTTTCTAGCATGCCCATGGCCCGTTCACGCGCCGTTCGACGTTTCCTGCCGAAGAGATGCCCGATCCACGGGGACCGCTCGAATGCCTCCCCGAGCATGACGTTGCCCAGCGCCGACAAATGCGGGAAAACCGAGTACTTCTGAAACACGACGCCACGGTCGGGCCCAGGCTCGTCGGGCATGGGCCTGCCATCCAGCAGCAGTTCTCCGCGCGTGGGCCGCACTTCGCCCAGCAGCATCCGCAGGAAAGTCGTCTTGCCACACCCCGAAGACCCCACGATGGTCACGAACTCGCCGGTCTGCACCTGCAGGTCCACGTTCTCGAGCACCACGTCCTGGCCGTACTCTTTCCAGACCTTCTTCGCCTCAACCGCCGTCATTTGGTGCTCCGGTTCCCGTACCAGGGGAAGAAAAAGGCGTTGGCCTTGCGCAGGGCGAAATCGAACAGGAACGCCAGTAGCGTGATCCAGACCACATACGGGAGGATGGTGGCCATGTCGAGATAACGCCGGACGAGAAAGATCCGGTAGCCGAGCCCTTCCGTGGCCGCGATGGCCTCGGATGCAATCAGGAACAGCCAGGCCGCCCCCAGCGCCAGCCGAGTTGCGTCGAGCAACCGGGGCATAACCTGCGGCAAGACCACTCGCAGCAGGATCTGCCAGGTGGATGCCCCCAGTGTTTGGGCCTTCACCAGCTGTTCTGGGGGCAGCTCTTCAACACGTTGCTGAATATCCCGGGCGATAAACGGAGCAATGCCAAAAATAATCAGCATCACCTTGGCCAGTTCTCCCACACCAAAGGCGATAAACAGGATGGGGAGCACCGCCAGCGGCGGAACCATGGAGAGCGCCGCAACAAAGCCGGCCAGTGTTCGGTTTACGTAGGGGATCAGCCCGGTAACCGTACCGATCACCAGCCCAAGCGATGCGCTGATCAGCACACCAAGGCCCAATCGGGTCAGGCTCGCCGCGGTGTCGGCCCAGAACACGAATTCCCCGGTTCGCCGACTCGGCTCCATGGCAAGGCGCTGTAGGGTCTCGGCCATGGATACGAGCGACGGAAGGATGGGATCGTTTGGATTGTCCGCCAGACGCGACGCGGAGGCGATCACATAGACCACAAGCGCCACCGCGAACGGGAGTAGCGCAAGGCCGGCGGCAAGCAACCGCCCGGGGCGCCGATTCAGGACACGGGGCATGCAGGGACTCCGGATGGCTTGGCGGAAAGGGGCGCCCGCCCGAGACGGGCGCCACGTGCAACCCGGTTACAGTTCGCCGTCCGCAGCCATTTGCATGTACTCGGCCGTGAAGCGGAACTTCACGTTGTCCTCGCTACCGAGCACGAAACCATCCGGGAACTCGATACCGATGAAGTCCGGGCTCGGGGCCGACTCGCCCAGCAGTCCGTGCTCAAAGGCGAACTCGCGCACGCTGTTCATGGTGTCGCGAGGCTGATCGCTTTCGACAAACGTCACAGCCTCGGCCGGGTCGACGAAGAAGCGAGTGAGCTCGAGTTGCGCCTCGTATCCTTCAAGGTCCGTACCCGCCGCATCGGCCATATCGGCCCGCGCCTGCATGGCCATGTCGTCACCGCCGAACATGGTCTCGAGGATCTCGTACCAGGCGCCGGTCAAGGCTTTTCCGAGCGCAGGATTCGCCTCGAGCACCTCCGTCTTGACCACCATCAGGTCCATGATTTCGCCGGGAATCCCGGACGAGTCAAATACCACATGAGCATTGGCCATGCCCCGCAGTTCGTTGAGCTGCGGGTTCCACGTCGTAACCGCCTGCACGTCATCGCTGGCAAACGCCGCCACAATATCTGCGTCCGAGGTGTTGACGACCTGGATGTCACGCTCAGTCATTTCGACTGACTCCAGCGCGCGCGCCAGAAGGTAATGGGAGACGGACAACTCGACCAGATGCACGCGCTGACCCCGAATGTCCCTGAGGTCATCCGTACCCTTGAGCACGACACCGTCGTTGCCATCGGAAAAATCTCCGATCACCAGCGCAGTGGTATCAACCCCGCCCGCGGCCGGGATGGCGAGGGCGTCCATGTTGGTAATGGTGACGCCATCAAAACCGCCACCCGTATAGAGATTAATCGATTCGATGTAGTCGTTGATCTGCACGACATCGATCTCGATATCGTACTTGTCCGCCCATTTGTCGATGATGCCTTCGGCCTCGCCCCATCCCCAGGGCATCCACCCCACGTAAATGCTCCAGGCGATACGGAAGCTGTCGCGCTCCTGCGCGGCAACCTGGCCGGGGACAAACAGGGAGACGGATAGGACGGTCGCGCACAAAAGCGCGAGGACCTTGTTCGAGGTGCGGGTTTGACGCTGACTCATGACTCTCTCCTATGAGGCTACCGATGGACACAGGCACAGGAGTTCGCAAACAACCTCCCGGGCTTTTGTCCCGCCGTGTAACCCCCCTTCAGGAGAGGTCGGTTGCTCTCGGACCAGACGTTCGCACCGCGAACCGGAACCCTAGCAACCCATTGAAACCAGATTTTTCAGACGCTGCTCGGCCTCAAACTTCTACACGTTGAACGACCCGAAGCTCCCGCCTGTGCCCCCACACTCTTGCAAGCCGCATACCAACCACCGGGTAGCCCCGCATGGAGCCCCGGGAAGTAAAGTACCGACCAAATCCAAATGTGGCGCGCCGCACACTTGCGGTGCATAGCGCCCAAGAACGGCCCGATAGTGGTGCGCGCCGCACCACTGGGGAGCAGCGTCTTGAGCGTCCAGCCCATAAGCCGGAGCCGCCCGTGTTGCGCGCAGCCGAGGGAAGCCCGCGAGGCATCCAGTCACTAGAGCGCACGCACCCAACAGGTCCAGGAACTCAAGGGCCTTTTCAGGCGAAACGTTTCAGTTGGTGTCGAACTTGCTCGCAATTGGTCAAGCCGCCGTCCATCAAAGGGCGCGCGTCCGTAAAGCCCATCGCATCCTCGGCATGGTAATTGCCCCCAATGGATTACGCCGAAACGGGACGGAACAAGGACGCACTGCATGCAATTGACGGACGTCGACGTGGTCTGGGTACTGGTCAGTGCCACGCTCGTACTGCTGATGCAGGCCGCGTTTCTGTCGCTGGAAACCGGTCTTACTCGACACAAGAACGCCATCAACGTCGCGATGAAGAACGCGGCAGACCTCATGATCACCTTGTTGGCGTTCTGGGCGGTTGGGTTCGGACTGATGTTCGGACCAAGCTTTATGGGACTCGTCGGTACCGGACCCTGGCTACCGGATCTGGCCGATCTTGCCGCAGAGGACACGGCTTTCTTTGTCTTCCAGGCAATGTTCGCTGCCACCGCTGCGACCATCGTGTCCGGGGCGGTTTCCGAACGCATGTCGTATGTCAGCTATGGCCTGGTCACACTGGCTGTAGTCGTGGTGATCTATCCCCTGACCGGCCATTGGGCCTGGGGCGGGGTGCTCGCATCCGGTGATGGCTGGCTGGCCGCACTGGGCTTCGTCGACTTCGCCGGCGCGACGGTCGTGCACAGCGTGGGAGGCTGGGTCGCGCTCGCGGCGATTCTGGTGGTCGGGCCACGCATCGGCCGGTTCACCGAAGACGGGGTACAGCGGATCCCCGCCAGCAATCTGCCGCTAGCGGTCCTGGGTGGGCTGTTCTTCCTGATCGGCTGGGTTGGCTTTAATGGGGGCAGCGAGCTCGGCCTCACCGAGCGGGTGCCCGCGATTATTGGAAATACCTTCCTGGCTGCCGCAGCGGGGGCCGTGACGGCCTACCTGCTGGGCCGGCGAATCCGGGGTGGCCATGTCGACAACCTCCTGCTGCCGCTGAACGGTCTGATTGCCGGACTGGTGGCCATCACCGCCGGGGCGCATGCGGTTTCCACCGGTATCGCGGTATTAATCGGCGCCATCGGTGCGGCGGTCATGCTGATCGTTGACTTGTGGATGATCCGGCGCCGGTTGGACGACAGTGTCGGCGCCGTACCGGTCCATCTGGCCGCCGGCATCTGGGGCACGCTCGCGACCGGCATGTTCGGGCAGTTGGATCAGCTGGGCACGGGCCTGGGGCGACTCGAACAGGTCGGTGTGCAAGCACTCGGGATCGTCGTCATCGGCGCGACGGCTTTCATCCTCGCCTGGCTGATGCTTCGCGGAATCGACCGTTGGCACCCGCTACGCGTAAGCGCGGAAGACGAGACAGCGGGACTCAACGTGAGTGAGCACGGTGCCCGCACAGATCTGCTCGACCTCCTCACCGCGATGGAGCGACAGGCCAGCGACACGGATCTCTCCCGACGGGTACCGGTCGAACCGTTTACCGAAGTCGGTCAGATCGCGCGTCGTTACAACGAGGTCATGGCGGCGCTGGAGCGCGCGGTGAACCGGACCCGGACCATGTTCCGGGACATGACCGAGGGCATCGTTACGTTCGACACAGCCGGCCAAGTGATCAGCTTGAACCCTGGAGCGGAAAAACTGCTCGCCACCGACGAGAAGGGCGTGAGTGGCCGGCCGCTGAACGAGTTGTTTCAACCGCTTCTTGGCGACCATACCGCTCGCGGCATCGCGAAACGGTTGCAGTCGGGCGCAATACAGGAAGTGGTTGGAGAGATCGGAGGACAGAAGCGACACCTGGAACTGCACGCTTCACAGAGCGACAGCCATGACCAGACCTTCTTTACCGCCGTGGTGCGGGACATCACGGAACGCCGTCAGGTACAGGATCAACTCGATCGCGAACGGGAACTGGCGCAGGTGACGCTGGAGTCGATTGTGGACGCCGTTATTGCCACCGACGCAGCGGGCCGGGTGCGTTTCATCAATTCCAGTGCCTCTCATCTGAGTCGCCAGCCAGCGATCGAAGCAGAGGGTCTCGCGCTGTGTGACCTGTTTCGGTTTGAGGACGTCTCCAGCAAGCAGGACTGTGGTGCAATGATCCGGTCGCTCTTGAGCGAAGGGCACGTACTCAACAGCACGACCACCTGGAGCCTAACCACGGCATCCGGTGAAACAAGGATCGTGGAATACACCGCGGCACCAATCTTCGACCGGGATCGCGAGATGGTCGGCAGCATTCTGGTATTGCACGACGTCACCGAAGCCCGCGCCATGCAACGCCAGCTTTCCCATCAGGCCACCCATGATGCCCTCACCGGGCTGTTCAACCGAAGGGAATTCGAAACACGACTGGCGGAGACGCTCACCGGCTCACGTGATCAGAATCGACGGCATGTGCTTTTCTATATCGACCTGGATCAATTCAAGGTCGTCAACGATACCTGCGGGCACCTTGCGGGCGACGAACTGTTGCGTCAAATCAGCCAGGTCATCGGGAATTGTCTGCGTGAGTCCGATATCTTTGCGCGACTCGGCGGTGACGAGTTCGGCGTGATCCTGCTTGACTGCCCGGTGAGCGCGGGTCAGGACGTGGCCGAAAAGATTCGCGAACAGGTTTATCGCTTTCGTTTCCCCTGGAAGGGGCGCCATTTTGCCCTGGGCAGCAGCATCGGCATGGTACCTCTCGAAGCGGGATGTAGCGATTTGGCCGGGGTATTGGGACAGGCGGATGCGGCCTGCTACGTCGCCAAGGAGCACGGGCGCAACCGAGTACACCTGTTCGAGCCGGACGACCAGGAACTGGCCGAACGTCAGGGGCAGATGCAGTGGGCATCACGCATCCGCAGTGCGCTGGACCGCGACCGGCTGAGACTCTATTACCAACCCATCGTACCTGCCACGCAGCCCGATACGCCTGCCGGCCATCATGAGATCCTCGTGCGTCTCCTCGACGACGAGGACAACCTTGTCCCACCCAGCGCATTCATCCCGGCCGCAGAGCGCTACGGGCTGATGCTGGAAGTCGACCGGTGGGTGGTGCGCAATACGCTTGCCTGGATGGGCGACATGGAGCGTGCGGATCCCGACCACGCCACGGTCTGCGCGATCAACCTCTCGGGCGCCAGTCTTGGCGACGCCGCCCTGCTAGCCGAGATTCAAGCACTGCTGGATCAGCATCAGGTGCCCGGCAAATCGGTCTGCTTCGAGATTACCGAGACCAGCGCGATCAGCAACTTTGATGTAGCCCTGCACTTCATCGAGACGCTCTCCACCACCGGCTGTCGCTTTTCGCTGGACGACTTCGGCTCGGGGCTGTCGTCGTTTGGCTACCTGCGCAACCTGCCGGTGCAGTTCGTCAAGATCGACGGGGCGTTCATACGCGAGATTGCGAACAACCCGACCGACGAGGCTATGGTTCGGTCCATTCACTCCATCGCTCACACCATGGGCCTTCAGACCATCGCTGAATTCGTCGAGGATGCCAGTTCCATCGAACGGCTTGCCGCGATCGGAATCGACTTTGTGCAGGGCTACTACATCGCTCGCCCGCGCCCACTGGAACAATTTGGCGGCGTGAAGTGCATGCCTCGGTGATGACGAGCTCGGCATACGCACGACGGTTCAGAAACCAACGCGCAATTGGCGCTGCACGACGGGCGATCAGGGTGCGACGAGCGCCAGGCGTCTCTGAAGCTCGGTAGCGTTATCGGATGCAATCCTGCGAAACGTGGAACTGATGCGGGTGTCATCCGCCACGGTTTGCCAGTAAGCGATGGCGGTGTGGCAAGCGGTGACCCACACGCCTTGTTCACGGGGCAATGGCATGGCTGGATCGAATGTCACTCGTGGGAGTTCGCCACCCGGGAGCGGCGCGTACGCCATCGGGAGCATGTCGTAGACCGGGCACAGGAGGTGCCGGCCTTCCTCCGGGCGAAAGGCGAGATTGCCCAGATGCATGTCGCTATTGGAGATCAGGCGGCCGAACCAGGTGATGTAACGGATAGCCGGGACGGCCTCGGGTGCCAGCAGGCGCTTGTTGGCGAGTCCTTCGGCTAGGGTGTCCCATGCCGTGGGTGTATGGCCGAGCAAGGCCGCGTTCACGGTCTCCAGCGTCACCACCGGGCTGCGGCCGAACATGCCGTGGCGATCGAAGCGCTCGACTTCCAGAAATGTTCGGCCCTGATGCTGAAGGATGCGGCCCGGAGGGGTTTGCACGCCGGGGAGCGCGGAGGCCGCGTGGAGTGCCAAGCACTCCGCCACCAGCAGATCGGACCAGCGCTGCACGGTCGCGGAATCATCGGCCCCCGAGAACTTGACGATGACATGCGGCGTGCTGCTGTCCCGCAGATCCCGTAGGGCGGTGAACTTCGGGAATTCACCCGCAGCGCTAGAGCCCGCGAGCCCCAGCGAGATGGCCTCTTCCGCCGCCTTCACGTACATACGTTCGACATCGTCCGCCTTGAGGATCGCAGGGGGATCCACGCGGGCCTTTTGCCAGCCCTGGAATGCGGCATCGCCGACGATCAGGTTGCCCGGGAGATCCGACCCCACGCGACTCAGAACCCACAGGATATCGTCGTCACTCCAGGTATCGGGATGGGGCGACACCGCAAGGGTGTCCCGGAAGCGATATGCCAGCTGGCGTCCGAGATAGCCCTGGGGGCGCATGTCGTACAGAGGGTATGGCAGCCCGTCCCACCACCCATCGGGGATCTGGTCGTCATCCTCCAGAGGCCAACCCGAACCACCGAAGTCGGCATGGCAGCCCTGCGGCTGGATGGGCGAGAGCTCCGTGAGTTCGTGCGGCTGGCCGGTCTCGTCAATCGCACGGATGGGGAGGGGCGAGAAATCGCCTCGCAGGGCTCGGCGCAGAGCGTAGCGAGTGCGCCGAGCCCTGCCGGCCGCAAGGACGGGCTCAGTCGTCTCCTGCAGCAGGCGGTGCAGGGTGGGAACCGACAGGCCCAATTCGCGGGCAAGATCAGCCGCGCGCGCCGGGGCGAATTTCGCAAGCGCCAAGCCGAGCTGCTGGTGCGCCGCTTGTCGCTTGCTCCTCATCCGAACCCGCCCAATTGAAATGATTATTGAGAAGATATTAACCCATTAAGGGTTTGATATATATAGCTTCAAATGCCCGCCGAAGCATGTACTGAAACAATCCCATGGCCGAAGCGAGCCCTGGCCAGGAGGGGTCCCGACCTGCCGCGTTTGTGACAGGATTTGTGACAAAGGCGGGGCGATACAATCCCGGGGCTCCAGACTCGACCTCGGAAACACACCATGACCGACTGCCCCACCCTGTCGATGTACTCCGCCCTGCAGCAGGCCTTCGATCACTTCAACGAACGGCTGTTCGACAACGAACTGCCGCCCTGCCTGATCACGCTACGAAGCTCCCGCCGGCAACGGGGCTACCACCACGCCGAGCGCTTCATCTCCGGCGACGGCACGATCATCCACGAGCTGGGTGTTCATCCGGGGTACTTCACCCTGAATCCACTGGAAGTTGCGCTCTCCACCCTGGTACACGAGATGGTGCACCACTGGCAGGAATGCTTTGGCCGACCGAGCCGCTCGAACCACCACAACCGGGAGTGGGTCGGCAAGATGGAAGCGATCGGTCTGGTGCCGAGCGATACCGGCCTGCCGGATGGCAAACAGACCGGACGCCGGGTCACGCACTACATACAGCCGGACGGGCCCTTCGCCCGAGCCTGCTCGGACCTGCTGGCCACCGGGTTCGAACTGCCCTGGTTCGACCGGCATGCCCCCACCGATCCGGAATCGGTTGCCCGAGTGCAGGAGACCCTAGCCGAACAGGGCCTGGCTGTGGCCAGCGCCCCCGTGCCGGCCGAAACGATCCCCCTGCCCGACAATGCCGAAAAACCCGCGGTGTTCGCGCCACCCGCGCCGCGCCCGGATCCCCGTGTCCGCATGAACTGCCCGAGCTGCGACGCGCGGGTCTGGGCGCGACCGGAAACCGAGGTCGTCTGTGGCTCCTGCATGGAGCCCATGAGCCATGCCTCCGAAGACGCAGGGTGACCCTGCCAACATCAGATCAACGATCGGGCATACCGAGAATGGCCGCGACCACCCGCTCCTCCGCAGAGCTTTGAAGCGGGAGGCTGGCAAACGCCTCCAGTACCTCGGGGCCAAGCTCCGACTCCGCCTCAATGAGTTCCTTGCGCAGATCCCGCAGGCGAAGGAACCCCCGGCGCTGCTGGGTCAGGCGGCGATACCAGTAAGGACGGATGAGCTCCAGCCAGCGATTGGCAAGCACCTCCCAATCAGGTTCTCCGCCCGTCAGCGTTTCCGGCTTGCGCTCCAGTAGATTGCGCAGAGCGAGATAGGCGTCAAGGCGCGCTTGCTCCCTCTGGCGGGCCGCCTCCTCGCAAAATCCATTGAGGACCTTGGTCATCTCTCGCAGGGCGCGTTGTTTGCGCAGTGGTAACTGCGCCCGTTCGGCCTCCGGGAGGCGCTCGGAAAAATGCGCCAGCCATCTTGCGGCTGGCTCGTCCATTTCACCATTGGGCGGATCCGGCGCCAGTCGCTCGCGCAGCGCCGCGGCCACCTTGTCCAATGAGGTCGCTGCCTCGGCATCCAGGCCCGAGAAGAAAAACCAGCGCGGCGCCCGGTCCGCACTGCCGGCCAGACAGAAGAAGGCCCAGACGGCGTCGCTGGCCACCACGCTGACCCTTGAGAGCACCCGCACGGACCGCTCCCGGTAATACTCGTAAATATCCGGTTCGACCAGGGCACCCGAACCTTCCACCAGCCCGCGCACCGCGGCAAACGCATCATGCGGTTCCGCTTCCTCGATCGAACGCGCCGTACGCTCGTATTCGCGGATCAGGGTGTCGGCATCAACGCTTTCCCGGGACTGCTGCTGCAGGTCTTCCGGCAAGGGGAGATTGGTCCCGAGGAGTTCGGTCACCGCGCCGACTCGATCCAGGAATCGAGCATCGGCATTGAGGGCGAACTCCTCGGCATCCCGGGGCCACCAGACTTCGACCTCGGCATGGGGGCTGTCGAGACGATCGACGCGTCCAGTTCGCTGTTCGGCCACGCGTATCACCGAGGGCATGTCGAGATGAACCAGCGCTGAGGCCGCCTGCAGGTTCACCCCTTCGGACAGGCTGTCCGAACACAGCGCCACACCGGTCTGTTCGTCGCCACCCGGCCGAAACGCACGGAGTACCGCCTGGCGGCTTCGCTCATCGCTGCCCGTAGCCTGCCAGATCTCGACGCCCGGCAGCCGCTCTTCGAGCTGGACGCTCAAGGCCGCAATGGTGATCAGACGGCTGTCGAAGGCCAGTACACGCTCGTGGCTCGCCGCCAGTTGCGCCAGATGGGCCACCTTGGCACGTTCTCGCGCCGGGCTCATGGCCCGCACTCCTTCCAGCACCTGCGAGAGGATCCGGTGGTCGTGCGCGTGAGCCGATTCCCAGGCATCGACATCGGTGAGCCACGCGGGCAAGGGCACGCCCAGCCGATTCTCGGGAACACGGCCGGGCTGATTCAGCTTGCCCAGCACATCTCCTGTATCGGCGGACTTGGCGTAATGCTCCAACCCGAACTCGGCCCGCGCCACCGCCGTTCCGCACAGGTGCTCGACCAATGCCGCACGCGAAGATCGCAGGGCCGCCATGACCCGGTAGCGGACCAGCTTGTGAGCCCCGAGCAGCAGGTTGTCGCGATACTGGTCCTCGGTGAGTCCCTGCTGCCTTTGTACAGCGCTCAGTTCCAGGACCGCCGGAACCTGGACCACGCCGAAGAGCTGATCGAGAAGCTCCCGGATCCGACCGGCGCGTTCACGGTCGGCAGCCGGTTCGTTCAGCGAATAGCTGTACGAGCGGTGCTCCGGATAGCGGCAGGGCCGGCCCGTGTGATCCCGATAGGCCCCGGGCGCGCGATCAATCAGCGCATTGAACATGCGCTTGGTACGGCGAATGGTGAATGTACGGATCTCATCGCGCAGCTGGGCGGCCTCGTCCTCGCCCAGACCGTGCCAGCGACCGGGACGATTGACCCGTTCCAGGGCCTTCAGCGTGCTCGGCTGCAGGTTGTCGGCACCGAGCAGATCCGCGATCCGGACGAGGTCATCGACATTCCGATTGATCGGTGTGGCGGTGAAGAGCAGAACGTCATCGGCAAGGTGATTGGTAAACAGCCGCCGTGTCCTGCGCGAGCGGCGATTGTGGAAATTGTGGCACTCGTCCACGGCCAGCAGTCGCGCCCGCCTCAGAGCATCATCCAGCTGCCACGCCTTGCGGCTCCCGTGACTGAGCAGGCCAACCGAAAAGACATCCAGCGCGGTGTCGGCCCGGGATGCCTCCCGCTCCCACTCCTCCACGACGGTCGAGGGTGCAATCATGACCGAGCGGGGCATCCCGCCCGCCCCCTGGATTCGCGCCTGCTGCGCCCGCAGAAGATGCGCACCCATACGCGTCTTGCCCGACCCCGTCGCATCCGCAATCAGCACCGCCCCCTGACGGTCCAGCAGATAGAGCGCCTGTGCGATCCCCTGACGCTGGGCCGGCCACAACGCGCGAAAGGCCTCCCGGTCGACCTGCTGCAGAAAGCCCTTCGCCCAGTCACCTTCCAGGAGCTCCCCGCAAGCGCGGGCCAGCGCATCGCGCCACCCGACGACATGCAGCAGACGCTCGAGCAACGCCAGCAACGCATCGGTGTAGTCCTCTCCAAGCGACCAGAACTGTTCGGCCAGCGCCGCGGCCTCGCGGTAACGCCTCGGTTCACCCGTTGCAGTGAACCGCGCGTTCGCCTCGTGCTGACGTTCCAGCCCGTTCCGGCTGAAGTTGCTCGAGCCCAGCGTTACCGCCCCCGCCCCGAGATAGATCTTGGCGTGCAGCGGCCGCTGCGTGTCGGGCCAGTACCGCGCCTCGACGGCGCCCTCGCGGAGTCGCTCCCGAAAATGGATCAGCCGGGCCGACAGGCGCAGGGCGATTCCTCGATCCAGCCAGTACTGCTCGACTTCCTCGGGGAAACTCGGCGCCTTCAGACTGCGGGGACCGCCCTCCCCCACATTCGGCTCGTTACCAAAGAGAATGCGAAGGGGCCGAACCTCCCCCAGATCACTCTCCAGACGAACGAGCTCTTCAAGCGCCCCGTAGCCCGTCACCACCAACGGCGAGTCCGCAGATACAAGGTCCGCAATCACCCGCTCGCGCACCGTCCGCCCGTCGACGTTCAGCGGGAAACGATCCGGCGGTGGCCAAACACCCTGCCCCTCGCGCGACTCTTCAGGAAAGTCGCTAAAGAGATCAGCGGTGCGCGCCGTATCTGGGAGGGGATCTTCTTGACTCATGAGGCCACCCGTCGACCCAAAACAGGAATTCGACCGACACAGTGCCGGATCCGCGGATGGGAAGGCCACACGCAATGCTTCCCTCCCGCCCATTCGGTCAATGTAGACGCCCACCGAATTCGGGAAGCACACAGATCACTGTGAGGAATCGAATGCCGGTCCAAGATTGGGCGCTACACCCGGAAACCTCCAGTGATGCGTGGACCTAATCCGGGGAAATGGACAGTCGGTAACGTTTCTTAATGAGGCAACACGGCCGGCCAGAGTACTTGTCGTTAGATATCGGTTCCTTGCCGCAGGTGAGCAAGGTAGTCCTCGAACAGGACGGTCCTGTTTTTCTTGCGCTCGTCGAGCGCGTGTACGATTTCCGCCGCCTCAAGGACACGCATGGCCTTGGCCGCCGCAGGCCGCGAGCAGTCGAGGAGCTCCATGGCCCGGTTCACCGTGAGAATGGGGTGGTCTGGAAGAAGTTCGAACAGACGGAGGCTCAACACGGTCGCGTCGTCGCGGGCGAGGAGCCGATTTCGGTTCTCGCCAATGATGACGTGAAGCCGGCGCGCGGTGGCGACGGCCTCGTCAGCGACCTCCGCCACGCCCTCCAAGAAGAACGACAGCCATCCCTCCCAGTCGCCCTCGTCACGTATCGCTCTGAGCCGCCGGTAGTATTCCTGACGCTGCCTTTTGAGGAATAGGCTCAGATAGAGAAGAGGCCGGGTAAGTAGATCCCAGTGCCGCAGTAGTAGCGTGATGAGCAGGCGTCCGATGCGGCCGTTGCCGTCGAGGTACGGATGCAGCGTCTCGAGCTGCGCATGGAGGAGTCCTACCCGGATGAGTGGCGGAAGCTCACTCTCGTCGTGGATTGCCCGTTCGAACTCGCTGAGGAGCGCGCCGAGTCGATGCGGGGGTGGAGGCACGAACGCAGCGTTGCCCGGGCGTGTCCCGCCGATCCAGTTCTGCGAGCGCCGTACTTCGCCCGGCTGTTTCTGCGCGCCGCGCGCACCACTAAGGAGCCGTGCGTGCGCCTGCGATAGGAGGCGCATCGAGAGGGGCAGGCCGTCTGCTCGCCCGACCTCGTCCCAGGTGAAGTTGAGCGCACCGACGTAACCGCAGACCTCCTCAACGTCTGCGTCGGCCGGCGCCTCCCCGGAGGCCTCGACCTCGAGCAGATCCATCAGCGTTGCCTGCGTCCCTTCGATCTGCGCCGAGAGCACCGCTTCCTTACGAACGAACGCGTATACGAACCACTCGACCGACGGGATCAGGTCGCCCGCCAATTCGAGCAACCGCAGACTCTCGTTCGCCCGGCCGAGCAGCGAACTGAGCTCGCCGCCGAGGTCAAGTGGGGGATCCTTGGGCGGCAGCGGATGGGGAATGAAGGCCTCGACTGACTCCCCGGCCACGGTGCTGCGCTCAAAGGTGCCGGTTACGCGTTTCATGGGCCCTCAAAAATAAGCGATCGCTTCCTCTGAAAGGGACACGCTAAACGATCGATTATTTTTGGTCAACGCGATGTCGACTTCCCCGGATTAGGTGTGGGGTAACGGATGATTCTATACCGCACGAGAAGGCGACAGCATCACTGGCAGGAGTGCTTCGGCCGACCGAGCCGCTCGAACCACCACAATCGGGAGTGGGTCGGCAGGATAGAAGCGATCGGTCTGGTGCCGAGCGATACCGGCCTGCCGGATGGCAAGCAGACTGGACGCCGGGTCACGCACTACATCCAGCCCGATGGTCCGTTCGCTCGAGCCTGTTCGGACCTGTTGGCCACCGGGTTCGGACTCCCCTGGTTCGACCGGCATGCCCCCACCGATCCGGAATCGCTTTCCCAAGTGCAGGAGACGCTGGCCCACCAGGGTCTGGCCGTCGCCAGCGCCCCCGCGCCGGCCGAGACGATCGCGATCCCCGGCGATGCCGAAAAACCGACGGTGTTCGCGCCGCCCGCGCCACGCCCGGATCCCCGCGTACGCCTGAACTGCCCGACCTGCGAGGCGCGGGTCTGGGCACGACCGGAAACCGAGGTCGTCTGTGGGTCCTGCATGGAGCCCATGAGCCATCTCTCCGAATGCACAGGGTGCCCCCGCCGACGCCGGATCAACCGCCGGGCATGCCTAGAATCGCCACGGCGACACGATCACTCACACTCGAGATCCACAATTTCGAAATCACTCTGGCCGAAACAGACGCTGCCCGATTGGATCTCACCAAAATGGATGCGACCCGGCGTAGTTACTCGAGCGCGCTCCCCCTCTCGCCTCGCACCATTCGAAAAAACCGCGACGAAATTCGACGCCAACTCGCGCATGTATCGGCTGTTATTGATCCGGCCACCGTGACCTTTTATGAGAAACTGAACGTTCACACATCGATTTTTTCTCACCTGACCTCCGCTCACGGTTCCGGAAACGAAACCGCCGGGATCCACGGTGCCATCCACGAATCCGCCGACTACCGTCTCCCGCTCAAACGTCGAATAATGATGGATCTCCATTGATGAGCACTCGTGCTCCATCGTGGGTCCCGTTGGGACGCGCTGAGTCACCGCCTGGCGCTTCCGCTCTTCCAGCCTTTGGCGCGACTCTCGCTCAGCCCGAAAGCGTCGATCACCGGATCCGTCGAGCACATTTGCGTCTGGATTCAGCCGGAGCGTCCCGCTAGGCGTCCCTGCGCAAGGCCTATCGGACAACGTTGTACCGCCATCTGGATCGGTGCAACGGTAAACATCGCGCGCTTCGGCCGTAGATACGATCATCAACAACAAGATGACCGCGGGAACGAGCTTCGAAATTCCGTTCATATCACCACCTTGATCCGCTCAGCACGCCACAGGACCAGAAACATTTGGCTAGAGGCCGAAGCCGCGCGAGCTCCCCGCCCACCCCATCCATTACCCCCCCCCGATGAAATGCAGACTCGATACTCTCGAAGAGGAACGAGAAAATCGGGCAGGTCCGAGAAACCGACCCGATTTGCAACCGCCCATTAGTCCACCAGATGCAGTACGCGCTCGCGGTACTCGTCTTCCGTCATCACACCGCGGTCTCGAAGTCGTCGGAGGGCTTCGATATCCGCTTCCAACTCGCTGGATGGTTGAGCTTCGGCGGGGCCGTGGGCGATGGCCTGGTGCAGACGCTCGTCGTCCAGGGCCTCGTCGATCGTCTCCCACAGGGTCCGCGTCAGGATCTCTTCCAGCTTCTCGATGGATGCGAAGACACCGCCCCCGGCACCGCCCTCGACGTTGCTCGAGCGAACCGAATTCTCGTAGGCGATCGCGCGCGAGCCCGGTTCGATCAGGGCAACATCCAGTCTCGAATGCGCCTCGCGCCGCATCACCTGGTTCGAATCCAGTTGCTCGATATCAACCTCGAGAATGAAATCCCCCTCGCCTTCCTGCGCCAGCATGCCGCGCTGTTCCAGCCCCGTGATGAACTGTTCGCGGACCACCTCGGATACCGGCTCCTCGGTTTCGAGCGTCTGCAAGGGATTCCCGAAACCGCCCCGAATGGCCCCCAGCCAGTTCGACCCGTGCTGGCGACTGTCGGTCACAGCCCCCATCTCCACATTTGCCTCGCCGGCCACGGCCGCCTCGCGGCTCGAGGCCGGATCCAGCGTGACCGGTGTGGTCGTACACCCGGCCAGAAACAGCCCGCCCAACACAAACCCTGCCAGTCGTCCGATGATCACCCTGTCTCCTTTTCAAATTGCGCGGGCCACGCCCGCGGGTCGGCGGATGCATCGCGCCGGATCAAAGAGGCGCGCTGGCTCCACGATGGATTTCGATCGCCGCGTCTTCGCGGAAAAGATCATGGCCGCGTTCGCAACAAGCGCGTGTGGTCGAGAGGGTGAAAGCGCCATCCTGGGTTCTCCCCTCTTCCTCCACCCACGGGGACGCCACGAACGCCTGGCACTGCACACAACGAAGGTCTCCCGCGATCGCTGCCAGGATCTCCCTGTAGCGGCCCTGCACCTCGGCTCGAAACACCTCCGGAAGATCCGTGGTGGCATCGCCCTGATCATCCGCGGCCTGGAGCCACAGGTGGAAAGCCCGGCGGACCCCGTCCGGCCTTGCGGCGACCACGGGCTTTGTACGTGACTGAATCCAGTCCGCCAGGTCACGCGCAGGCACGATCCATTCACAGCCTGTGGTCGTCCGGTCGTGCTGCGGCCACAGGAGCCGTACGCGAGGGCCACAGCGCGGAAGCTCCAGCAGGAGCTTGCCGACGGTCCATGCTTGGACGTCCGCTTGCGAGGCGAGGCGGCGGCGACCGGAGAGTCCCAACCATCCATCCCGCAAAGCACGAAGGCCCTTCACGCACGCGCCTCCGATCGGTAGGCGACCCGGGCCGATTCCAGCTCCTGGGCAATCGCATCGCGTAGCGCCTTGGGCCCAATCACCTCTACGCCTGCACCCAACCCCAGCAGCCACCACTTGAGGCGAGCGGTATCCCGCACGGTCGCGGTTACTCTGGATGTGCCATCGACCTGCGCCTCGATCGTCTGATCGTCCGACAAACGCGCCTCGTGGAGGTGGTAGGCCAAGTCGCCATTCACTCGAATGTCGAGCTGAATGCGCTCGCCCTCGGGGTAATCGAAGGCGCCATCCCGGATGAGCTGGTCCAGGTCGAACCCATCGACGGGATCGCCGGCGTGGCGGTCCGTCAGCGTAGCCGCCTCGATGCGGTGGGCTGCCAAGTGAAGGACATCCTGATGGGGTTCGATGGTCGCGAGCAGGTAGGTGACCGGCTCGCGGAACACGAGGGCCAGCGGGTGGATCCGGTGATCCTTTACGCGGCCACGCGAGCGGGAGCGGTAGGTAATATCCAGGCAGCGGCGCTCCAGCAGTCCCTGCTGAAGGACCGAGAAAACGCCCTTGGGCATTTCGGGAGGATCCAGCGGCGGACCGTTCGAGAGGATACGGATCCGCTCGGGCCACAGGCTTAGACCGGAGTCCTGCCCGGCGGCATCCAGCACGTCGCGCGCTCGCGCGATCTGCGGCTTCAGGCGCTCGCGTGCCGATGGCGGCAGCAGCCGCGCGGCATGGGCATCCAGGATTTGCAGCGTCAGGGCCGTCTCCGGGTCGAGCGCGGGGACATCCTGGAGCGGCGCCTCGGACAGCCAGTACCACCCGTACGGGCGATCACGTTCATCGCGGCCCAGCGGAAGGAAGCCGGACAACGCCTCCAGGTCCCGCTCGATAGTGCGCAGCGTGGTGGAGAGTCCGCGGGCCTGCAGGTGTTCGACCAAAGCCGGCGCACTCACCCGGCGGGGCTGCCTCGGGATCATTCCCAGCAGCAGCATCCGACGCTGCAGCGTGGCACGCATTCCGTTGCCCTGACTCATCTCCGGCTCCCTGTTCATCCGGCGTAGGCTCCAGCCCCCCTGTTCAGACTGACAGGCGGCCTGCCCCAACGCAAAACCGGGAGATGACGACGACGCCACCTCCCGGGATCGGATACCGCTCGGCACGGTCATCCCACAAGCGCACGAGACGCGATTCGATCCGTCAGAACCGGTAGCCAAGCCCGAACTGCACTCGGGTCGCACCGGGGTCGATCTCCAGGTCGCCATACGACTCGCTGCTGTAGGCGGTGTAGGACACCTCGCCCCGCATGAACCATCCGGTATCGCGCTGCACTTCCACGCCCGCCCCAATCCTCGGACCGTTGATGCGGTCGGTATCAGAGCCGTTCACGAAACCCGGACCGCGCACGCTGCTGCGGACTTCCGTTTGCTGGTAGCCCAAAAGCCCGTAGACGAGCACGTTGTCGCTCACCAGCCCGCCGATACGTCCGGTGACTCCGTAGCTGTGACGGGCCTCGACACCCGCAGTGCCTTCGCCGTCGATCGACACCGTAGCATCCGCATCCTCGATCTGGGCGTCGATCTCCACGCCACCGTAAACACCGCCGCTGGAGACGCCACCGTACCCCGCAAACAGGCCCCCAACGGCCCCGGTTCCGCTGAGACCGGACAGGCTGCCCAGCCCGCTCACCGAGGCATCGATGTCGTAGGACGCCCCGCCCACCTGACCGCCAATGTAGCCACCGTCAAAACCGGAGGCCTGAGCGGCCGTGGCGCCGAGGCCCAGAATGGCGATGAGGCCGCCGGTCGTGATGATCCGTTTCTGCATGTCGATCTCCTTAGTCTGGATGAATCACCCGTATGCGGGCGGGATTCAGAGACTGAAGGAGAAAGGCGACCATCCCTGACGCCTGGAAATAAAGCCCTGACATCGGACTACGAACCGCACGCGAATGCCGCTATTCCCCAAAGAGGCAAATCTTCATCGGTTCTCCATCTGTTATCGACAGCGGTGCGGCCAGAACGAGGTCGGATCCTTCGGAAAGGTTTCGGGTTACGGATTGCGCAACCCTATCCACCGTTGCCGGTGTCATGGTGGCATCGACCGGAAGCACCACCAGAGCCGCAGACACCGAACCATGCCGGCTCACATCTATCGCCAAATTACCTCCTACGGCATCCATGTCGCTCTGCGCTCTGGGTGGCGGATACTCGGCCAGCACACCCAACCCGCCACGCGCCGGAAGCACCGCGCACAGATCGGCAGCGTCGATACCCATCATCCCCGGAGTGAGCGCACGCTGAAGAAGTTCGGCTACCGCTGAGGAGTACGCGCGCGGAAACCGTATGCGCTTGGCACTCTGCTCATGCCCGTCCACTAGGATCTCGGCGACTGAGCCATCCTTGTCGTCTTCCATGTGGAGGCTCAATGCGGCACTCGTTTCACGTCCCATCACGCCCAGCCCGTCTGGCAGGTTGCCGGGATAGCCCTCGAGGATCGCGAATGGCCCGCCTCCCGGTTGCCGGACCCATAGCGTCCAACCACCATCGCCGTGCTCCACAACCCGGCTCTCGAAATCTTTCATGCAACTCCCCTCGCGGCCATTGATGCCAACCGCCCAAAATCCCTATGAGGACGAACTTCGCGGTGGACAGACAGCCGCTCGCGCAGGAGACCACCCCCATCCGCAATGAGGGCCCTGCGTAGTTGAAGGAATGATCTGCAGGACGTCCCATTCAGTCGATCTGCCGCAGGATCCGGCGGTCCGTATCCCGTATACGCGTGGGCGCCAAACCCGGTCCCTCTTCAACAATGGCCCGGATGCGGCCGTCCGGGGCCCGGATGTAGGTGGGTCCGAATCGCTTCTCATCGATGTATCCGGTGATGCGCCCGTCGGCGTCGCGGATCATGGGCTTTCCAACATGACGAGCGTCGCCCCCAGACGGCGGCACCGTGGCGCAGCCAACAAGCGTGATCGCTATCAGGACAACCAGGCTCGTTCGAATGGTGTTCATGGCAAAACGCTCCGGCATCGAGGTCCACGTATCGCCACATTCTCATGCCGAGGCGTCGATTGGTGTCGCTTAACCGGGGCGGAGTGAAGATCGACGGAACAGAGACTGTCCACATTGAATCGTGTCTGCCTGGGCTCGGGGTCTTAGCGGGGAGTTTTCGCGCCTCAAACGTCGGTTCCTGTCGCCCCGGTGCCGTACCCTAATCGCATACAATATTAGTTTCTGCTAATGTTTCCGGTTTTTGGACTTTCCGCGGAGCCCCATCGCCATGGAACGCACCCCCTCGACCGTCCCGCGAGCGGACTATGACGCCGTATGTGCAGAGCGGGACCAGCTCCTTACGCTGCTGCATGCGCTGCCGGATATCTCGTTCGTGCTGGACGAGCACGGCCTCTACGTCCAGGTGATCGGCGGGGCCAACGAGGCACTGTACGTCAGAGGGCAGAGCCTCATTGGGCACACCCTGCATGACGCCCTCCCGGAGCCACTGGCGGACCAATGCCTGAAGTTGGTGCGCACCGCGATCGAGTCCGGTGAACTGCAGACGATCGAATATTGCCTACGAGCGGCGGATGTCTCACTACTGCCTGAAGACGCCCGGCGCGGGGAGGATGCGTTTGCGGAACAGTGGTTCGAGGGTCGAATCCTCTCGTTACGCAGCTATGAGCATTCCGCCCGCGTCGCACTGTGGGTCGCCGTCAACATCACCCCCCGTAAACAGCTTGAGCACTACTGGCAGGAGGTGGCCCACACCGATTCCCTGACCGGGGTGTCCAACCGGCAGCGGCTGTTCGAACGGGCGCACACGGAGGTCGAGCGCGCGCATCGTCATCGGCACCCGCTGTCCCTGCTGGAGTTGGATTTCGACCATTTCAAGCGACTCAACGACCGCCATGGCCATGCAGCGGGCGACGAGGCTCTCCGCCGCATCACCCAGGCCTGTCGAGAAATCCTGCGCGACTCTGACCTGATGGCACGCATTGGGGGCGAGGAGTTCGCGATCCTGTTGCCGGAGACGGATGCCCATGGGGCCGTCGACCTGGCCACGCGAATCCTCAATACAGTGCGGGAGGTGCGACTGCCCGATTTCGCGCCCGAGGTCCGTCCGACCGTCTCGATCGGCTGCGCGACCCTGCGTGACGACGATTCCTTCGATCAACTGATGCGACGGGCGGACGAGGCCCTGTACAAGGCCAAGGCTAATGGCCGCGATCAGGCCTGTCCGTACCCGTAATCGGGAACCGCGACACGACGAACCGGAAAAGCCCGCGGTATTCGTCCCGCCCGAGCCACGGCTCGACCCCGGGTCCGCCTAACATGCCCGAGCCGCGGCGCCCGGGTATGGACGCGGCCCGCCACCGACGGGCTCGCCGGCGTCAATCCGCCGGGCAGTGCGTTCAGAAATGCCGGCCTTGGCGGCCGCCGCCGTCTGCGTTGTGCCTTTGGATCGCTGTGTCATGAAGACTCTGACCTGTTGCTCGGTGACCGCCATCCCCGCCCCTTGTGGGTCGCTTGGAAGAGCAGTCCAGCTTAGTGGCAACCGGCCAAAGTAGTTGTCGTCGACCGGCCAGAGTAATTGTCGTTAGATAGACCGTCGTTCGTGGGTTCAGGCATTTGCCACCTGCCCACCCTAATCAGTCGATCTGGCGCAGGATTCGACTATCCGTTCCGCCAATATACGTAGGTGCCGAGCCCGGTCCCTCTTCGACCGCCCCCAGGAACCGCCTGTCGGGGGCACGAATGCACGTCGGCCCGAACCGCTTCCGGTCGACGTATCCCGTAATCCGGCCATCCGGTTCACGGATCAGGGGCTGGCCCACGCGGTGGCTATTGCCCGTGGGGAGCGTCGGAGTCGTGCAGCCTGCAAGCAAGGCCAGCACAAGCTGGGGCAATAGCCCAGGCTAGGCGCTTCATCTTCATTGGCGTCGTGCTCCGACTGAATGCGTTCCCAGCATCTCACCCCAGTGCGTCGTTTTCTGTCGCCCAGGTTTTGTATCGTGTCGTATCGGGTGGAACGGAATTCTCCCCCCGGGCCCGCGACCGCCCTTCAAAATCGGCCTCGTGGGTCACTGGAAAGACCGCCTTATCGACGGTTGACGCAAGACCAGGAGCATCGCCATGAACGCACAGCATTACCCCGTCCGCATCGAGCGCGACGCCGCTGGACGGTACCTCGCCACCTGCCGTGACGTACCGGAGGCGCTCACCGACGGCGCTGAACGTGATGAAGCCAAGACCGAGATGGCCGATGCGCTGATGGTTGCGCTGGAAGGCTACCGGCTCGATGGCCGCCCGCTGCCCCCGGCTTCGCGCCCGGAACCGGGCGAAGTGCTGATCCGCGTGAGGGCGGATTGATTGCCCGCGCCCGGCCTAGTCGCGGATGGCCGTGATGATACCGTCCTCGACCCATACGAACGCCGCGCCGTGTCCCTGCCGATACTCCCATCGCTCTTCGGCACCGCGAACGGTCGTTAGCCGCCGCACCCTTCGTGGCGTACCACAAAGTTCGGCGAGATCCGACGCCTTGTTCCCAGGCTCAAAGGTTCGGGAGGGACGAAAGCAGGCGGCAAAGCGCTGCTGCTCGGCGCGCCGTTGTTCTCGCTCGTCCTGGTTCGGAAAGTCGCGGCGCTTGGCGTCACCGGTACAGGGGGCATCGGCGTACTCGACCCCCTGCGAGGTTTCGCACTTGAAGTAGCCGTCGGCGGGCGCGGGTGAGCCGGCCACCCACAGTGCACACCCGAGACAAACCACCCACGCACGGCTCATCCACCAAGCTCCCCTGGGAGTGTCTCGTTGAACCCGCTCGCGCACTGCCCCACCGCTACCCGTTCAAGATAGCGCTCCTGCGCATGGGACTCGATGGCACCCGGTCGCGCCTGGCGGACCTGTTCGATGGCAGCCACGGGCGGTATGCCCCGATCAATCAGGAGCCGGGCCGCCACGGTGCCGGCCCGGCCCAGACCGCCTTTGCAATGCACCACCACGCGCCCTCCCACATACAGCGAGCGGTGGATTTCCAGCGCCAGGGCCTGCCACCGATCATCCCACCCCGCATCGGGAGCAGCCATGTCGGGGATGGGAAGGTGGTACCAGGTCAGCCCGGCGTCGCTGACACAATCGCCCAATCCCGGAACACTCAACTCGACCAATTCGTCGATTGTGGTGAGGGTCACCACGGCAGCCGCACCCCAGGTCTTTATCCGCGTCACATCGGCCTGAAGATCCCGGGCCCAGGGGCCGGTCATCGCCTGCATTTGTTGCTTGCCGGGGCAGAAGGTGACGCCGATGACGCCACCCTCCGTGAGCGGGATCTCGGCTATTTGCAGCGGATGGCTAGCACTGGTCCGTTGGGTGGTCATTCAGAGGCGCTCCGTAGATCGGGCATCGCTCACCCCCGCAGGGGCCACATCCGCGAGCTGTAACAATGCATCTCCGAGTTCGGCCAGACGATCGTGCTGGCTGAGCCGCGCGCGCCATTCCTCGGGGATGCCCGCCTCCCCGTAGAAGACCCCGGCCAATTGCCCAAAGATCGCCGCAGTGGTGTCGGCGTCTTCACCCAGGTTGGCGGCCATCAGAGCCCCTTCCCGAAAATCATGGCTTCGTTCAAAGGCCCATAGTGCGGCCTCAAGGCTGTCGGCCACGTAGCCCGTGCCGCGGATGCGGGGTGGATCGTTCTGCCGGAATGCCCCCTGCGCAATCGCCTCGATCCGAGGCGCCAGCGCATCCTGCGCTTCGAACCCGGGCAGCTCACACCAGGGACGTTCCAGGATCTCTTTTCGGCTCGCTCCATCGAGAGCAGCCAGCGTATAGGCCGTCCACAAACGACAGGCATCCAGGCACTCACGTGCACCATGCGTCGTTCTCGAACTCGCCTGCGCCGCAACGTGTGCCTGAACCGGTGTGTGCCGATACGCCAGGGGGATCGGAACCAGCCGCATCAGGGATCCATTGCCGGCTGATTGCGGATCGTCTGACCCACTCATCGGATCACCGGAATCCTCATAGCGATGGAGTGCCGCGCGCACCGTGTTCCCGATATCGAAACACCGCCCCGTACTGCTCGCGTACCCCTCCCGCCACCACCGCACGTACCGATCCATCTGGTCGTGTGCATCGAACCCGTGGCAGTGGACCAGGCTCTCGGCCAGGCAGACCGCCATCGAGGTATCGTCCGTCCATTGCCCCGGCTGCAGACCAAACGGTCCACCTCCGACCATATCGGTAATGGGTGTGAAACGGCCGGGACGCTGGAACTCCAGGGTGGTTCCCAATGCGTCGCCGCATGCCAGTCCCAGCATGGCGCCCCGGTAGCGGTCTTCGAGTGTTGGCATGCCCCGCCTTCTTTTTGTTGGCCTGATGAAACCCGGACGATACGCTCACGTGATTGCGGCCGGTCAACGGCGTCTTCGCTTCGTTGATAGCACACGCAGGCGTCATCCCCTGACGCGTCACCGTGCACTCGACCATGTCAGGATCGTGGTCCGGCCACCGGTCATCACTGCGGCGCAATCTGGCGTCCCATGACCCTCAAGGTCAAAGGCGCCCCCAATCGCCACATCCAACGACCGGCCGTTAGCATGCATGCCATGGGGTGAAGAACGCCCCCAAATACGAAACGCCACCGCCACGAATCAAAGCATGGAGCACAACATGGACGATGAAGAGCAGGAGCGGGACAAGGAGCTGGAAGAGCAGGAACGCCAACAGCGCCTGGAGAATATGCAGCGGCGCAGCGACGGCCAGATGGGCGTCGGGTTCGATGTGCTGTATGAACCGAACGAAGGCGAAAAGAAGGACGGCGAGTGAAATCCGAATGCAGGGCTGAGCGCTTGAGGCATGCAAGCCTGCATGGTTTCCAGGCCCCGAGCTGACGGGAGCCGACCATGACGATGCTCAAGGTTGGCGAAAAGGACCGCGATGGCCGGCAGAAGCGCATCGAGCACACCGGGCGCTATCTGCGGGCCAGTCGTACCGGCGGGCTGTCGCTTCGCGCGCAGACGCGGGCCGCCGGCATCAACCTGACCGGCAACACCAACCACGGCGTACGGGTGTCCACCCGCCTGGCGAAAAACACCCAGGTCGCTTTCCAGAACGGTCGCTTCATCCTGCGCGGACGCTATGGCTCGGATGCGGCCAAGTTCAACCTGTCGAAATCGGGTGTCACCGTGTCCACCAAAACCCCGATCGGCTCGTTCAACTGGATCCGACCCGGGCGCTCGTCAGCCAAGATCGCGGGGGTTCAACTGCGGGGGCACAACGCAGCCGCCATCCAGGGGATCTTCGCGCTCTTCGCCAGCGTTTACTGGCTCTTCGGTGGGGTACTGCGACTCTTCGCGGGGCTTATCGGCGGGATCGGGCGGCTCGCCACCGCGGCCCAGGCCCGACGTCAGCTTGCAGAGGAGGAAGCGGCACGCCCTCAGTTTCAGTTGGACACGGTCCGGACACTGGGCGAGCAGGCTCTGACCGAGCACGGGGTCGACCCTTCGACCTGGTCCGGCCGGGATCAGCTCGCGGCCCTCGCCTTTGCGTTCCTGGCCCTAGGCCGCGGGGCGGCAACGTTGCCACAGCGCTCTACCAAAAATAGCTCGACTCCAGCGGCTGAGGCGGCCTTGTTCGAGGACATGCATACCGTCGCCGAGCACTGGCGCATCTGGGTGGGGACCCTGCCGTCGGAAGACATCGAACCGGCCATGGGGATCGTGACGATCCTGGCCCGGAGCCTCGGGCAGACGGCCGATTCGGAGTGGCGCGGCGAGGTCCTGCTGGCCCTGGATGACGCCTGCCTGCGCGATGGGCCCAAGACTCTGCTGCAGGAAGCAATGATCGACCTCACCGCCGAGGCCATGGGCGTGGAGCTTGTCCTGGAGGGCGAGCGATGAGCGAAACAGACCATGGTGCCCTGGATGCCCTGGCCCGGGTGCACCAGCATTTCATCCAGACCCCAGGCCCGAATGAGACCTGCGCGGCGTGGCGTTCGTATTGTCGCGACCATGGTTGCGAATGGGTGACGACGTGGGACACGCAGCCCTACCGGGAAACCGAGACGAATGATCTTGCTCTATCGGAGCACGACCGGTTCGACGACATCCCCCAGGAGGCACTCGATCGGGCTCTATTGCAGATCGTCGACACCGAAGGGCCGGTTCACCTCGTCATCCTCACCCGGCGACTGCTGGAGGCGGCAGGGTTTTCCCGGGCCGGCTCGCGAATCCAGGCGCGCATCCATGAGCGTCGCGCGGCCCTGGGTGCGCAGGGCTTGATCCGCCTGAAGGGTGAATTCTCCGGCCGTGACGAACAATTCGCGGTGCCCTGCCTGCGGGACTGGAGCAATCTCCCGGATGCGCTGCGCCAGCTCGACCACGTCCCCGATACCGAACTGAAGCTATCGCTGGTTCGCACGGTGGCCGAAGCCGGCACACTCGACCGCGATACGGCCATGAACGACGCCCTCCACCGGATGGGGTTCATCCGCCTGACGGACAACGCGCGGGAACGGCTTCAGGCACCGCTGGAACGGGCACTTCAGGAAGGATTGCTGGTTCAGGGAAAAGAGGGGTTGGAGCCCGGCCGAAAAGCCTTTGAGAGGCCTCGACCAACTCCCTGATCAAGGTGCTGTGCGGGGCAGAGGAAGAGGTTCGTAACGATGGGTTGCCACCGCGCTCCGGCCGGGTGCTGGAGGCGGTGCTGTACCGCGGCGCGCTACCACGCGGGGATGTGGCTGGATTGCTGGATCTCAGCGAGCGCCAGGCGCGTCGCATCACGTCGGCTCTGCTGTCGCAGGGGGTGGTGGAATCTCCCAGCTCCCGAGCGCGTTCGCAGGCCGCCCCGTACACGCCGCGCGGCGCAAGCTGTTAAAGTTCAGGGTCCACATCAGTAGCCCGCCTCTTTCTGGTGTCGGAAGGCCAGGACATACACCACGTCGTCGGCCGGGTCGTGACGGTAGAGGGCTACAAATCCGGAGTCGCCGAAGGCAATCAACAGCTCGCGCAGGTCGGGTATTTCAGGGTCCGGCCGGCCAATATCGGGTGCCGTTTCCAGCAGCAGGAATTGCCGCTCGATCGCCTGGCCCGCGCGCCTGGCGGCATCCGGGGCTTTGGTGGCAAGAAAGCCCCGGCATCGTTCCAATCCTTCTGCTGCGCCTGCGGTGACGATTACTCGTGGCACTCGGGCACGGCCTTTTCATCATCAGTGCCCCAGGTGTTCAACCAGGCGCGCGCTTCCTGTCCGGTCAGGTGCTGGCCGGTTTCCCGATAGGCCGACCAGGACGCCAGGGCTTCCTGCCTGAAGCTCTCGCGGGCTTCCTCGCGCTCGACGTATTGCCGGATGGCTTCGAGCATGATCCAGTGAGGCGTGCGTCGGCGTTGACCGGCAAGGTGCTGGACGCGACCTTTCAACGTGTCATCAATCTTCAGTGACGTTGCCATAGCGGGCCTCTTATTACTAAGTAATACCTTGTAATATTCTATCCCTTCTTCCCCTCTGCATCCACCCCCGATCGTTCGAGCCCGCCAAAGATATCCAGAGACGCCCGAGGCTATAATGCGTATTAACTTTTACCTAATTTCCATTTAATGCGCCTTATTCTCCCCATTACCGGAATGCACACATGAAGTTTCGCCCCCTCCCGCCCCTCGAGAACGCAATGAAGAGAGCGGGCGAAAACATCGAAATTGGCCGCAAGCGGCGCCAATGGACCGAAGCGATGATGGCAGAGCGTATTGGTGTCAGCCGGCAGACGTATTCGAAGATTGAGGCGGGTGACCCGACGGTGAGCTGGGGCGCCGTGGCAACCGCTCTGTTTGTGCTGGGAATGACCGATCAGATCGAAAACCTTGGTGCGCCCGAGAAAGATCCCACCGGACTCCGGCTCAGCGAAGATCATCTCCCTAAACGGGTCCGCAGGCCACGCAGGCGAGATTGAGTCATGACGGAACATGCGCGCGGAATCGAAGTCTGGGTCAATCGCATGGGTACAGACACCCGCGCTGGCACACTGCGGACTGACCCGCCTCCCAGATCGCCAGCATACCGTGGCGCTGGTCGACGATGCCCAACGCGAAGGGGCCCGGCTGGCCAAGGCCTGCGAGGTACTCGGCGTGAGCGTGCGCACCTACCATCGCTGGAAGGCATCCGGAAGCGTGCGTGCCGACCAGCGGCCCGACGCCGTGCGGCCGACGCCTCGCAACAAGCTCTCGGAACAGGAGCGTACCGACATCGTGAACCTGTGCAATCAGTCGTCCTATCGCAGCCGCCCGCCGGCGTACATCGTGGCCGATCAGGCCGATCAGGGGCGCTATCTGGCTTCGGAGTCGACGTTCTACCGCGTGCTGCGAGACCACGGCCAGCTCCATCATCGTGGGCGCCAGAAGGCCCCGGAGAGTCCGCGGCCGCCGACGACCCACGCCGCCGATGCGCCGAACCGGCTGTGGAGCTGGGACATCTCGTGGCTGCCCGGTCCAGCCTGCGGGACCTGGTGGTATCTCTACCTCATCGTCGATGTGTTCAGCCGCAAGATCGTAGGCCACGAGGTCTACGAGGCCGAGACCGGCGCGCTCGCCTGTGAGCTCATCGAGAAGGCCTACTGGCGCGAGCACCTGGCGAGCAAGGACAAGCCGCTGATCCTGCACTCTGACAACGGGAGCCCCATGAAGGCCGCGACGTTCCTGCAGAAGCTCTATGACCTCGGGATCACGCCGTCCCGCAGCCGCCCCAGGGTGAGCAACGACAACGCCTACTCCGAGTCGCTGTTCCGGACCCTGAAATACCGCCCGGGCTTCCCGGTCAACGGCTTCGCGACCCTTGAAGATGCCCGCGAGTGGATGCACCGGTTCGTGGGCTGGTACAACCACGAACACCGCCACAGCGCGCTCCACTACGTGACACCGGCCCAGCGACACTCGGGCGAAGCGACCCACGTCCTCGCCCGCAGGCGAGCCACCTATGAGCGCGCCCGCCAGGCACGCCCCGAACGCTGGGCCGGTAACGTCCGGCACTTCGGGCTGCCCGAGCAGGTCCATCTGAACCCCGAACACGCCGCGAGCGGTTAACCAACCCCTGCATCCCGTTCAGGTGACATCTACCTTGACAGATACCGAGTCGTCCTCGTCGTTGTGGCCCCAGATCGCCTCGGCTTTTTTTGACAGCGTCAGCAAGGCCGCCGTCTCCGCCAGAGCCTTGTCCTTGCGCTGGAGCTCGCGTTCGAGCTTCTTGATCCGCTTGCGCTCGGCCTTGCGCGCCTGGCGGGTGCGCTGCTCCTCCTCGCTCGTCCGGGCGTTGGCGTTCATGCAGCTCGAACGCCAGGCCTCGACCTGCTCGGGATAGAGACCGCGTTCCCGGCAATAGGCGCTCAACTCCGCCTCGTTCATCGGCGCGGTCTCCACAACCACCCGGAACTTGTCCTTGCTGCTCCACTGCTCTGGAGCCGATCCACGTGATGGCAAAACCTCACCTCGCTCGCGAGCCTGTTTCCGCCAATTGTACAAACTCGCCGTGGAGATCCCTTCGGCCTCCGCCACCTCGGGCACCGTCAGGTTCATCGGCGGGGCCAGCTTGCGCAGCACCGCCTCCTTGCGCTCCTCGGAATACTGCTTCATACGTCGTCACCTCTGGGCTTGGATCAGGTGACAACTACGTTGACCGATAGGGCCTCGCTCGCCCCCTCAATTTACACCCGTGACCCGTCAATGGGCCTGCCGTGAAAACTCAATATCACATTCGAAAAAAAGAGCCCACTAACCCTACAAACAAGACCCAACAATACCCCCAAAAGGCCCTCTATGAAATTAAAATATCACTTAAAGAATTGCTTATTTATCAGTTACTTAAATTAACTTAATTGCCCAGTTTTTGCCGATCTAAAATTAAAACAAAGAAAGCCTTGACGACCCGTGCAAATCGTGATCAGGTTGAAGACAAGAGGGGAAATAAACAGGAAAATTTTTTCAATGGAAAGAGCGCCCTGGAAAGGACTCAAGGTAAGGTCCGCGATATTGAGAGACATCATCCCGTTATCTTACTCATGCCACGATAAGCCGCATGCAATCCCCGGTGACGCATTCACCGATACCGCAATTCGCGCACTAATCCATCTAAATCCTGTCCCCGTGATCCAACATGACGGGGAAACCTGCGCGCTGGCTGGGGGCCGATTACTCATTGAGGCGCAGACGCGGCTCGCCCCCACCACGCGTATACCCGTCATCGACTACACCAGTTGTGGGCAAAATGTCGCGGAAGAGGCCCGTTGGGTCCACGCGGCGCTGGCCTCCCTGCTGACTTCGCCTCACCCCGATATCCAGCCGACGCAAATCGAGTCCCTCCGTGCCGCGATCCCGCAAGACCTGGCAGAGAGATGGATACCGCGCATGCGATCAGCGCGAGCCCTCTCACGTCTGACGGGCATCCGCCGGAGCAGGCTGCAGGTCCTAAAAGAAACCGAGCAGTCACTCCCCGTGCAGTCGGAGACCCCTCTGGATCGTATCCGTCTCAGGGCGCTGGGACATGAGTGATCAGCCGGTGCCCGAACGACCCGGGGATGAGGTCGACCCGCAGATGGATCAACGATTCCAAGATCGCCTCGGCTGTATCCTTCGCCGCCCCCGATCGACCGCAGGGTCGTTCCCATATGTGGTCCGCGAGTGGGTCGCATGCGCGGAATGGCTGACCGGATGCACAGGGCCGCATTCCCAGACGGCCAAAATGCTCCGCGCGGCGGGTGATCAGATGGCGCGGGAAGTGGGTCGGGTCGACTCATTGCCTCCCATCTCAGAGCGGGAAGCAAAGCGGCAGATCCATGGCGAAATGGGCGAAACCCCCATCTACGGCATGCTGCTGCACCTCGCAGTTGCGGATCCGAGGCAGGCCGATCAGATCCGCCCGCTCGCATCACAGATCCTCCTCGCATATGCCACGCTTATCTACCACGATGGCGGACAACGCATCGCCCTCTGCACGGAACATCGAACGGGCAAGCCACCAGTCCCCAGCGCACCGGAGGCCTGCCGACTGGTGCGGCAACTCGCAGTCGGCAAACACCCCGAGATACTCGCCCACCTACCCCGCAAGCAGGCCCACCTCTCCTACGCCTTCGCCCACCTTGAGGCTGTACTGCCGGAGGGGATTGATGAGCCAAGATACGTGTCGCAGGCGAGCGCCATACGCGTCATGATCCGCGACGCCAAGAACCGCAGTAGCCGGCGGAACCGGCGGAGCTCCCAGCGCCGGGCGCCCAACCCTACGCCCCCGACAGAAAAGCCGGACGCGGAAGACGCGGGAGAGACGGAGCTGCAGGAACACCAACGGCGACAACAGGCCGTCGAAGGCACCCAAGTCCTCTCGATTGGCCCACTCTCTCGCGACCAGTCACATGAGTACCAGCGCATCGGCTTCGCCCCCACCGAGGTCCGCCCCGAAAGGGTAACCATGCGCTCCAGCATCATGCGCGGCGAACACCCGGGCGACAGCCTGTCGATGCGGGTCCGCCGCCAGCAGGGCATGGTGCGGGACCGGGCGCGCGGCAACCAGAGACTGCCGATCCACCGTGACCTGCCGCGCCGCGACGAAGTCCGGACGCTGCTCACGGATCTACGCCCCTGGATGCAGGGCACCGCAACCGCGAGCAACGCGATTGATGCCGAAGCGGTCGGCCTGCTGGTGCTAATTCTTGCCACCGGAGGGACAGCGGAGGATCTCCACGGGCTTCCAGTACTAAAGGATGAATCTGCAATACCCGATGACCAGTGCCGAGCAATCCTGACCCGCTGCGGCGTGCACCTCTGGGTGCGAGTCCCGGCGCCCGAAATGGATCCCGCTCTGTACAGCGAGGTATCGGATCTCTTGCAGCCGACTGAAACGGGACTCCTGCTCACGCTCCCGAAACCGATTCTGACACTGCTACAGTGTGTCCGGCGGGCAGCCGGGACCACGCAGACGTCAAGTATGTTCGCCTCGGACTTCGACGACCTGAAGCAGGCGGCAACAACGCGCTTGAAAAAGATCAACGAGCGCCGCCACAGCCGACTGCGCCTGACTCGCCTCCCAGCCGTACTGCCTCAGGTAATCGCGGATCAGTGCAGCAACTGGTCCTACGCCTGGATCCTGTCGGGCGACGGAGACCCACATGCGCATACCCCACTGGTCTACCAGACCACGGCAAAATCGCATTTGGTCGCAGCCTATCGTGTGGCGATTGAACACATCTTCGGCCCGTCCTTCGATCGCGAAGCGGACCATTCACCCGCTCCCCCTGACGAGTGCTATTACGGCAGTGCGCTGCGGCCCCTGGCCGGGGTATTGGAAGGCTTCGCCCTGGAACTCCGGCAGGGGATTCCCGAGACACCATCCGCACTCGCCGGCATCGAAGAGCATGTCAGCCACCACAATGCGTACGCCCTGTACACCGCGATGATGGCCCTGATCGGCACGGGACTGCGGGCCGTCCGCGATCCCATTGAGAGTACGCTCGACATCGATTGGGATAGTGGACTGCTGTATGTCGTCGACAAGGAAGCACGGGCGAGCGGCAACGAACGGACCATCCCTCTCCCCCCGACCGTGCTCCAACAACTCGAGGTCTATCGGCGGCACCTCCTGGCTCTTGGCTCTCGGTGGAGTCAGCGCCAGCCTCAAGTAGCCGCCCAGCTACGTGCCGCCGCATCCAGTGACGAGTCCACCCCCTTCCTGGTCTTCCTATCGGAGGAGATGCCTCCGAGCATCACATCCATCCGGCCGGCAACGCTGTCACCCCGACTCGCAGACCTGTTTCCGGCACCGGTGAATTTCGGACGACATCACATCCGAACCTATCTGACCGAAATGGGGTGTCCGGGAGAGTGGATTGATGCACTGCTCGGACACGAGCCGATCGGCTTGGAGGCGTACGGTGCCCACTCGGCACTCGCCATCGAGGACCTGCGCGACATGGTGAGCGAATGGATCGAGCCGATGCTGCAGAGGCATGGCTGGAAGGTGCTGGAAGGAGTGGCCAGATGACTCTGCACGCCATATGGGTGCGCTCGGCATCGTCCAGCCGCCATCAAAAGATCGGGCGCAAGGTACGGGCACACGACCGCGAACGGGAGACCGACCGATCACATGCTCAAGTGCAGTCCCTGGTGCAGAAAGAATCGCCTGAACTTGCGGCTGGATCGCCGCCACCCGATGGCCAGGCCATCGTCGACCGCATCGTCCAGCATATTCAGGACACGTCCTTATCGGCGAGCGACTGGCGAATCCAGCACAATTTTTTCTCGCTGACGATCGACCGTGGGAACCGCCAGGGTCTTTGGACACTTACCGCACCCAACCTCTTTCTGAGCCTACACCGGGACCCCCTCCTGCGCGACGAGGACTTCTTCCGCCGGGGTAGCCACTTCGTCGCAATCCGGAAAGAGTTCGCAAAAGCTCTCGGCGATCTCCACCACCACGAACATCGCTGGCAGCAAAAGGGCGCCACCACCCTTGCCAGTCGACGCGGGGAACTGGTTCTGGCCAGTGCATTGCTATTCGGCGGCTTCTGCGACGCGCAGGTACTCGGGTTCCTGCCACATGCCCTGCAGTCCACCCACCCGGTCCAACAATGTGGTGAGCAGATGTGGGTCGACATCCGCATCCCGAAAGCAAGCGCGCGGCGTCTGAACGTTGTGGGAGAGAACGAAGCCCTTCACCGATGGTGCATCGACGACCTGACAGCCGCACTGCTCGCGAATTTTCTGCGTCACCACAAGGCCAGCCAATTTCCGGTGCCATCCGGAAAGAACGCGGAAAAACGATCAAAGGACGTCGCAAGCACCATCTTCGGGCTAATGATCGACCTAGGGATATCGACCCCATCAGGACTGACACCCGGCCAGTGGTGCCAGGGTGCATGGGCCGCCCTCGAACGAATGCCTGGCGCAGCCGTCCCAGCCTATCTCGCCGAATATGCGCTGGGCCGCATACCAAGCTGTTCCTTACCTCCAAACCGTTGGGTGGCGCTGCTGAATCAGCGAGTCACCGGCAGCGTGAAAAAGGCGGCCCAACCGGCGGTGCAGACCCCACCCCATGCGCCCTCGGCTGCACATATCACGATGGGAACCGGAACACCCGACAAGGATTCCCGGGCAGTCGCCCGGCGCCTACTCGACGCACTCCGGGACGGCCGGTCGAGGAAACTCACTCGGGCTGATTGCATCCGCCGACTCGAGGACCTGATCCGCAATCGGTCCCTCGGTCACCATGTCGTTGCCAATCTGCTAGCTCACTGGGCGATCCAACTGCTGTCGTATGGATCCTCGTGGCGTCGGAAAGCACTTGCGCCAGCCACGGTCTATAGCAACTACCTGGCTCCGCTCGCGCGCCCCCTGATCAGCCTGCTGCACAGTGCGGCAATCAGCGACATGCGGGACATGGACACCGACGAAATCGAAGAGCTGTATTCCGATGTCCTGTATCAAACGCGCTGGAGGGACAAAAGCCTCCCGACTATCGCCCTGCAGGAATTTCACTCGTACCTCGTTTTGGAGCATGGGGCTTCCCCACTGGAAACCACACTGGCCGGCTCCGGAAGAAGCGTTCCCCGCGTGCGGGCGCTGATTGTTACGGAGGCGGAATACCACGCCACCCGGAAGGTGATACAGGAACAACAGAAAGGAAATCCGATCCGGAAGGAGATCCTCGAAATGGCTCTTTTTCTCGGATTTCGAGCCGGGCTTCGACCCGCCGAGGCCTCAAAGTTGCGCCTGAGTGAGATCTTCGTGGGCGAAACCGACACCGTTATCTCCGTACGCAGCAATCGCTACGGCACCAACAAGAATCGGCCCTCCTTGCGCAGAATCGACGTGGCTGCGCTCTGCCCCAAGGCCGAATACCAATGGTTTTCCGGCCGGGTCGCGCAACTACAGGCCTGGTTCGAGAAGGCAGACCAGACACTCCTACTCAGTGAGAGCCCTGACAGGAACACCCACGTCGGCAGCGATCTCATGCGAGAGCACCTGCAAACAATGCTTCGACACGTTACGGGCAACCCCCACATCGTGTTGTACTCACTCCGCCACAGCGCACTAACCCGACTACACCTCTGCGTGGAAATACCCGAGCGGGACAAGGCCATCCATGACCCAGCAGCCAGCCACACTCTGGACAGATCTCTTGTTGCCCGCCTGACCGGCGGGCAACCAAATTCGATGAAAAGGCTGCACGCGGTCACATCCATAGCAGGCCACGCATCGCCTGAGATGACGCTCACCACCTACCTGCATGGCATGGATTTAGTCCTCCAGGAAAAAGTCGGCCAGACGCTTCCACGCCTTGACGCCACCATCTATGCCCAACTGCTCGGCCAATCGCCTAAATCGACAAAACGATTCTTGAAAGACCGCCGCGAGCCCGATCTGGTCGCTGCGACCAGCTTACGCCCGAGAATACTCAGAGCACTGCCAACCAATACGTACCCGCCGCCTTCCACACAGCGGGCGAATGTGTCCCACGCCGACATCGTGGCGGCCCCATCGCCTTCCCCGCGACCGGTTACCGCCAATGACGTCATTCGCATCCTGACCGATCACGACAACGGGCACCCACCACATCTCATCGCTAAACGCTCCGAACTCGACAACGCACGCTGCAAAGCCGTCATTGATGCAGCCGAGAAAATCGCCTCCATCCGGTCAAAGAAGGGGCAGCCCCGTTTCGTTAGCAAGGCTCGACGAGAAGGATTCAACGGCGACGGGATACCGCTCACTCCGTCCCCGCCGCAAAGCGAAGAAGACATCCACCTCGCCAATCGCATGATCGAACGCATGCGGCCCCTGATTCGCAGGTCTGGTCCACTCGGCGATATCGGGCCGGTGATCCAGTACATCCTTGCGCACACAGAAGCCAACAACGCGGGAATCCCATTCTACTGTGTGGATACAGCCAAACCGTTCGTCGAGCTCCTTAGTTCATTGGCTGATGACCGCAGCATGCTTTTCGCGACACACGTTCCCTCCCAAACGAGCCCTAGCGATGCCCAGGCGCAGCGACAATACTGGAGCGAAAAACTGAAAATTTCCATCAATCGCGCTCGCAAACGCCCCCTCATGCGCGATGGAGGGAATCACGGAAAGCTGACCATTTCCTTGGGCCTGAAAAGGCAAAGCGGGCGCCGTGTCTCAGCGCGCGCCTACAGGTACGCTCTGCATCTCGCAGCTATCGCACTGCTTAGCGCCAATCGGATCCAGCCCACTCGAGGAAAGATTAAAAGCTCAGATGGGATTAAATGAGTGGGGGGCGCAGGGCGCAGAAGTAAAACGGCCCAGGGTGGCTCACAATGTGAGCCACCCCTATTGCTACCATCGCCTGCAAACGTACCAATCATGGAAAGGAATCCCGTATGCAAGTGAACAAGGGACACATCACACTCAACGCCACGGACTTGGTCGCACATGCCGCGTGTGATCATCTGACAGTGCTGGACTGGCAGCAGCAAACCGGGCAGCGCGCCAAGCCGGACTACTACGACCCGCTGACGGAGATCCTTCGCGAGCGCGGCTTTCGGCATGAGGCCGCGTTTATCCAAGCACTCGAGGACCAAGGTCTATCGGTCTCCCACATTGACGGGGTGGGCGTCGATGACGGCGCGATGCGAGCCACGCGCGAAGCGATGGAGGCCGGCGCCGACGTAATCGTTCAGGCCGCGCTTCGCCACGGAACCTGGAGCGGTCGAGCCGACGTTCTGCAGCGCGTCGAGACGCCCGGGTTCTACCCCGTTTCGGCGGACGGTTTGGAAAGGGCTGAAAACTTCAGATCCTGAATGGCGATGCGGCGCCGCATCCTTGGATTGTGGAACCGCTCAATGTAGCCAAACAGATCGGCCCGTGCTTCGTCTCGTGTCCGGTAGCGCCGATGGTGTACGCGTTCGCGCTTGAGGACGCCGAAGAAGCCCTCGCAAGCCGCATTGTCACCGCAGTGGCCAACGCTGCTCATGCTGCACAGCAGCGTATTCCGCCTCAGGAAGCGCTGATAGTCACCGCTCG